>NZ_JBPYUI010000037.1:0-37710 GCF_051858335.1 Klebsiella sp. K47
CATTGCCTTCAGCACCTACCCGGTGTGTGGGTTGTCGCATCCAGTAGACACCCGTAGTTCCTGCCAGGCATAACCGGCTATGCCTGGCCATTCAACCGCACGTCGCATACAGTAGACCATTACCTTTCAGAACCTATCCGGTACGTGGGTTGTCGCCTACAGTAGACACCCGTTGTTCCTGCCCGGCAGAACCGGCGATGCCCGGCCATTTAACCGGGCATCGAATACAATAGACTATTGCCTGTCAGCACGTACCGGTGCGTGGGTTGGCGTATGCAGTAGACACCAGAGTTGTTCGTAACCTGCATAACCGGCAAGGATCGGCTATTTCAGCGCACGTCGCATACAGTAGACCATTGCCTTCAACATCGGTCCGGTGTCTCGCTTGTCGCATCCAGTAGACACCCGTTGTTCATACCTGGCAGAACCAGTGATTCTCGGCCATTTAACCGGGCGTCGAATACAGTAGACCATTGCCTGTCAGCACCTACCGGTGCGTGGCTTGGCGTATACAGTAGACACCAGTTGTTCATAACCTGCATAACCGGCGAGGAACGGCCATTTAACGGCACGTCGAATACAGTAGACCGTTCTCCCACTAGCGCATATCCACTTGAGTTGGCCGTCGCATACAGTAGACACGAATAGGTAGCCTCCAGCACTGATCAACCATAGCCCGGTATCGCATACAATAGACCTTCCCCTATTTGGGCATAACCGATATGCGGTGATTGTCGCATACAGTAGACATAGATTCTTAGCCACAGGCTTAACAGGGATCATCGTGACGTAAACGTCTTCAGCAAGCAGTTCGAGCAAAATTCTTAAGCTCCTTCCACTAATAGCCGCCCTATCTCAAACACCGCAGCTGAACGCCCCGACTTAACCGCTTCGACTTTATGATCGTCAACAAACCAGTGATTACCGTCCGTTCGGACCAGCTCAAACAGCCAGGACATATCGTAAACGTGCTCAGGGATTAGCGTCCCTTCTCCGGCCAGAATGCCAGCCGTTATTGAATGATTTCCGCCACCCACAAAGCCAATACGCCAGGGCAACCATAGCTCAACATAATGATTGCTATTATCCTGCTTCCACGGCTTCCCCTTATAGCTTCCAATACGTGAAACGTTATTGATAAAGCGTTGTAGGCTCCAAGGCCACGGCAGCACCATATCACTTGCCAGTGACAACGGGTAATCAGCGCCGTCCATCTCATGTTCTTTCATCTTTTCATACGATTTCACATGGATAAGCCCTTCAAAGAAGAACTTTTCAGGGGTCATATTTGGTCGGGCATCTGTTCCTTCCTCGGCTACCGCCAGCAAGAAATCACTCTGTACTGGTCGCACGATAGCGCGAATGAGATCAGGCAGCGTCATGACAGGTAATTTCTCGGCCACCGAAAGCAGGTGATCGAAGCGCTTTTTTTCATTGCCGGTTGCTGCTTTCTCTTTCTTTTTTTGGTTCCAGAACATCACTTGCCGTGCCCTCCTTATCGTGATGATGATTTTCATGCTCATGCTGCGGTAGTTCTACATAGCGCACATGTACTTCATACGTGGTGTAGTTATGCATGCCGCTATAATCCGGGTCTACGTCAGAACTCCTCTCATCGTCCTTGTAGAACAGCAAACGTATACCGGTGTCCGGTTGTGACGCATGTCGCATACTGTAGACAATATGCGATCGCAATCATTAAAACGCCCCTGTTCTGTAGCCATGGCAGTATTGAAATACGATAGGCCATTATCCACCAGCTCATACCCTATAGCGTGAATGGCCGCATACAGTAGACATATACAATACACCACCGATAAATGCGGACCTGATCGAACATTCAACCGGGTGCCGCATACAGTAGATCGTCACCCGGCAGCACACCCCAGATTGAGATACTTGTAGCGTACAATAGACATCTGTCTTTAACGGCCACCTGCTTTTACCAACAGCATTCAAATATCGCATACAGTAGACATTTGTATTCCGTAGGGCTAATCGCGGTTCGCATGTCGCGTACAGTAGACTTTCTACCAGACGAATTTACAAAACAGGCAACAGAAGACAAGCTCATGCATCATGGCAAAAAAGAAAAGTTACTTTCCTTCTTAGGAACCTGATGTGAAATTCACCGGCAGTTTCAGCTGAGCCACTACGTTTTCAAAAACTTTCACTGAAGTTGGAAGGTGTTACGACATGTCAGCGTTACTTTTGGTGTGTTTAACGTACAATCCGATAGCACTTTGTAGAGAACAATCCCCGGGTTCGACTGAAGAGGGCCCGTAAGCCCCCTCAGAGCGATTGTCGGAGGACTTTCTACTTCAGGGAGGGATTTCTCTTGATGATTTGAAACGCTATCTTGTTGCCTTCCTTAAGCTCCTGGTATTCAAGGTATCCAATGTCCTCCAGTTGCTTAAGTGCTTTTCTTACCGTTGAATTCTGAAGAGCGGGTCTGGAAGTGAGGGACAAACGCTTCCTGAACCTCTCAATGCTGACAGGGATCGGATTAGGTGGCAGAGCCTCAATGAACGTATAAAGGGCCTGGGCTGACTCTTTCCTTGCAAGGGCTTTAAGGGCTCTCAGCTTAAGCAGGATCTTGTATTCACCAACATACAGATCCTTAAGCGTTTTCGACGGAGTGAGGATAACTTTGTCATTACCAATGTCCACGGTTGACTCACCAATGAGCTGAACAAATTTAGTGACTTCAATGTTTGTGCCTCTGTCCTTGGAGAATTCAACAACATTAGACATCAGTTTCCTGAGCGAATCTTTGATTTTTTCCCGAAATTCAGCCTTCAGACGTCCACGAGAAAAACCACATCGCATAGCAAACTCAGTAAATCGGATCGAGATAGTCCCATCCTCGTTAGACTCGAGTTCATTATCGGTCAGTACCGATATGATTCCTGTCCAAACCTTGAAATCCGTATCCATGTCTAGCCTTGGACCTGAAATGGTAATCCTTTCAAACCCTTCGGATTTGGCTAGCTCCAGATGCCTAAGATCGTCTGACGCGTTGATGTTTGATCCGACATTGCTTTTCTTAGCGATCGCTTTATTCGTCGACTTTAATGTTGGAACAAAGACCCCCAAACGCATCAGAGGAACTGTCTGTACACTGGTCTCCGATGTGGAAGAAAGTGTGATAACTTCACCAGTAGTCTGATTTATTTCTTCTACATTTAGGTATGACTCATTGATTTTGTTAGACATTTCCCTTAACCCCTAAGTTTTGAATAACCATCAAAAATATAGCATACAGTAGACACTTTTATAGCGCACAATAGACAATATATAGCATTCAGTAGACTGTTTGTAGATTACAGTAGACATTTCGTAGCATACAATAGACACCGATCACCTTCCAAGCCAAGCGGCACAGGGCCTCCAGCGATCCGGGATCTTTTTGGTACTCTCTGGATCCTTTATGGATCAGTTATTGGATCTATCCTGTGGAAAACCTACTGCGGAGAAACTGCTTTACTATCTACATCCTCGGCTTAGGAAAAGATACCGGACGCAGATTGAGAAGATCACTTATTGGGATCATGAGTGAGAAACCAATCATGGAAAGCTCTCTCGCGATCAAACTCTGGTAAGTTATGTATAGACACGTTCCAGTTCGCGATTTTAACTATGAAGCTAATGTATTCCTGCTCCGCCTCATTCAGTCCTCCCTCTCCCCTTTTACTGATGTGATAATCGTACCAACGTTCATACGCGGGTACGTTTATAGATTCCCAGGAATCCAGCATCCTCGGTGCATAGGATACCAGTTCATCAAAAACGGTACTCCCTGAAGGTATATCCGGCCGGGTAAGTTTAGCGAGTATTTCTATTGTCCATCGTAAATGTTGCCATTGCTGTGCAGGTGCCAGAGGCAACGAATTCATATTCATGGGTAGATCTACCGGAATCATAGAAAGCAGCTGGTTGCCGCTGGCATTCAGGTGGCGTTTGTACTGATGTAAAGTATGTGGTGGTGCTGTCTGCATTAAGGGATGGTAGATCCACCGCTTGGCTTCATCTGAGGTGAAAAGTAACTTTTCTATCGCATCCATCATCTTTATGCCTTCCCCATTCTCACGATATGGAGCGATGATACTTTCAATCCGAACGGCATCGATCTCCACCAGCGCCAGCTGGTCTGTTTGCGCTAACAGGTCTGGATTTGGCTGGATATCCTCCGACGTATCATTAATAAATATCCCGATTGTCGTATCGTTACATATCCCTGTGAGGTCAGCATTAAGGCCACAAACAATCCCACCACCAGCGAGATTTTTGAGGTTAACTATCCCTTTCTCCTTACCCTGCAGAAGATGAGGGAGAGCAAGGTATTTTTTTTCCTGTATTTTCACCTTTATGTATTTTTTTATATGTTGTAGTGTGAGCTCACTACAAACCCCTTTTACTTCTGTGCTGTGGCTAAAATGCCATTTTTTATTTTGACCCTGTTTGGCAATCAGGGAGGTCCCACAGATGAGGCAGATACAGTTACACGAAAGCCCATTTTCAACGCTGGCGATATCAACAATTTTATTTGAATCCGTATCAAATCCAAACGGGATCCATTTTTGTGCATTACGTCGCATGTATATTCCTCGTTAAAAATGAGTAAAGGAATTCTACATCATCCGTTTTTATCAAACCTGGAATAACAGCGTCTAATTACATTATTCATATCTCATCGGGGATGAGATGCCACACGGAAGCAGGTATTTTGTCATAGTTTTTTTTCATGTAGATCTCAGCCCTGCGGTGATCATAAGCTCCGTTCAGGCTGGTTATCTTATTCATATCCCCACCTTCATCATTTAATTTATCCAGGATACGCTCAAACACTCGGTCAAGGGTTTCAGTCGTACTGCACTTTCTGAACTTCAGGAGATAGGTTTCTCTCAGGCTACTGTGCGCATTTGGGCTTTTCAACAACGACGCTCCGGGGCATGTTCAAAAACACTGGCTATTTTCGAAAACAGTAAACGAAGTTCCACGCACAGGCAAGAGAAGCCATTTGATTAATTCACGTTCTGCCTGGATTTGAAAAAAAACAATGTTACTATACTGGTTATAAAAACAGTATCAGTGAAAAGACATGAGATCTTCCCATGACAGATAAAACCAAACTGGTTGCTATCTCACGAACCGATGACATAAGTGCTCTGGATGCACTCAAGCTGTTGCGGTTTCGCCGGTACAATACGGCCAGAAGTCAGTTAAGGGTCACGAGTGTCTGGTCTGCATGGTGCGCCAGGCACGGTCTGACCCCCTTCCCGGTCACAGCGGTTGATGTCGAGCGCTATATTAATGGGCTGAATGGATCCGTTAAAATGGCGACTATCTCTCATTTTATTGCATGCCTTTCAAGCGTTAACAGCAGCCTGGGTTTTCCAGACTTCCGCAACGTTCTGATAAAAGCACTGGTTCAGGTATGGCGGGCGCGGGAGAATGAGAAAAAAATCGTCACCGGTCAGGCCCTTCCATTTCTTATATCCGATCTCAATATTCTTCGCCGGTCGCTGCATAAAAGCGACGACCTGAGAGACATACGGGACCTTGCAATGATATGGGTTGGGTTTGAAACCCTGCTGCGTAACGTGGAAATTCGAAGGATTAAAACCGGCGACCTGAAATGGCAAAATGACACGTCCTGTTACCTTCTGGATGTCATGCGGACCAAGACAAGCCTTTCAAGTAACCTGACATTTCAGCTCTCACCACAATGCAGTCAGCATGTCAGACGGTTGATTGAGACGGTGGAATACACCGATACCGAAACCTTCGGGCACCGTTTTCTTTTTCAGCCTGTAAACATCCATACGAACCGATATTTCCCGTCCACCAGCAGTAAGCTATCCCGGGGTAAATCCATAGACAGGATGCTGGTCAAAGCAGGATTCAGTGAGGGGTTACTGACGCAGTTACAGAATGAATCAAAGGTATCACGGGAAGATGTTGGAATGCTGTCCTCTAATTCACTGAACCAGGCATTTGCACGCCTCTGGGGGATTGCCGGGAAGGTCAGCGACAGTAACCGACAGTCCGGGCGGTACCGGACATGGACAGGACACAGTGTGCGTGTGGGGGGAGCCATAGAGCTGTTTAAGGCCGGGTACTCCCTGGAAAAGATTACCGAGATGGGGAACTGGTCTGATCCAAAGATGGTCTTCCGTTATATCCGTGGATATCTTGCCAGTGAAAAAGCCATGGTAAGCTTTATGCGTAATCATCTGGACGACATATAGATTTTACTGAGAGAAACGCCAGCACTCAGCAACATGTTTCTGAGCGCTGGTCACTTATGAACTTTTCAGATATTCAGTTCTTTCAAATCTGTCACAACAAAATCCCCTTTTCCTGAAAGACTGTCAAAATCATCGAGTGTAAATTCATGGGTGTGATACCAAATGACCCTGCATGTGGGGCAGGTAACAGGTAACAAATCTTCCGCTAACTTTTCGCTGTTATGGATAACCTCACCCATCTCGTTATGTTCGACAATATAACCACTTATGCAAAGGGTTTCGTACCCATGAGCACCGGTAACAATATGGGTTGCTGTTCTCTCACGAATTTCCCCATTAATTTTAATCTGCTCTCGAGTGGTAATCGTTCTTTTATTATTCATGAAAACTCCGGATGATATTTAAAAACGGCTGACATTGCTCCCTGCTTCGGAATAATTGTGAAGGCAGCCAGGAAACCTGAAAATATGTTACCCTGTGCCTGAATCAGTTCTGGTGCGTCTCACGAATGAAAATGAGAGGCGATATCATGGATTATCCTTTTTGAGCAGCTTTTTCTTCTTTTCTTTGTTTTTTTAATCTCCGTTTTGCCCGGAAATTTGCAACGGTATAGAGAGTGACAGATGCAATGAAATTCACCAGTGCAGCAAACTCTACTGCCAGATTGATCACGGCAGGTTTGACAGGAAGCCAGAGTGAGACAAGGAGAAGGAGGAACGATGTGATACACCGTAAGGCGTGTACATTAGAGCCTCCACTCTGGTTAATCATACCCGTACCGGAACAGATTTTGTTTGTCAGATAATTTAATCCGAATGCACAAACAGCAGTTACTAACAAGAAAATAGCGTAAGTCATTTTTCCTCCAGAGGCTTTAATCTTAATTTGACCACGTTAACCAGTTTCATTACTCCCGCCTCATCCGGTACGAAAATGTAACGACATCTCGGCCATGTCGCGTGTGTAAATATCTTACCAGCGGTGTTGATATTCAGAGGCATAAGCCTTTCAGTCTTACTCAACGGCATTTTCTCTATCGGGATCAACCCTGACTTAAAACTTTTTATCATTAAGTCGAGAGGGGTTTTACAATCTTTATTGCTCATCGTTTCTGCGTAACGGATCATCCCGGCAATCGTTACCTGTATCGTTCCTATATCAGATTCGAATTTCGGCAGCACCGGCCAGTAAGGAATTTCAAAATCCACACTGGTAAGCGCCTGTTCGTAACCCTGCTCATTTGTTTCTGCAACCGTTTTAAGGCCTGGAAACCGGGCGTGCATAAATTTGATAATCTTTACCACATTGGGCGTGCTGGCCTGACGCTGATATATCTCTGGCAGCCATGTGGACGTGGTGGCCCATGTCGTGGTGCATGCATAAGTTTTTTGCTCCATATGCCATAAAATAGAGGTGTCAGCCAGGAAGTGATGAACAGTCAACAGCTCGGCCAGCAGCCGATCTTCATCTGGATGTGTTATGGCATTTTTGAAACAGACCTGTACACGAAAACGTTCTTTTGCAGACAGAAAAGTGTTTCCCCTACTGACGGCCACTTTGTATAACCTCCTGGCCGGATCAGCTTCACAAATCCCGGTTAAAATCCGGCTCATTTTGACTCCCTGATGACTTCCACCAGCCCTATACGGGGCAGGACAGAACGATATTTTTCATTAAAATCGCCGCGCTTCTGCCTTTCACCTTTTACGTAATTTTTTAACGGATTAAACCGGCCCGGTTCGCTGAACAAAATTAATGGTAAAGGCGCGCGAAAGTTGAGTTTGTACGGCCCATGAACATCATCTGGATCTTCAGGACTGGTGTACCGGATATTGACGTTAACAGCCGGAAAGTTACTTTCCCGGATAAGCCGAAATTTTCTCAAATTTTCATCGTCATGACTCACTTCATCATTGAGCAACGACAGCATCATGATTTCTTCGGTTCGTTCCTGTTTCAGCCGTTCAACATCCTGTTTTGTCAGACTGATATCCGGCTGGAGCTCAGTTATCTCCCTGCGTAAGCGGTCGATAACCGTTTCCAGCCGGGTAAATTTATGAATGACAGGGATTTGCCAGGTGAACCCCAGGGAGCGAATTTGCTCAGTAACGATCCGGATATTACGGGACACCTGTAAAGTCACCAGCCACGGGTAAACCTGGTGCAGAATTTCTGACCGGGAGTCCTGGTAATGAGTGATAGCTTTTACAGCATCAGCAAATTTGTCACGAAGCCGGTTGATTTCACCCACCAGCGACATCACCTGATCATGATTGTTTCTGACCACAACGAACCCGGGGTATTTTCGGGTGATTTTGGTTGAATAATGCTCATCCCTGACATGGACTTTATCAACCCGCTGCTGCCGGTAAATATCCACCAGGGTGTCGACGTCGGGTACCGAATGAGTCACATTGATTTCCTGTGGCGGATTCAACTCCTCAACACTACGGGGCTCCGGGAGCGATGCAAGGTAAGATGAGCCGATATCGCTGTGACGGAGTAAACTGTGCAGCTCACCGAGTTTGCGTAGTTGCTCTTCGTTGTAATGGGCAAAGTCAGTATTCATATCGTCTCCCGTATCGTATTCCTGAACGTGCGACGGTAATCGTTAAACAAACTCTGGTAAAGACTTAAACGTCAGCCATACAGGCTGGCGTCGCCCGTCCCGGCATACTCTGACGAGGCGATAACGGTTTTTCTCCATCGTGACCAGCCAGTACCCATCGGAGACAGGGCGGTCGAGAGTGACCAGTTTTAACCCGTAAAAACCCATCGAGGTAAACAGACGCCCTTCCCGCTCCCGGAAAGAGACCGTAAAGGACGGGAACAGAAGCCAGAATGCAGTGAAGAAAACATACCAGGTATACGGAACAGTCAGTTGTAGAATTTCATAGTTCCTGACGGTAGCTGTGACCAGGCCAAGGCTGAATACAGCAGCAATGCAGGCATATACTTTGAAAGACGCGCTATCGGAGTTTTTCCAGGTAATACCACTAATACAATGCACTTTGCTCATCGCCTTGCCTCAATGTAGTTGTCTGCGCACTTTCATCCGGGGAAGAATTTCTTTCTCCCACAGAGACCTTGCATTCCCATGCCCCCCCAGGAGTTGCATAGCACAAACCCTGTTAAACAAAGTTACTTCTTTCCTGATTGCCTGGGTTTGGCTGTCTGTGAGCTCAATGCATTCCGGTACCAGCTGCATAACACCGTTCATCATTTCGGCCTTTATGAGGCCTGGACCGTCTTTTGGGTCGGCCTCACAGGATTCCTTTACATTAAACCCGAATGAACAAAGAAGCTGGCCCTGTGCCTTAGGCCCCATCTGGACCCCCCGGCTATCGACGGTAAAGCGGACGATCGCGTAATCCCCTCCCTGATCGCTGGTTATGTTTCTTACCAGCATGCTGACCGGAGTCATATGAAGCCAGCTGTAGATACCCAAAACAATTTCTTCTTTTAAAATCATATTCAATTTACTGGTTCTCATTTTCTAATTTATGAATATGAAAACATAAAAAAAAGCTCTGTAAAGCCCTAATCTGTAGAAAGCAAAGGTTTGGTGGCTTTTAACTTGTACTCAATAAAAATTCCGGCTGCATCTGCAGCTGTTATTTCAGACAATATGGCATCAATGATTTCCGGCTCCGTGATGTTATTGAACCCCTGCTTACGAACCATCTCTTTAACGCACTCAAAACGTCGGGCTGTTGCCGGGTCGATGACAAATGTATTTAGATGCACATCTTCGCATACGCCAGACGTCTCATTTAGTTTCATGTTCACTCTCCAGATCAGGGATGAAGTCAAAGTTGTACGCAATTGCTTTTTCAGGTGAATCACCCGCGATAAGTTTTAACCATGAGTAAGAGTCTTGCTGATTAAGAAAAATAACGAGATAACCTTCGTCAGCACTGTTTCGCTTCTTAATAAATTCAATCTCAGTATCCATGCCAAAACCAAATGGGCCATGTATTACGCGCGACTGTTCTGGAAGCATTGAGCTGAACATTGATACCACGACATCCCTCAACTCTAAATTTTGGTGAGCAATGAAAGCAACTCTTTTACCCTCCTTAACAGAAGCTACAATTCGTTTAACACTCGACTTGACGTTATACTGAAGTGGTTTACTGAATTTGGCCACCTGAACAGAGGTGATATGCTCACCTCAGAACAACACAGGTGTCATAATGAAAAAAAGAAATTTCAGCGCAGAGTTTAAACGCGAATCCGCTCAACTGGTCGTTGACCAGAACTACACCGAGGCAGATACAGCCAGCGCTATGGATGTCGGCCTTTCCACAATGACGCGATGGGTGAAACAATTACGTGATGAGCGGCAGGGAAAAACACCAAAAGCCTCCCCTATTACCCCGGAACAGATTGAAATACGTGAGCTGAAGAAAAAGCTACAACGCATTGAAATGGAAAACGACATATTAAAAAAGGCTACCGCGCTCTTGATGTCAGACTCCCTGAACAGTTCTCGATAATCGGGAAACTCAGGGCGCGTTATCCTGTGGCCACTCTCTGCCATGTGTTCGGGGTTCATCGCAGCAGCTACAAATACTGGAAAAACCGTCCTGAAAAGCCAGACGGCAGACGGGCTGTATTACGCAGTCAGGTACTTGAACTGCATGGCATCAGCCACGGCTCTGCTGGCGCAAGAAGTATCGCCATCATGGCAACCCTGAGAGACTTCAAAATGGGACGCTGGCTTGCTGGCAGGCTTATGAAAGAACTGGGGCTGGTGAGTTGTCAGCAGCCTACCCACCGGTATAAACGTGGTGGTCATGAACACATCGTTATCCCGAATCACCTTGAGCGACAGTTCGCAGTGACAGAACCTACCAAGTGTGGTGCGGCGATGTGACGTATATCTGGACAGGTAAACGCTGGGCGTACCTCGCCGTTGTTCTCGATATGTTCGCAAGGAAACCGGTGGGCTGGGCAATGTCATTCTCGCCGGACAGCAAGCTGACCATCAAAGCGCTGGAAATGGCGTGGGAAGCTCGCGGTAAACCAGCCGGAGTGATGTTCCATAGTGACAGTAATAATGCCGATATCAGTCTTTACCACCACTTAGTTTGCCGTTTAACCAGATTGGTGTGATTACTGATGCAGTGAAGACCTTCCCGCATCCTGACTCACACAGCGATCGACCTTTTGTGTCCTGCCCTGGACCCGTCGGTTGCCGGAAGCGCCTTCATGCGAGGCATCTCCTCACCGATGCGCGTGACTCAAGAAGGGCCTGACGGCTTGTCTCGTTACTGTCCTGTCCGGGTTATCTGTCTGGAGATTCAACTCTGTTTCCTCACAGGAGCTCTGTCATGGTTGATAAAGTTACCGAAGCTGCCGTTGTGGGTGGCATGGATACACATAAAGATTTGCACGTTGCCGCTGTCGTAGATCAGAACAATAAAGTCCTTGGGACTCAGTATTTCTCCACAACACGACAAGGTTACCGGCAGATGCTGGCATGGATGACCTCGTTTGGGACATTAAAGCGAATTGGTGTTGAGTGCACAGGTACCTATGGTTCCGGTTTGCTTCGTTATTTTCAGAACGCCGGGTTAGAAGTTCTTGAGGTGACTGCTCCAGACCGGATGGAGCGACGCAAACGGGGTAAAAGAGACACAATTGATGCTGAATGTGCCGCTCATGCAGCATTCTCAGGCATCAGGACAGTTACTCCCAAAACGCGTGATGGCATGATTGAGTCCCTGCGGGTATTAAAAACTTGCCGAAAAACAGCAATATCAGCCCGCAGAGTCGCTCTCCAGATTATCCATTCAAATATTATCTCTGCCCCGGATGAATTACGTGAACAGCTCAGAAATATGACGCGCATGCAGCTCATCAGGACCCTGGGTTCCTGGAGACCTGATGCCAGTAAATACCGCAATGTAACCAACGTTTATCGCATTTCATTAAAGTCCCTTGCCCGACGCTATCTCGAGTTACATGACGAAATCGCTGATCTGGATGTCATGATTGCGGCAATTGTCGACGAGTTGGCACCTGAGCTGATTAAACGTAATGCTATCGGATACGAAAGCGCTTCACAGTTGCTGATCACTGCCGGAGACAATCCTCAACGGTTAAGATCAGAATCAGGATTTGCGGCACTGTGTGGTGTCAGCCCGGTCCCCGTTTCTTCTGGAAAAACGAACCGTTACCGACTTAATCGTGGTGGAGATCGTGCTGCAAATAGTGCACTTCACATCATCGCCATCGGACGCTTACGAACTGACGCAAAAACAAAGGAATATGTCGCCAGGCGTGTAGCCGAAGGACATACAAAAATGGAAGCGATACGCTGTCTAAAGCGATATATCTCCCGCGAAGTTTACACGTTACTGCGCAATCAAAACAGGCGGATCAACAGTATCCCGATAACAGCTTGACTCTTAGAAGGGCGTCCAAGGCAGCCATTATACGAGCAGGCAGTTCCGGCAGTTACTGTGGCGATACCGGATCAGGCAGAGTATGAGTCGGCGTGGAAACTGCTGGGATAACAGCCCAATGGAGCGCTTCTTCAGGAGTCTGAAGAACGAATGGGTGCCGGCGACGGGCTATGTAAGCTTCAGCGATGCAGCTCACGCAATAACGGACTATATAGTTGGATATTACAGCGCACTAAGACCGCACGAATATAATGGTGGGTTACCGCCAAACGAATCAGAAAACCGATACTGGAAAAACTCTAACGCGGTGGCCAGTTTTTGTTGACCACTTCAGGCCAAACTCAGGCCGTTCATGGACTATATCGACATGCGTCTGGCTGAGAATGTCTGGAACGGCGAGGTCATCCTCGCGGAAATCAAAGCGATGGGTTATACCGGCGGACGCTCCATGTTGCGTTACTACATCCAGCCAAAACGTAAGATGCGGCCATCGAAGAAAACGGTTCGCTTCGAAACTCAGCCCGGTTACCAGCTCCAGCATGACTGGGGAGAAGTTGAGGCTGAGGTTGCCGGGCAACGATGCAGGGTTAACTTCGCGGTTAACACGCTGGGGTTCTCACGTCGCTTCCATGTCTTCGCGGCACCAAAGCAGGATGCTGAACATACCTATGAGTCACTGGTCCGCGCCTTCCGCTACTTCGGCGGCAGCGTGAAAACCGTGCTGGTCGATAATCAGAAAGCCGCAGTGCTGAAAAATAACAACGGGAAGATGGTGTTCAACTCCGGGTTCCTGCTGCTGGCCGATCACTATGGCTTCCTGCCACGGGCATGCCGTCCACGAAGGGCCAGAACCAAAGGTAAGGTGGAGCGGATGGTGAAATACCTCAAGGAGAACTTCTTCGTCCGGTACCGCCGGTTCGACAGCTTCGCCCAGGTTAATCAGCTACTGGAGCAGTGGATGGCTGACGTTGCCGACAGGCGGGAACTTCGCCAGTTCAGGCAGACACCGGAACAGCGCTTCACGCAGGAACAGGAGCATCTGCAGCCGTTGCCGGATACGGACTTCGATACCAGCTACTTCGATATCCGTCATGTCTCCTGGGATGGCTATATCGAGGTTGGCGGAAACCGTTACAGCGTGCCGGAAAGCCTGTGTGGCCAGCCGGTATCAATACGGATTTCGCTGGATGATGAACTGCGGATCTACAGTAATGAGCAGCAGATGGCATCGCACCGTCTCTGTTCGGCTGCATCCGGCTGGCAGACCGTGCCGGAGCATCACGCCCCGCTCTGGCAGCAGGTCAGTCAGGTGGAACCCGAAATCTGATTTATTCAACAAAGCCGCACCAAATCATCACTCGAAGATATTCAGGCATGGTACATCCGCGGCAAGCCCCTAATTTGTACTGAGGGGCAAAGTGAAAAAAGTTACTTTTTGTTGAAACGACAGTTAGCAATAACCCCCGCTTGCGGGGGCCATACCCACCAGGAGCAAACGCAGAAAGCCCGAGATACTTCTGCTGTACCGGGGGCTGGCGACATTTCAGGCAACACTCATAGTTGACATCCTCCCCGCCCTAAAGGGCGGGGAGGATGTCAATAATAGCAGACCACATCATGATGTCATTCTGACCGACAGATGCCAGAAGCAGAGGATCCATCCCATTTTATACCTACCTTATAACACTTAGAAAAACAACATGTTAAAAATGTTTATTGGAAACAATTTTATTTCCAATTGTAATGATAACCATTCTCATATTAATATGGCTACGTGATAATTAACTTTTGATGCACTCCGCATGTCTGACCGTGCCACTACCACAGCTTCCTTAACGTTCGAGTCGCTTTATGGCACCCATCACGGCTGGTTGAAAAGTTGGCTGACGCGCAAACTCCAGTCTGCCTTTGATGCAGATGACATTGCCCAGGACACTTTTTTGCGGGTAATGAGCAGCGAAACGCTCTCGACGATCCGCGATCCTCGCTCTTTCCTGTGCACTATCGCCAAACGCGTGATGGTGGACCTGTTTCGCCGAAACGCGCTGGAAAAAGCGTATCTGGAGATGCTGGCGCTTATGCCGGAGGGGGTAGCGCCTTCACCTGAGGAACGCGAAAGCCAGCTCGAGACCCTACAACTCGTCGACAGCATGCTGGACGGGCTAAACGGAAAAACACGTGAAGCGTTTCTGCTTTCGCAACTGGATGGCCTGACATACAGCGAGATTGCGCACAAACTCGGTGTTTCCGTCAGCTCCGTGAAAAAATACGTGGCGAAAGCCGTCGAGCACTGCCTGCTGTTTCGTCTGGAGCATGGGTTATGAATCCTTCGTTAACCGATTCCCGCCGTCAGGCGCTGCGTTCAGCTTCCCACTGGTATGCCGTGCTAAGCGGCGAGCGCGTCAGCCCACAACAGGAAGCGCGCTGGCAACAGTGGTATGAACAGGATCAGGATAACCAGTGGGCCTGGCAGCAGGTTGAAAACCTGCGCAACCAGCTTGGCGGTGTGCCTGGCGACGTTGCCAGCCGGGCGCTGCACGATACCCGCCTCACCCGCCGTCACGTGATGAAAGGATTACTGCTGTTGCTCGGCGCTGGCGGAGGCTGGCAACTCTGGCAGTCGGAAACCGGCGAAGGTCTGCGGGCAGATTACCGCACCGCCAAAGGCGCAGTCAGCCGTCAGCAACTGGAAGATGGCTCCCTGCTCACGCTGAATACCCAAAGCGCGGCGGATGTGCGTTATGATGCGCATCAGCGCACCGTCCGGCTCTGGTACGGTGAAATCGCCATTACTACCGCGAAAGATGCGCAGCAACGCCCCTTCCGCGTCCTGACCCGTCAGGGCCAACTCACCGCTTTAGGGACAGAATTTACCGTCCGCCAGCAGGATAATTTCACGCAGCTTGACGTGCAGCAGCACGCCGTGGAAGTGCTTCTCGCCAGTGCCCCCGCGCAAAAACGCATCGTGAACGCTGGTGAAAGCCTGCAGTTCAGCGCCTCTGAGTTTGGCGCAGTGAAACCGCTGGATGACGAGAGTACAAGCTGGACGAAGGGCATCCTGAGCTTCAGCGATAAACCGCTGGGTGAGGTGATAGCCACGCTAAGCCGTTACCGCAACGGCGTTCTGCGCTGCGATCCCGCCGTTGCCGGGCTGCGCCTGAGCGGGACGTTCCCGCTGAAAAATACCGATGCGATCCTGAACGTTATCGCTCAAACGCTTCCCGTTAAAATTCAGTCTATTACGCGGTACTGGATAAACATTTCACCGCTGTAAGAAAAATATTTCTCATTTCGATTGTCCTTTTTACCCTTCTCGTTCGACTCATAGCTGAACACAACAAAAATGATGATGGAGAAGGTATGACGCCGTTACGCGTTTTTCGTAAAACAACTCCTTTGGTTAACGCCATTCGCCTGAGCCTGCTGCCGCTGGCCGGTCTCTCGTTTTCCGCTTTTGCTGCACAGGTTGATATCGCACCGGGATCGCTCGACAAAGCGCTCAATCAGTATGCCGCACACAGCGGAATTACCCTCTCGGTTGACGCCAGCCTGACGCGCGGCAAGCAGAGCAACGGCCTGCACGGAGATTACGACGTCGAGAGCGGCCTGCAACAGCTGCTGGACGGCAGCGGACTGCAGGTAAAACCGCTGGGAAATAACAGCTGGACGCTGGAGCCCGCGCCCGCGCCAAAAGAAGATGCCCTGACCGTGGTCGGCGACTGGCTGGGCGATGCGCGTGAAAACGACGTATTTGAACATGCTGGCGCGCGTGACGTGATCCGCCGTGAGGATTTCGCCAAAACCGGCGCAACCACCATGCGTGAGGTGCTTAACCGCATCCCTGGCGTCAGCGCGCCGGAAAACAACGGCACCGGCAGCCACGACCTGGCGATGAACTTTGGCATCCGGGGCCTGAACCCACGCCTCGCCAGCCGCTCGACCGTCCTGATGGACGGCATCCCCGTCCCCTTTGCCCCTTACGGTCAGCCGCAGCTTTCACTGGCTCCCGTTTCGCTCGGCAACATGGATGCCATTGACGTGGTGCGCGGTGGTGGTGCGGTGCGTTACGGACCGCAGAGCGTGGGCGGCGTGGTGAACTTTGTTACCCGCGCCATTCCGCAGGACTTTGGTATCGAGGCGGGGGTGGAAGGTCAGCTCAGCCCAACCTCTTCACAAAACAACCCGAAAGAGACGCACAACCTGATGGTGGGCGGCACAGCGGACAACGGTTTTGGCACCGCGCTGCTCTACTCCGGCACGCGCGGCAGTGACTGGCGCGAGCACAGCGCCACCCGCATCGACGACCTGATGCTGAAAAGCAAATATGCGCCGAATGAGGTGCACACCTTCAACAGCCTGCTGCAATATTACGATGGTGAAGCCGACATGCCCGGCGGCCTGTCCCGCGCGGATTACGACGCCGATCGCTGGCAATCCACCCGCCCGTATGACCGCTTCTGGGGCCGTCGCAAGCTGGCGAGCCTGGGCTACCAGTTCCAGCCGGACAGCCAGCATAAATTCAACATTCTGGGGTTCTACACCCAAACCCTGCGCAGCGGCTACCTGGAGCAAGGCAAACGCATCACCCTCTCGCCGCGTAACTACTGGGTGCGCGGTATTGAGCCACGCTACAGCCAGAGCTTTATGATCGGCCCTTCCGCGCACGAAGTGGGCGTGGGCTATCGCTATGTGAATGAATCAACGCATGAAATGCGTTACTACACCGCCACCAGCAGCGGGCAGTTGCCGTCCGGCTCAAGCCCTTACGACCGCGACACGCGTTCCGGCACCGAGGCGCACGCCTGGTATCTGGATGACAAAATCGACATCGGCAACTGGACCATCACGCCGGGTATGCGTTTCGAACATATCGAGTCATACCAGAACAACGCCATCAAAGGCACGCACGAAGAGGTAAGCTATAACGCACCGCTTCCGGCGTTGAACGTGCTCTATCACCTGACTGACAGCTGGAATCTTTATGCAAACACTGAAGGCTCGTTCGGCACCGTACAGTACAGCCAGATTGGCAAGGCTGTGCAAAGCGGCAATGTGGAACCGGAAAAAGCGCGAACCTGGGAACTCGGTACCCGCTACGACGACGGCGCGCTGACGGCGGAAATGGGGCTGTTCCTGATTAACTTTAACAATCAGTACGACTCCAACCAGACCAACGACACCGTCACTGCACGTGGCAAAACGCGCCATACCGGGCTGGAAACGCAGGCACGTTACGACCTGGGTACGCTAACGCCAACGCTTGATAACGTTTCCGTCTACGCCAGCTATGCGTATGTGAACGCGGAAATCCGCGAGAAAGGCGACACCTATGGCAATCAGGTGCCATTCTCCCCGAAACATAAAGGCACGCTGGGCGTGGACTACAAGCCGGGCAACTGGACGTTCAATCTGAACAGCGATTTCCAGTCCAGCCAGTTTGCGGATAACGCCAATACGGTGAAAGAGAGCGCCGACGGCAGTACCGGCCGCATTCCCGGCTTCATGCTCTGGGGCGCACGCGTGGCGTATGACTTTGGCCCGCAGATGGCAGATCTGAACCTGGCGTTCGGTGTGAAAAACATCTTCGACCAGGACTACTTCATCCGCTCTTATGACGACAACAACAAAGGCATCTACGCAGGCCAGCCGCGCACGCTGTATATGCAGGGGTCGTTGAAGTTCTGATGTGTTAACGCCCGGCTTGCCGGGCTTTTAGCTGGAATGTGAATATGTTGGCATTTATCCGTTTTCTTTTTGCAGGCCTGCTGCTGGTGATCGGCCACGCCTTTGCCGCCACGGTTCAGGACGAACACGGCACGTTTACACTCGATAAAACGCCACAACGGATTGTGGTGCTGGAACTCTCGTTCGCCGATGCGCTGGCCGCCGTGGACGTCAGCCCGATCGGTATTGCCGACGATAACGATGCAAAACGCATCCTGCCCGAAGTGCGTGCGCACCTGAAACCGTGGCAGTCCGTCGGAACGCGCGCGCAGCCGAGCCTGGAAGCCATTGCTGCCCTGAAACCAGACCTGATCATTGCCGACAGCAGTCGCCATGCGGGGATTTACACCGCCTTGCAGCAAATCGCGCCGGTACTGCTGCTTAAGTCCCGCAACGAAACCTACGCTGAAAATTTGCACTCAGCGGCTATCATCGGCGAAGTGGTAGGTAAAAAACGAGAGATGCAGGCGCGTCTGGAACAACATAAAGAGAAGATGGCGCAGTGGGCCAGCCAGCTTCCCACAGGGACACGCGTGGCCTTTGGCACATCACGCGAACAGCTATTCAACCTGCATACCCAGGAGACCTGGACCGGCAGCGTGCTGGCTTCTCTGGGGCTGAACGTTCCCGCTGCGATGGCGGGCGCGTCCATGCCGTCCATCGGCCTGGAGCAACTGCTGGCGGTCAATCCTGCCTGGCTGCTGGTTGCCCACTATCGCGAAGAGAGCATTGTTAAACGCTGGCAACAAGATCCGCTCTGGCAGATATTAACCGCCGCGCAGAAGCAGCAGGTTGCTTCAGTCGACAGTAACGCCTGGGCGCGGATGCGCGGTATTTTTGCCGCAGAGCGTATTGCCGCTGACACGGTAAAAATCTCCCACCATCAGCCGCTTACCGATGTGAAATGACCGCGCTAAAACACCCGGTGCTGCTGTCGGGGCTTCCCGTTGCAGTACTTATTATTATTTTCTGGCTGAGTCTGTTTTGCTACTCGGCCATTCCTGTTTCCGGAGCAGACGCAATCCGCGCCCTGCTGCCTGGACACACGCCAACGCTACCAGAAGCGCTGGTGCAAAACCTTCGTTTGCCGCGAAGCCTGGTCGCCGTTCTGATCGGCGCAAGCCTGGCGCTCGCGGGCACGCTGCTGCAAACCCTGACCCACAACCCAATGGCCTCTCCTTCACTGCTCGGCATTAACAGCGGCGCGGCGCTGGCTATGGCGCTTACCAGCGCGCTGAGTCCGACGCCGGTTGCAGGCTATTCCCTGTCGTTCATCGCGGCATGCGGGGGCGGCGTGAGCTGGCTGCTGGTCATGACCGCAGGAGGCGGGTTTCGTCATACCCAGGACAGAAACAAACTGATCCTCGCGGGTATCGCGCTGTCGGCCTTTTGTATGGCCCTGACCCGCATCACCCTGCTGCTGGCCGAAGATCATGCTTACGGCATCTTTTACTGGCTGGCAGGCGGAGTGTCCCACGCCCACTGGCAGGATGTCTGGCAGCTCTTGCCGGTGGTGGTCACTGCAGTCCCTGTCGTGTTGCTGCTGGCGAATCAACTGAACCTGCTCAACGTCAGCGACAGTACCGCCCATACGCTGGGAGTGAACCTGCCGAGACTACGTTTGATCATCAATATGTTAGTGCTGCTTCTGGTTGGCGCGTGCGTCAGTGTGGCAGGTCCGGTGGCGTTTATCGGCCTGCTGGTGCCACATCTGGCGCGCTTCTGGGCAGGCTTCGATCAGCGCAACGTACTGCCGGTGAGCATGCTGCTGGGGGCCACGCTGATGCTGATGGCAGATGTACTCGCACGCGCGCTGGCCTTCCCCGGCGATCTGCCCGCAGGCGCAGTGCTGGCGCTGATTGGCAGTCCTTGCTTTGTCTGGCTGGTGAGGAGGCGAGGATGAAAATTGCGCTGGTCATTTTCATCACCCTTGCCCTGGCAGGCTGTGCGCTGTTATCACTCCATATGGGGGTGATCCCCGTGCCGTGGCGCGCGCTGCTGACCGACTGGCAGGACGGACGCGAGCATTATTATGTATTGATGGAGTACCGACTGCCGCGCTTGCTGCTGGCACTGTTTGTCGGTGCAGCCCTCGCCGTGGCGGGCGTGCTGGTACAGGGGATTGTGCGTAACCCGCTAGCATCACCGGATATTCTCGGCATTAACCATGCCGCCAGCCTTGCCTCTGTGGGAGCACTGCTTCTTATGCCATCACTATCCGTGATGGTGCTGCCGCTGCTGGCCTTTGCGGGCGGTATGGCGGGGTTGATCTTGCTGAAGATGCTGGCAAAGACCCACCAGCCGATGAAGCTGGCGCTCACCGGCGTGGCGCTTTCCGCCTGCTGGGCGAGCCTGACGGATTACCTGATGCTCCTGCACCCGCAGGATGTAAACAGTGCCCTGCTGTGGCTGACGGGTAGCTTATGGGGGCGCGACTGGCACTTTGTGAAGATTGCCGTGCCGTTGCTCATTCTGTTTTTGCCGCTGAGCCTGCGCTTTTGTCGCGATCTCGACCTGCTGGCGCTGGGCGATGCACGAGCAGCCACGCTCGGCGTGTCGGTTCAGCGCACCCGGTTCCAGGGGCTGATGCTGGCTGTCGCGATGACAGCAACCGGCGTGGCCGTCTGTGGCCCGATAAGTTTTATTGGTCTCGTCGTGCCGCACATGGTGCGCAGGATCGCCGGCGGGCGTCACCGCTGGCTGATGCCCGTTTCGGCCCTGACGGGCGCGTTGTTGCTGGTCATTGCCGATCTGCTGGCACGAATCATTCATCCGCCGCTGGAGCTTCCGGCAGGCGTGCTGACCGCCATTATCGGCGCACCGTGGTTTGTCTGGCTGCTTGTGAGAATGCGATAAATGAGATTACGTACTGAAAATCTGACCGTCAGCTATGGCGCACAAACCGTGCTGGATGGACTTTCTCTCGCCCTGCCTGCCGGAAAAATCACGGCCCTGCTCGGCCCTAACGGTTGCGGGAAATCGACGCTGTTGAACTGTTTTTCTCGCCTGTTAACACCAGACTCTGGCGAGATATTGCTTGATGAAAAACCCATAGCCGGTTTTTCCGCCCGCCAGCTGGCTCGCCGCCTGGCTTTACTGCCGCAACACCATTTATCCCCCGAGGGGATCACTGTACGGGAACTGGTTTCCTACGGCCGCAGCCCGTGGCTGTCGTTGTGGGGGCGACTCTCCGCGGAAGACAACGAGCGGGTCAACGTGGCAATGAGTCAGACCCGGACGCGCAATCTGGCTGACCGCAGGTTAACCCAGCTTTCCGGCGGCCAGCGCCAGCGTGCGTTTCTGGCGATGGTGTTGGCACAGGATACCCCACTCATTCT
Organism: Klebsiella sp. K47; assembly: GCF_051858335.1. Taxonomy (NCBI): domain Bacteria; kingdom Pseudomonadati; phylum Pseudomonadota; class Gammaproteobacteria; order Enterobacterales; family Enterobacteriaceae; genus Klebsiella; species Klebsiella sp. K47. Next base: position 21,727 of record NZ_JBPYUI010000037.1, read on the forward strand.
TCTTGATGAGCCTACGACCTACCTCGATATCAATCATCAGGTTGAACTGATGCGCCTGATGGTTGAACTCAAAAGGCAGGGGAAAACCGTAGTGACGGTACTCCACGATCTGAATCAGGCCAGCCGCTATTGCGATCATCTGGTGGTACTGGCAAGCGGTCGCGTGATGGCGCAAGGTGCTCCGGAAGCAGTGATGAAACCAGAGCTTCTAAAGACGGTGTTCAGCGTAGAAGCGGAAATCCATCCCGAACCGGTATCTGGCAGACCCATGTGTGTGGTGAAGTAGTCTGGCGAAGTCATAAGGATCATCACAGGACAGATAAAAGAAGTGATAACCACCTGCCAACAGGCACCAAAATCTGGCTGGTTGCCGGTATCACCGACATGCGCAACGGCTTCAATGGTCTCGCCGCAAAGGTGCAGACGATGCTGAAAGATGACCCGATGTCCGGCCATGTCTTCATCTTCCGGGGCCGCAGCGGCAGTAAGGTCAAACTGCTGTGGTCCACCGGCGACGGGCTGTGCCTGCTGACCAACCGGCTGGAACGCGGCCGCTTCGCCTGGCCCTCTGCCCGCGATGGCAAAGTGTTCCTGACCCCGGCGCAGCTGGCAATGCTTCTGGAAGGCATCGACTGGCGGCAGCCTAAAAGACTGCTTACGTCCCTGACCATGTTGTAGGCCTCTTTATCCTGGTTGTCGTTGAATAAGCCTGGTAAAATGCGGGCTTATGAACAACACCTCCCCCTGACGACATCCTTCTGCTGAAACAGCGCCTGTCCGAACAGGAAGCGCTGAACCGCGCCCTGCTGGAAAAGCAGGCCGACCGGGAGCGCGAAATAGACCATCTGCAGGCGCAGCTGGATAAGCTTCGCCGGATGAACTTCGGCAGTCGTTCTGAATAAATCTCCCGCCGCATCGCGCAGATAGAAGCCGACCTGAACCGGCTTCAGACAGAAAGCGATACGCTGACGGGTCGGGTTGCCGATACGGGCCGGGCCCCGTATCGTTTTAACCCTGAATATTCATCGCAGATATTGTTTCGGGTTTTCCGGTATACCAGCCCTGAACTAGGTAACCGAGGCCAAGAGAACGGACGAATTCAAACTGTCCTGGCGTTTCCCCCCCTACAAACACCAGTGGTTTGCCAGTACCACGTAACCCTTTCACCACAGAAACAAGTAGCGCTCGCTTCACCGGGTCATCAATATTGGCAATAAAAATACGGTCTATTTTTATCTCATCGAAATCCAGTACCGTCAGCCATTCAATATGGGGGCCGCTTGGCAAACGGAAAATATCCTACGTTAAGCCTGTTTCTTTAGCTGGCATTACAAAAAGCGAGCGTCTGCATGGTACAGACAGACACCCGAATACGATAAAAATGAGACGAAAAAAACAGGTTACTTAACCCGCTTCCCCGTTTCGTCAATGATCTTTTCGCCGTCCTCTTTGGTAAACGCTCCTTTCTGACCTTCAGGTAGAATATCCAGCACTATTTCTGAAGGGCGGCAAAGACGAGTGCCAAGCGGCGTAACGACTACCGGCCGATTAATCAGGATCGGATGTTGAAGCATAAAATCAATCAACTGCTCATCACTGAATTTCTCTTCATCAAGGCCCAGGTGTTCATAAGGCTCAACATTCTTACGCAGCAATGCACGCACCGTAATTCCCATATCTGAAATAAGTTTAATCAGCTCATCACGGGTCGGTGGCGTATCGAGATAATAAATAATGGTCGGTTCGTTACCGCTGTTACGGATCATCTCCAGCGTGTTGCGTGAAGTGCCGCAGGCCGGGTTGTGATAGATGGTAATGTTGCTCATATCTTTATCTCATTACAAAGTGATGGAAAGCCGCAACGCCAGCGCGGCCAGAGTGACAAACAGCACGGGCAGAGTCATGATAATGCCCGTGCGGAAGTAATAACCCCAGGTGATCGTTATATTTTTCTGGGCAAGCACATGCAGCCAAAGCAGGGTTGCCAGACTGCCAATCGGGGTGATTTTCGGGCCTAAATCGCAGCCAATCACGTTGGCATAAATCATTGCCTCTTTGACGACGCCAGTCGCCGTACTCCCGTCAATCGACAGCGCGCCAATCAGCACCGTCGGCATATTGTTCATCACCGACGACAGGAACGCGGTCAGGAAGCCGGTGCCGAACGTTGCTGCCCATAACCCCTTTTCTGCCAGCAGGTTCAGTACACCAGACAGATACTCCGTGAGCCCGGCATTGCGCAGGCCATAGACCACCAGGTACATGCCCAGCGAAAAAATCACGATCTGCCATGGCGCACTGCGCAGGACTTTCCCTGTGTTGATGCCATGACCTCTTTTCGCCACGATAAACAGTACTGCTGCGCCAGCAGCTGCTATCGCGCTGACAGGGATCCCCAGCGGCTCCAGAACGAAGAAACCGACAAGCAGCAATAACAGGACAATCCAGCCCGCCCTGAACGTTGCCGCATCCTTTATCACACTGGCAGGCGTCTTCAGCAGCGAAACGTCATACGTTGCCGGAATATCCCTGCGGAAGAAGAGATGCAGCATGATCAGCGTGGCCGCAATCGCTGCCGCATCCACGGGGATCATAACGGAGGCGTACTGCGTAAAGCCCAGATCGAAGAAGTCCGCCGAGACGATATTCACCAGGTTAGAAACAATGAGTGGCAGGCTGGCCGTATCTGCAATAAATCCTGCAGCCATGACAAAGGCCAGTGTCGTGCCCTGGCTGAACCCCAGTGCGAGCAGCATCGCAATCACAATCGGCGTCAGGATCAGCGCGGCGCCATCATTGGCGAACAAAGCAGCAACAGCGGCACCGAGCAAGACTATCCAGGTGAACAGCAGGCGGCCACGTCCGTTACCCCAGCGGGAGACGTGCAGTGCGGCCCATTCAAAGAAGCCGGACTCATCGAGCAGCAGGCTGATGATGATGACCGCAATAAATGCCGCTGTCGCGTTCCAGACGATATTCCAGACAACAGGAATATCAGAGATATGGATGACACCGGTTCCCAGCGCCAGCACAGCCCCGATACTCGCGCTCCAGCCAATACTCAGGCCTCTGGGTTGCCAGATCACCAGTACCAGCGTCAGTAAAAATATACTCCCTGCCAAAAGCATCTCAGACCCCATCATATATGATTTTGTAAATATGTTTTCCTGCCTCAGCAGGAGGTGCAGGCTGATTTGTCCAGCCATTCACGTACATCCTCGCGCAGACACTGCCAGGTCGTCGTGATTGTCTCTGCTGCCCACGCCGGAATATGGGGTGACAGACGATAGTGGATCCATTTGCCTTCCCGACGGTCAAGAACCAGATCAGCCTCGCGAAGGATAGCCATATGTCGCGAAATTTTGGGCTGCGATTCGGAGGTGGCAACGCAGATATCGCAGACGCACAATTCTCCGGACTCACGGAGAAGCATGACGATGGCTAGCCGTGTTTCATCCGACAGGATTTTGAAAAGCTGAACAGGTTGTAGCATTTTTCACTCCGTTCCCTTTAGAATACACATATGTTAGATCATATATATTAACTTTAAAATCACCTGTTCTCTCCGGTGGAGAAAAATGGAACAATTTCCAGCCCTGAATACTGACTGTTTTGATCAACATATTGCCGAACGTCTGCACCTGCAGGAGCCCCCACGGATTCTGATCCTGTATGGCTCAGTAAGGGAGCGCTCCTACAGTCGCTTTGCCGCGGAGGAAGCAGGTCGCCTGCTGACGGCGATGGGCGCGGAGGTGAAATTCTTTAACCCCTCCGGTTTACCCCTGCCGGATGATGCCCCGGATACGCACCCTAAAGTCTCCGAGCTACGCGGGCTGGTCAGATGGTGTGACGGGATGGTGTGGAGCTCGCCGGAACGGCACGGGGCTATGAGCGCGGTGATGAAGGCGCAGATCGACTGGATACCGTTGAGTGAAGGCGCGGTTCGTCCTTCGCAGGGCAAGACACTTGCAGTGATGCAGGTTTGCGGCGGTTCGCAGTCCTTCAATGCCGTGAACCAGATGCGCATTCTGGGCCGCTGGATGCGGATGTTCACAATTCCCAACCAGTCCTCGGTGGCGAAAGCCTGGCAGGAATTTGATGAGAACGGAAGGATGAAGCCGTCCTCATGGTACGACCGTATCGTAGATGTCGCAGAGGAGTTGTTTAAAATTACGTTGCTGCTCAGGGGACAAACCAGCTACCTTGCAGATCGCTACAGCGAACGAAAAGAGAGTCATCAGGAACTTTCGTACCGCGTCAATCAGGAAAAAATATAACGCCTTCTGATCGTATAAATACACACCATGAGCGTTTTCACAAAGTCTCCTTCTGCCAGGCAGCGGATAATCTTACATGTGTCTGTCGTTTTCAGAAGACGGCAGACCGGACTAAAACCATAGGCATATCATTTGCCTTCAACAAGTTCACCGAACAGCTCTTTCACCCTGTTTCTGGCGTCCGTTAGCGCTATGTGCCCTTGTCCGGTGATTTCATATACTCGCCGACTTCGTCGACCGGCCTGAACATGTCGTGAGGTGAGATACCCCTTCTTTTCCATACCGTGCAGCATCGGATACAGGGTACCCGGGCTGAGTTGATAACCGTGGTGTCGCAATTCCTCAATGATGCCCAGACCAAAGACGGGTTCTTTGGCTGCATGATGCAGGATGTGCAAACGGATCATCCCGCCGTAAAGATCTTTGTCGGTCACGCCCGGAACCTCACAGTGCTAAACTCAACAACCAACCCGCAACACCGCAACTCACTACGACCAGCCACGGCGGCAGTTTCCAGAACATCAGAGCGACCAGTGCCACAAGGGCAAGGCCGAAATCTTGCGGAGCGAGAACTGCGCTCGTCCATACTGGTTGATAGAGAGCTGCCAGCAGAAGGCCAACTACGGCTGCATTAATACCCTGCAACGCTGCTTGTGTACGGATATTGCGGCGCAGACTTTCCCAGAACGGCAATGCTCCCACAATCAGAAGGAAGGACGGTGCGAAAATTGCCAGCAGACAAACCAGACCACCCAGCCAGCCAGAAGGCACCTGGTTCATCGAAGCCCCGAGAAAGGCTGCAAAAGTGAACAACGGTCCAGGAACGGCCTGGGCAGCGCCGTAGCCAGCCAGGAATGTATCAGTGCTGACCCAGCCAGAAGGAACGACTTCAGTCTGCAGTAATGGCAGCACGACATGCCCGCCACCAAAAACCAGTGATCCGGTCCGGTAGAAAGTTTCTACCATTAACAGCGTCGGATTTGGGAATATCGCCGTCAGCAATGGTAACCCTGTCAGTAGCACAAAGAACAGCGTGAGCCAGAACAATCCGACGCGACGCCGTATTGAAACGGGCAGCGGATCATGTACCGTCGTCTGCTGAGGTTTGAACAGTAACATGCCAGTGACAGCCGCAGTGACGATTACTCCCACCTGTCCCCAGGCCGATGGCACAAGAAGCACAAAGCAGGTTGCCACTGCCATGACAGTAATACGCGGTATATCCGGGCAAAGATTTCGGGCCATGCCCCATACAGCTTGCGCGACCACCGCAACGGCTACCACTTTCAGCCCATGCAATACACCAGAGGGCATCACATCCCCGTAACTGGTCATCCCCAGCGCAAACAGGATCAGTGCAACTGCTGACGGTAGCGTGAAGCCGGCCCATGCTGCCAGCGCCCCGGTATAACCGGCCCGGGACAGCCCGAGCGCTATACCAACCTGACTGCTTGCTGGTCCCGGAAGGAACTGGCACAGAGCGACCAAATCTGCATAGCTGCGCTCGGTCAACCACTGCCGTCGCGTCACAAACTCATCGCGGAAGTAACCCAGATGGGCAATTGGGCCGCCGAAGGATGTCAGGCCAAGTCGGAAGAAAATCAGAAAGACAGCCCAGGGGCTGTGATCATTCCTGGCAGTATCGTTCATGGTCAGATCCTGATTGCTGGTTTTAGTGGCTATTCTAATCGAATTTCGTTGTCGAAATTCGATTATAATAGCCACTGCTCCCTGTGGATAGAATGATGTTTCATGCTTTCCAGATGTTTACTTCAAGAACAGTTTCAACTGCCTGGCCAGTTATGGGCTTTATTCACATTCAGTATTATTGCTGTCCTGCTTTTACCCGGAGTATGGTTTGCCGGGTGGTATTAAATTCTCTGGCAACCGCACTGATACTGGCCCCGGAATTAAGGCGCTCTGACACTATTTTTTTTTGCTCCTCGCTCAAGATGGGCGGACGACCGAAGCGTTTCCCGGCTGATCTTGCCCGAGAAATCCCTGAATGTGTGCGTTCAATCAGCAGATCCCTCTCAAACTCAGCCACAGCTGAAATCACCTGCATAGTCATTTTTCCGGCCGGGCTGGTTAAATCCACACCTCCGAGAGCGAGACAATGAACACGGATATCTAAAGTAGCCAGTTGTTCAACTGTTTTTCGGATATCCATCGCATTACGGCCGAGTCGGTCAAGTTTGGTGACAATCAATACGTCACCGCTTTCCATTCGATCAAGCAACCGGATGAACCCTGGTCTTTCGCTGGCAGCAACCGAACCACTTATATGTTCCTCAATCAGCCGCTGGGGTCTGATGGCAAAACCCGCCGCTTCAATTTCATGGCGCTGATTTTCTGTATTCTGTTCCAGAGTGGAGACCCGACAGTAGGCAAAAACTCGTGACATAGGAAACTTTCCGTACGCAAAGGGTGTCCGAATTATAACGTATGTACGAAACAAATTTCGCTGACTTTCGGACATATTGTTTGCGAGGCGTACGAAACCGACCGGTTTCGGTCAGTGCGAATGATAACTTTAATGAACTATGTGCAGGGGAAGCATTTATGCCACGGAGACAAATACTCAGTAGTGAAGAAAAAGAACGCTTGTTGATTGTGCCAGATGATGACGTATTTCTGACGCGCATGTGCTTTCTGAGTGAACATGACCTCGCGCTCATTAATAAACACCGCAGGCCAGCTAACCGTCTGGGCTTTGCAGTTTTACTCTGTTATTTGCGAGGACCAGGGTTTCCTCCCGACAAAAGTATTTCACCTCACGACTGTGTTGTCTTCAGGCTGGCGGCTCATTTGAAAGTCCAGTCTGATTTGTGGGCCGAGTATGCATCAAGAGAGGTCACCCGCTGGGAACATCTGGCTGAACTCTACCGCTACCTGGAATTATCCCCTTTTAACCGGGCGCTGCAAAAAACCTGTATTCGCCACCTTTATCCCCACGCCATGCGGACAGACAGAGGTTTTTTACTTGCGGAGGAAATGCTCTCCTGGCTCCACAATAATAAGGTTATTTTCCCCTCTGTTGAAGTGATCGAACGAACCCTGGCCGAAGCAACAACACTTGCCGACAGGGCGGTTTTTTCTGCGCTTACCGCGCAGCTTGAACCAGGGCATAAAGCGGCACTGGACCGTCTGTTGGTATCTGAGGGTGAGCAACCTTCACGGCTGGCCTGGCTGCTCCAGCCTCCGGGAAAAATTAATGGTAAAAATGTCCTGCAACATATCGACCGGTTAAATGCGATTGAGTCGCTGGCACTCCCTGACGGCATTGCACTTTCCGTTCACCAGAACCGACTCCTGAAACTCGCACGCGAAGGCAGGAAAATGAGTAGCCGGGATCTGGCAAGATTCACGGATGTTCGCCGTTATGCCTCGCTGGTTTGTATCATATCGGAGGCCAGATCCACCCTGACTGACGAAGTTATTGATCTGCACGAGCGTATTCTGAGTAGTCTGTTCAGCAGGGCAAAACGTACTCAGGCCGAGCGGCTCCAGCAAACGGGAAAGCTGATTCAGAGTAAACTGAAGCAATACGTTACCGTCGGACAGGCATTACTTAACGCCAGAGAGTCCGGGGAAGATCCCTGGGCCGCAATAGAAGACGTCCTTCCCTGGCAGGAATTCATCAACAGCGTGGAAGAGACGCGGTTCCTGTCACGTAAGGACAACTTCGACCCGTTGCATCTGATCACAGAAAAATACAGTACGCTGCGTAAATACGCCCCCCGGATGCTGTCCGTGTTGCAGTTCAGGGCTGCACCCGCCGCAATGCAGCTCAGTGACGCATTGGATACCGTCAGAGATATGTATAGAAAACAACTCCGAAAAGTACCGCCTTCCGCGCCAATCGGGTTCATCCCGGAAAGCTGGAGAAAGGTTGTGATCACCCCCACCGGCATTGACCGAAAATATTACGAATTTTGCGTGCTGAATGAACTGAAGGGAGCCTTACGTTCAGGTGACACCTGGGTAAAGGGGTCACGCCGCTACAGGAATTTCGATGATTATCTGATCCCGTCAGACGATTTTGAAAAATCACTCCGGGATAACCAGTTACCCCTTGCTGTTCCGGCCGATTGCCATGAATACATCAAGAGCCGTTTGACGCTTCTTGCATCGCGTCTGGAAGAAGTTAACGCGATGGCGCTGGCCGGTGATTTACCCGATGTTGATATATCGGATAAAGGCGTGAAAATTACCCCGCTGGATAACAGTGTCCCTTCAGCAGCATCCCCTTTTGGCGATCTGGTTTATGGCATGCTCCCTCACCCTAAAAGGGGGCCGCTTGGAAAACGGAAAATATCCTACGTTAAGCCTGTTTTTTGAGCTGGCATGGCGGGCAGCTATGAGCGAAGTATAGTCATTCGCCCTATCTCTTTTGTCGCACTTTCAACAAGGGGGTCGCTTGGAAAGCGGAACGAGGTCAGTCTCCGCCCGGACTGCTCAGCTCTTTAAACAGCAAAAGAGAGGCATCTTATGAGAAGGGATTGTTCAGTATGTCAGGGCAGACTGCTTTTTCATCCGCAGGTACTGAGGGTAAATGCTCAATTCCGGTACGATTCTTACTCTATAGCCAGACAGAATTCAGCATTGTGCTGAACCCGAATCTTTTTTTACTCTGACAGGCCTGTTCATCAGAACCCTGAAAAAACAATTTTCCCGTTCACATTTTTATTTTCCATGTCCTCATGAGCCCGGCGAAGTGCTTTAGCATTCAGCCTGCCATACTCTGCCAGCAACGGAGGTTTGAGCTTACCGGAATCCAGCATGCATGAGAGTTTGTTAAGAATATCATGCTGTTTAGACATGTCCGCAGTAGCATGCATGGGGCGGGTAAACATTGCCTCCCAGTGAACAGAAACGCTCTTAAATTTGATCAAACGCAGATCCAGTGGTTCAGGGTCGTCGATGAGTCCGATACGGCCTTGTGGGGCAATAATTTCGGCCATATTTTCCCAGGCAGATGGCGTGGTGTACGTTGAGAAAATCCGGGTAATGGGAGGGAGTCCAGCAAGGCTGGCAACCTGTGGCGCAAGCGCACATGAATGATCCAGGACATAATGCGCACCAAACCCGCGAACCGCTCTGACACTCTCCTGCCGGGAGGCAGTCCCGATGATGTTCACCCGACTCAGAGTGCGGGCAAGCTGTATAGCCATACAAGGGACTCCGCCCGCACCGCCAAGCATCAACAGGGTCTGATCAGCATCTCCGTTCACTGACAACTGCAGACGATCAAATAACATTTCCCAGGCTGTCAGACCGGTCAGAGGAACCGACGCTGCAGCTTCAAAACTTAGTGCTGCCGGCTTTATCCCCGTAATGCGTTCGTCAACCAGCTGAAACTCTGCGTTGGCTCCCTGGCGATCGAGCACACCGGCATAGAAAACGTGGTCACCTGGCCTGAACAGCGTCACATCTGGTCCGGTTGCTTCAACAACACCGGAAGCGTCGTATCCCATAACTACCGGATTGCCTGCAGAGGGACTGATGTTTCGCCGGCTTTTCAGGTCCCGTGGGTTAACCGCGACCGCCCTGACTCTGATCAAAAGATCACGCCCCTTGGGCATGGATGGGTGGGGAAGCGACAAATCTTCAATAACGGATGTACTTTCCCGGGTTGCCAGAAACCAACGGCTTTCATTCTGTCTCCTTAAAAAGGTCAGTCACCAGATAAATAAATGTAAAAGTGTGCGGAACGCGATACCCGCCAGTGCCCCCGGCAGTGCAAATCGAAAAATACGCGGAAAGCGGGCGCTGGGTAATGCTGTCAACCTGTTGATGACTATTTTAATCTGTAGTCATTCAATCCTTGTAACATCAGGATGATCCTGGTGTCAGTGAAAATACGAAATCAACACGTTGGTATCATTACCCACCTGTGAACTGACGTCGGCATTTTGAATCTCACTTCGGCGTGCCCCCTCCGAATGGCGCAAAACATTTCGTGGTATGGCATGATAGCACCCGAAGAGAGTCAATTCAGGGTGGTAAATGTGAAACCAGTAACGCTATACGATGTCGCAGAGTATGCCGGTGTCTCTTATCAGACCGTTTCCCGCGTGGTGAACCAGGCCAGCCACGTCTCTGCGAAAACGCGGGAAAAGGTGGAAGCGGCGATGGCGCAGCTGAACTACATTCCCAACCGCGTGGCACAACAACTGGCGGGGAAACAGTCGTTGCTGATTGGCGTTGCCACCTCCAGTCTGGCCCTGCACGCGCCGTCGCAAATTGTCGCGGCGATTAAATCTCGCGCCGATCAACTGGGTGCCAGCGTGGTGGTGTCGATGGTAGAACGAAGCGGCGTCGAAGCCTGTAAAGCGGCGGTGCACAATCTTCTCGCGCAACGCGTCAGTGGGCTGATCATTAACTATCCGCTGGATGACCAGGATGCCATTGCTGTGGAAGCTGCCTGCGCTAATGTTCCGGCGTTATTTCTTGATGTCTCTGACCAGACTCCCATCAACAGTATTATTTTCTCCCATGAAGACGGTACGCGACTGGGCGTGGAGCATCTGGTCGCATTGGGTCACCAGCAAATCGCGCTGTTAGCGGGCCCATTAAGTTCTGTCTCGGCGCGTCTGCGTCTGGCGGGCTGGCATAAATATCTCACTCGCAATCAAATTCAGCCGATAGCGGAACGGGAAGGCGACTGGAGTGCCATGTCCGGTTTTCAACAAACCATGCAAATGCTGAATGAGGGCATCGTTCCCACTGCGATGCTGGTTGCCAACGATCAGATGGCGCTGGGCGCAATGCGCGCTATTACCGAGTCCGGGTTGCGCGTTGGTGCGGATATCTCGGTAGTGGGATACGACGATACCGAAGACAGCTCGTGTTATATCCCGCCGTTAACCACCATCAAACAGGATTTTCGCCTGCTGGGGCAAACCAGCTTGGACCGCTTGCTGAAACTCTCTCAGGGCCAGGCGGTGAAGAGCAATCAGCTGTTGCCCGTCTCACTGGTGAAAAGAAAAACCACCCTGGCGCCCAATACGCAAACCACCTCTCCCCGCACGTTGGCAGATTCCTTAATGCAGCTGGCACGACAAGTTTCCCGACTTGAAAGCGGGCAGTGAGCGCAACGCAATTAATGTGAGTCAGCTCACTCATTAGGCACCCCAGGCTTTACACTCTATGTGTCCGGCTCGTATGTTATGCGAAAATGTGAGCGGATAACAATTCACGCAGGATACAACTATGACAATGATTACGGATTCACTGGCCGTCGTATTACAACGTCGTGACTGGGAAAACCCTGGCGTTACCCAACTTAATCGCCTTGCGGCACATCCCCCTTTCGCCAGCTGGCGTAATAGCGAAGAGGCTCGCACCGATCGCCCTTCCCAAGAGTCGCGCAGCCTGAATGGTGAATGGTGCTTTGCCTGGTTTCCGGCACCAGAAGCGGTACCAGAAAGCTGGCTGGAGCGCGATCTTCCTGACGCCGATACTGTCATCGTCCCCTCAAACTGGCAGATGCACGGTTACGATGCGCCTATCTACACCAACGTGACCTATCCCATTGCGGTCAATCCGCCGTATGTTCCCACGGAGAATCCGACGGGTTGTTACTCGCTCACATTTAATGTTGATGAAAGCTGGCTACAGGAAGGCCAGACGCGAATTATTTTTGATGGTGTTAACTCGGCGTTTCATTTGTGGTGCAACGGGCGCTGGGTCGGTTACGGACAGGACAGTCGTTTGCCGTCTGAATTTGACCTGAGCGCATTTTTACACGCCGGAGAAAACCGCCTCGCGGTGATGGTGCTGCGCTGGAGTGACGGCAGTTATCTGGAAGATCAGGATATGTGGCGGATGAGCGGCATTTTCCGTGACGTCTCGTTGCTGCATAAACCGAGCACGCAAATCAGCGATTTCCATGTAGCCACTCACTTTAATGATGATTTCAGCCGCGCTGTACTGGAGGCAGACGTTCAGATGTACGGCGAGCTGCGCGATGAGCTGCGGGTGACGGTTTCTTTGTGGCAGGGTGAAACGCAGGTCGCCAGCGGCACCGCGCCTTTCGGCGGTGAAATTATCGATGAGCGTGGTGGTTATGCCGATCACGTCACCCTACGTCTGAACGTCGAAAACCCGAAACTGTGGAGCGCCGAAATCCCGAATCTCTATCGTGCGGTGGTTGAACTGCACACCGCCGACGGCACGCTGATTGAAGCAGAAGCCTGCGATGTCGGTTTCCGCGAGGTGCGGATTGAAAATGGTCTGCTGCTGCTGAACGGCAAGCCGTTGCTGATTCGCGGCGTTAACCGTCACGAGCATCATCCTCTGCATGGTCAGGTCATGGATGAGCAGACGATGGTGCAGGATATCCTGCTGATGAAGCAGAACAACTTTAACGCCGTGCGCTGTTCGCATTATCCGAACCATCCGCTGTGGTACACGCTGTGCGACCACTACGGCCTGTATGTGGTGGATGAAGCCAACATTGAAACCCACGGCATGGTGCCAATGAATCGTCTGACCGATGATCCGCGCTGGCTACCCGCGATGAGCGAACGCGTAACGCGAATGGTGCAGCGCGATCGTAATCACCCGAGTGTGATCATCTGGTCGCTGGGGAATGAATCAGGCCACGGCGCTAATCACGACGCACTCTATCGCTGGATCAAATCTGTCGATCCTTCCCGCCCGGTACAGTATGAAGGCGGCGGAGCCGACACCTCCGCAACCGATATTATTTGCCCGATGTACGCGCGTGTGGATGAAGACCAGCCCTTCCCGGCTGTGCCGAAATGGTCCATCAAAAAATGGCTTTCGTTGCCTGGAGAGACGCGCCCGCTGATCCTTTGCGAATACGCCCACGCGATGGGTAACAGTCTTGGCGGCTTCGCTAAATACTGGCAGGCGTTTCGTCAGTACCCCCGTTTACAGGGCGGCTTCGTCTGGGACTGGGTGGATCAGTCGCTGATTAAATATGATGAAAATGGCAATCCGTGGTCGGCTTACGGCGGTGATTTTGGCGATACGCCGAATGATCGCCAGTTCTGCATGAACGGTCTGGTCTTTGCCGACCGCACGCCGCATCCGGCGCTGACGGAAGCAAAACACCAGCAGCAGTTTTTCCAGTTCAGTTTATCCGGGCGAACCATCGAAGTGACCAGCGAATACCTGTTCCGTCATAGCGATAACGAGCTCCTGCACTGGATGGTGGCGCTGGATGGCAAGCCGCTGGCAAGCGGTGAAGTGCCTCTGGATGTCGCTCCACAAGGTAAACAGTTGATTGAACTGCCTGGACTACCGCAGCCGGAGAGCGCCGGACAACTCTGGCTAACGGTTTACGTAGTGCAACCGCACGCGACCACATGGTCAGCAGCCGGACACATCAGCGCCTGGCAGCAGTGGCGTCTGGCGGAAAACCTCAGCGTGACACTCCCCTCCGCGCCCCACGCCATCCCGCAACTGACCACCAGCGAAACGGATTTTTGCATCGAGCTGGATAATAAGCGTTGGCAATTTAACCGCCAGTCAGGCTTTCTTTCACAGATGTGGATTGGCGATAAAAAACAACTGCTGACGCCGCTGCGCGATCAGTTCACCCGCGCACCGCTGGATAACGACATTGGCGTAAGTGAAGCGACCCGCATTGACCCTAACGCCTGGGTCGAACGCTGGAAGGCGGCGGGCCATTACCAGGCCGAAGCAGCGTTGTTGCAGTGCACGGCAGATACGCTTGCCGACGCGGTGCTGATTACCACGGTCCACGCGTGGCAGCATCAGGGGAAAACCTTATTTATCAGCCGGAAAACCTACCGGATTGATGGAAGTGGTCAAATGGCGATTACCGTTGGTGTTGAAGTGGCGAGCAATACGCCACATCCGGCGCGGATTGGCCTGACCTGCCAGCTGGCGCAGGTAGCAGAGCGGGTAAACTGGCTCGGATTAGGGCCGCAAGAAAACTATCCCGACCGCCTTACTGCGGCCTGTTTTGACCGCTGGGATCTGCCATTGTCAGACATGTATACCCCGTACGTCTTCCCGAGCGAAAACGGTCTGCGCTGCGGGACGCGCGAATTGAATTATGGCCCACACCAGTGGCGCGGCGACTTCCAGTTCAACATCAGCCGCTACAGTCAACAGCAACTGATGGAAACCAGCCATCGCCATCTGCTGCACGCGGAAGAAGGCACATGGCTGAATATCGACGGTTTCCATATGGGGATTGGTGGCGACGACTCCTGGAGCCCGTCAGTGTCGGCGGAATTCCACCTTAGCGCCGGTAGCTACCATTACCAGTTGCTCTGGTGTCAAAAATAATAATAACCGGGCAGGCCATGTCTGCCCGTATTTCGCGTAAGGAAATCCATTATGTACTATTTAAAAAACACAAACTTTTGGATGTTCGGTTTATTCTTTTTCTTTTACTTTTTTATCATGGGAGCCTACTTCCCGTTTTTCCCGATTTGGCTACATGACATCAACCATATCAGCAAAAGTGATACGGGTATTATTTTTGCCGCTATTTCTCTGTTCTCGCTATTATTCCAACCGCTGTTTGGTCTGCTTTCTGACAAACTCGGGCTGCGCAAATACCTGCTGTGGATTATTACCGGCATGTTAGTGATGTTTGCGCCGTTCTTTATTTTTATCTTCGGGCCACTGTTACAATACAACATTTTAGTAGGATCGATTGTTGGTGGTATTTATCTAGGCTTTTGTTTTAACGCCGGTGCGCCAGCAGTAGAGGCATTTATCGAGAAAGTCAGCCGTCGCAGTAATTTCGAATTTGGTCGCGCGCGGATGTTTGGCTGTGTTGGCTGGGCGCTGTGTGCCTCGATTGTCGGCATCATGTTCACCATCAATAATCAGTTTGTTTTCTGGCTGGGTTCTGGCTGTGCACTCATCCTCGCCGTTTTACTCTTTTTCGCCAAAACGGATGCGCCCTCTTCTGCCACGGTTGCCAATGCGGTAGGTGCCAACCATTCGGCATTTAGCCTTAAGCTGGCGCTGGAACTGTTCAGACAGCCAAAACTGTGGTTTTTGTCACTGTATGTTATTGGCGTTTCCTGCACCTACGATGTTTTTGACCAACAGTTTGCTAATTTCTTTACTTCGTTCTTTGCTACCGGTGAACAGGGTACGCGGGTATTTGGCTACGTAACGACAATGGGCGAATTACTTAACGCCTCGATTATGTTTTTTGCGCCACTGATCATTAATCGCATCGGTGGGAAAAACGCCCTGCTGCTGGCTGGCACTATTATGTCAGTACGTATTATTGGCTCATCGTTCGCTACCTCAGCACTGGAAGTGGTTATTCTGAAAACGCTGCATATGTTTGAAGTACCGTTCCTGCTGGTGGGCAGCTTTAAATATATTACCAGCCAGTTTGAAGTGCGTTTTTCAGCGACGATTTATCTGGTCTGTTTCTGCTTCTTTAAGCAACTGGCGATGATTTTTATGTCTATTCTGGCGGGCAATATGTATGAAAGCATCGGTTTCCAGGGCGCTTACCTGGTGCTGGGTCTGGTGGCGCTGGGCTTCACCTTAATTTCCGTGTTCACGCTTAGCGGCCCCGACCCACTTTCCCTGCTGCGTCGCCAGGTGAATGAAGTCGCTTAAGAAATTAATGTCGGATACGGCGCGAGCGCCTTATCCGACCAACTTATCAGGACGGAATGGGCTTTGTTGAATAAATCAGATTTCGGGTAAGTCTCCCCCGTAGCGGGTTGTG
>NZ_JBPYUI010000038.1:0-35025 GCF_051858335.1 Klebsiella sp. K47
CCATCAGCAAAAGGGGATGATAAGTTTATCACCACCGACTATTTGCAACAGTGCCGTAGGCATTCTCATCCTCAGGATCATCCCTGAAAGCAATCAGATCGACAAGATGCTCGTCGCTGACTGATATAACTTGGACGCTGAAATGAGCCACAGAATTCCTCATTTTAAGGATAAGAGTACGCAGAGTCATTTCCGGTCCGGGCAGCTGTGACTCATGTAATCCCATTTCAGCTTTAAGTTGCAGCGTTAAACGGTCGGCAGGCAGGAAAGATAGCGCCCTCTCTTTCGGTAACACAATAAGACCCAGAAGGCAATTCAGGGTCAACGTGTAGTTGTACTGCTCCCTGAATGGCTTGCCCTGCACCTCAATCATTTCGTTATATTGATCGATAAGCGCCAGTGTTCGCTGAACAAAATCGGTCTCAAAATCTGAATAATTTCCCATCTAACCCTCCCGTTCCGGTTCGAGAATCCACTATACCATCCGGTTAGCATGACGGCTCAGGTACGACATTTCCGATTAAGCCAGAAATCGGATCTGCGCGGCGGGAACCCCGTAAGCGATATGATAATCAAACAAAGTGCATAAAATCATACTGAATGTGATATTTATTATTAATCATGAAATCATATCTGATATGATGTTTGACAATTTATTAAAAAATCATTTGAGATATGATTTTTTACTTAACCAGACATTATCAGACGGAGCGTGCAGGATGGATGAAGAAATGTTGTTTTCGCTCAGCTATGAGCAGATGACGCAGATGGCAGAAGAGGAAATAAAGCAATGCGATTTTCGCAGGGATGGCACCCATTATGTCTGGGAAGTGAACAAGGCTCATGACATCCTCCGCTTCTGGTATCTCCTGGCGCTGCGTGGACACACTGGCCTGGCCACAACACGGGTCGAAGCAGACTATAAACGGCTTAAAACGCTCATTTCCCAGAGGAATGAGGGACAATGATGCGGGAAAAAGCCCGACGTCCGTCGCCGCTGCAGCGGCGGGTGCTGATTGTGCTGGCCGCCCTCGATGCAAAACGTCCGGGGCCGGTGGCGACGCGGGATATCGAGCGGGTGCTGGAGCAGGGCGGGGATGCCCCGGTGTACGGGCCGAACCTTCGCGCCTCCTGCCGGCGCATGGAAGCCGCGGGCTGGCTGCGCACCCTGCGCGCCCCGAACCTGCAGCTGGCCGTCGAGCTGACGGAGGCCGGTCGCGGCATTGCAGAACCGCTCTTCCAGGCAGAACGCGAGGCTGAAACGGCACGACAACGACTGACAGACGTCCGGCGTCTGCCGTTACGCCAGACGGCTGCCGGTGACGCGGTGGAGCTGCAGCTGGGTGACGGTCATTACTCCCTGCGGGAAGCGGCCTACGTGATCCGTCTGGACGGTACCACCTGCCTGCAGCTGACGGATGCCGGCGGCATACGCCGGATAAAAGAGGGCGATCCCCTTCAGGTGGCCAGCTGGTATCAGACCTGTTTTGATGCAGGCCTGCCGGTCACCGTCCAGGTGAATGAGAGCCGGGACTGATCGCCACCACACAAGGAATATGAGCATAAAATGAAAGTCACTGAACCCGGGCTGAATAAGCTGATCGATAACCTGAACACCCTGATTTGCGAGGACAGCCTGCTCACGCGCCAGGAGCGTGAAACGCTGGTACTGGCCGTCGCCGCTATCGGCGCCATGAAAGCGCGCGTCGGCTTGAAAAAAGGCGATGCGCCGACCGTTGCCAGACGGGAAAAAAGGGAGAAAAAAGACCGCCAGCCTGATCCGCGTTTTCCGCGAGCCGGTCATCCCTGGCAGGAAGACGAAAAAACCTTACTGAGTGATGCGCTCGATTCGGTACCGGACGAAGAGATTGGCAAGCATCTTTTCTGGCTTTCCGAGAAACTGGGCAGAACGCCTTTCAGTGTTGCTTTCCAGATCGCGGCAATCCGGGAGCTGCAGGACGGCTGGGAGGAGCAGTTCAGGGAGATTTCGGATAACATTCGCTTGTCCGGTCTGAGCATCAGTGATTATCTTACACAGAACGGCACGGGCCATAACGCCTGAAAGAAATTTGCGTTATTTGTAAAATTAAATACCAGGGAAGCCTCAGGATATAAAAAACTAATGACGAAACAGGAATGGATTTTACGACTACGGCGCTGTACATCGAAGGAAACCCTGGAAAGGGTAATAGAAAAAAATAAATATTCTCTGTCAGATGATGAGCTTGAGCATTTCAATGCCGCGGTTGATCACCGGCTGGCGGAGATGACGATGGGAAAGTTGTATGACCGGGTACCGACAGGTGTCTGGAAATTTGTGAAATAGAACAGGTGATCTTATGAGTTACGGCTGGCTCTTCGAAAATCCGGATGATGACATTTCGGGTGGTAATCATATCAATCTGGAACACCTCCCTCCGGAGCTAAAACATGTTGTTCTCCAGATAGTACAGAATCAGATTAACCGTGATACTGCAGAGAAAAAACTGGCAGAATTAATCAGGCAACTCGAGTTTGATATAACTGCAGCAGAACTGTCAGCATATCTTTTTAAACCGGGCCATGCCTGACGGCTTACCCGGTAGCGATAATGGTGGAGACCGACGGAGGACTCCACTTTGGCCGCTGGATCAGCAAAAAAGCAATGCAACTGCATGATATTTAACATAAAACGCATTAAGCGCACCAATGCTGTAGAGGCTCAATGCTAATGTCTATTTGGGGGCTGCGGATGTTTTCCTGTGTACGATTATAATCGGCGCTTTGTCAAATTCCTCGACATGACTTTGATGTGCATCTGCCACTTGAATATGATGACCTGGCTGCCTTTTTCATATAATGCCGTATTCATCGCCGCTATTGCCGCAATAGTGCTGGCGATCACCACCGGCCTGGGCGTTGGTGGTATTTCCGTAATTGTCGGCACTGTGTTCATGTTCTTCTCTATGAATGGCATCATCGCGGCGACATCCACGACTTGCGCACTGGATGCAGTGCTTAATACAAAACTGCAACGGCTGGAAGAAAACCTGGGGCTGCCGACATCATTCTTTCACAGGATGACTCACGTCAGATAACCCAGGCGCTTGAAACGATTAAAATCGTCGGCGAGCGTTACTCTCCTGAGCATCAGGCTCGCGTAGGTCGTTAATACCCGGACGGGTCCGTACTTTATTGCGGACCCTTGTTTCGCTTCATTAATCAGGCAGATAACTCAGATTGTTTTAAATCAGGTACATATCTGCTAACGCCATAGTGATAGATGCCGCCGGAGAAGTCGTTAATAGACACGCCGGAAACAGATCATCCTGCCTACCCCCGCACCATTTCATGAACCTGTTTGTATTAGCTTTAAATTTGTGATCCATATTGCAAAAACGGTTCAAAAACCAGAAACAAAAAAACAAACTAAATCAAACAAATAATTGAGAATTAATCATTCAAAAATATGACAAAAGTCACAAAATCACAATCAGGTAACTATTTTTAATAAAAGGTCACTTTTTTACTATATCATCACCGTTGCGAACAGGGAAAGATAGCGAGATCGGCAACACGTTGACGCGCACAATAGCATACAGGAGTTGAGATGGCGGTGGTTATAACCTATGTATGTGAGCTTCATGAAGGTGTTCATGCCCGGCCTGCCGGATACATCGCGCGGCTATGTAATCTTTTCCAGGCAGATATCGACTGGGAAAACACCCGTACGGGACTACTGGCAAATGCAAAAAGCGCCCTCTCGCTGATTGCCAGTGACACGCTGGTAAACGATACATGTCGCATCACCCTTTGCGGAGAAGATGAGCAACAGGCCGCAGTCCAGCTGCGCACGTTGCTTTCCGATCTCCCGACCTTCAGCCTTGAACCGGAACCCGCAACCACGTGGGGCTATCTTCCCCGCTGCCTGCGGGAACTGAACCCGCACGTGATTCAGGGAACTCGCATAAATAAAGGCGCAGCCATCGCCAGACCACAGGTAATACAGAGCCTGGCTTTCACCGATATTATCGCCCGCAATCCAGGGCATATCGACAATATTGAAAGCGAAAAAGCCCACTTTCTTGCCGGGTTAGATTCATTACGCCTAGAGCAAGAAGCCGCACTCGGAAAAAACCAAGGTATTGAGCACGACCTTATTGCGGCACATCTATCTCTGATAACCGACAGCGCATTTCAGGATAGTGCGATCGGTTATCTGAATAACAACATGAATGCCTGGTCGGCTATAGCGCAGGCGTCCCTAGACTTTTGCCATCAGCTTGAGCGCTCGCCTAGCCAGTATCTTCAGGAGCGCGCCCTGGATATTCTTGATATCGCGACGCAGCTCATCAGTGCGATCTATGGCGAACAGGCTCTGGCTTACCACCCGCCTTTGCTAAATGAACCGACAATTGTTTTCGCCAGTCACCTGACCCCCAACCAGTTTCTGGCGCTAAACCGCAAACACCTTGCAGGTCTGGTGCTGTCCTCTACGGGGAAAACCTCCCATACAGCCATACTGGCTCGTTCGTCAGGTATCCCAACCCTAGCGGATATCGATTTTTCATCGCTGGATATCGATGTCGAGCAGCTGATAATCATTGATGGTGAGCCAGGGATCCTGATTACTCATCCGGATGAGAAAGTTCTGCGCTACTACCGTCATGAAATTGCCGTCCAGCAGGATATGCAGCAGCGGCTGCGGGAAAATGCTTTAGCGCCCGCAAGAACCCGCGATGGGCATCGCGTAGAGGTAGCCGCTAATATTGCAAGCCTTGCCGAAGCGCAGGCGGCCTTTGAAAACGGCGCGGAAAGCATCGGCCTGTTTCGCACCGAGATAACCTATATGGGCCGCGATTGCCCGCCCTCCTGCGCTGAACTGACAGACCTGTATAAACAGGTTGTTACTCTGGCAGGGGGGAAGCCCGTTATCTTTCGCACCTTCGATATCGGCGGTGATAAACCGGTTGGATATCTAAGCGTCGACAATGAAGAAAACCCGTTTCTTGGTTTCCGGGCAGTGCGTACTTATCCGCAATATCGCGACCTTTTTTCCACCCAACTGAAGGCTATTCTGAGCGCCTCAGCATCAGGTAAAGCCAAAATTATGCTGCCGATGATTTCTCGGGTGGAAGAACTTATCTGGTGTCGTGAGGTACTGGAATCGGTTAAACAGGAGATGCGCCACGAGGGTCTGGCATTTGATGAACAGACAGCGCTCGGAATCATGCTGGAAGTACCTTCGGTACTTTTCTCTATGGCGGAGATGGCAGAACATGCGGATTTCTTCAGCGTGGGCAGTAATGACCTGACGCAATACTTTTTCGCCGCAGACCGGGGTAATGCCCAGGTAAAAACGCTTTATGACAGTTACACTCCACCGTTTTTACGCGCCCTGCAGTTCGCAGTGAAAGAGGCTCATCGCGCCGGTAAACCTGTCGGGTTGTGCGGTGAACTCACTGCTGACGAAACCATTCTCCCACTGCTTATCGGCATTGGCTTTGATGAATTGAGTATGAACTGCACCGCGATTCCGGGGATTAAGCACGCTCTGGGCCAACTCAGTGCCGGAGATTGCCGGTCGCTGGCGCAGAATCTTTTGCAAAATCACAACGCACAACAGTTCAAAGCCGCATTACATAACTCGAGCCTTAGTGCGGCGCAAAAGCCGCTGCTATCGCCGGAGATGGTTTTATGGGGAATTGACGCCGCTGATAAAAACGAGGCTATCAAAATGATGGTTGATAACCTGTGGCTTCAGCAGCGCACCAATACACGTGACAGGCTCTGCAGTGATATCTGGGCTCGCGAAGTGCCTTTTCCTACCGTCGTTGGCTCGGGCTTTGCTATCCCCCATGCCCAAACGGACGCTGTCAGGGATTCCTCCGTCAGTATTGCCACGCTCAGGCAACCTATCGCCTGGGGCGGCGTCATGGTGGATACCCTGTTCATGCTGACGATTAGCAAATCCGCGCAGGATAACGAGCATATGAAGTACTTCTCCACCCTGGCGCGCATGCTCATGAATGATGAATTTGTCAGCAAGATTAAAGCGGCAAAAAGCCCGGAAGCGCTTTACACGCTGATATCCAGAACTCTGGTCTTCTGAGCAGCAAACGTTACGAGGCTGACATGTTAAAACTATTAAAAAATACTAAACGACATTTTATGACCGGCGTCTCCTACATGATCCCGTTTGTCGTCGCTGGTGGTGTTCTGTTGGCGCTCGCGGTGATGTTTAACGGGGAAGCCGCCGTACCGGACCATGGTTTCCTGAAGGCCATGTCGCAAATTGGTATGGCTGGCTTAACCCTGTTTATCCCCATCCTGTCAGGATTTATCGCGTATTCGATGGTCGATAAACCGGGCATCGCGCCGGGTGCCATCGGCGGCCTGATGGCTTATCAGATGGGCGCCGGATTTTTAGGCGGCATGCTCTCCGGGATTATTGCCGGGCTGGTGGTCTATGTTCTGTTGAACCTGATCGCCCGGCTTAAAACCCCCCACTTCCTGCGCATGGTATTACCGATATTTATTATTCCGCTGATCGGGACCTTTCTCACCGGCATGGCGGTGTATTACATCATTGGCGACCCGATTGCCGTGCTAATGAAGTGGCTTAGCGTCTGGCTTGGCAATATGCAGGGCGCGTCGTTTATTATCCTCGGTACCATCCTGGGCTGCATGATCGCCGTTGACATGGGCGGCCCAATGAATAAAACCGCTTTTTTCTTTGCTGTTGCACTGATCTCAACGAACCCGCAGCTGATGGCAGCAGTCGCTGCCGCCGACTGTACTCCGCCTCTGGGGCTGGCGCTGGCAACCTTTCTGTTTAAAGACATCTTTAATGATGTGGAGCGAGAAGCCGGTAAGCCAGCGATAATTATGGGCTTTATGGGGATAACAGAAGGGGCAATTCCGTTTGCGGCGGCGGATCCGGTACGGGTGATCCCGGCAATTATGCTTGGCAGTGCGGTTGCGGCAATCCTCTCACTATGGTTTGGCGCAACCAACGCCGCCCCGTGGGGCGGACTTATCGTATTACCGGTAGTCAGCAACCATTTTGGCTACATCGTTTCGGTGGTCGCCGGGAGCATCACCACCGCCTTTGCGGTGAAAGTCCTGAAGACAGTTATCAAACCTCGGGCATAATATGGCTACATTTATTCAATCTATTCTCAGTGAATTCAGCGCTCAGGGCTCGATAGACAAAGGCGTCATGGTAGCTAACGGCAATACGCAGGCTCCGGCGATGGCCTACCATCTGCACGTTCCGCGCATTGAGTTGACGGTAAAGGGCACACTTCGCATGCTGCTGCCGAAAGGCGTGGACTGCATCGTGAAATATGAACGTCCGGTCGGCACCATCACCTATATCCCCGCCAATAGCTGGAACTCGCCGCTGTGGGAAAGCCCGGTTATTTGCATGTCGATAGTCTTCTGGAAGCAGGACGTCGGTTTCAGCATCAGCAACTGGGATGGCACGCAGTTTAAAGAGGTAGAGAAGTACAATCTGCAAAACTCCAGCAGTACGGTTCGCGATCGGCTTCTCGACCTGGCTGAATCGCTGGCGTGGTCGCAAGATACCACCAGCGAGACCTTTGCCCACGTGGTCTATGCGCTGCTTAACGACCTGCTGTATCAAATTACCGATGGCCTGAATAACCAGCGAGCTCCCTTCTCATTGCTGGACGAAATTAAGAGCCATATCGATAGTCACTACCACACGGACATTAGCCGGGAAAGCGTCGCCGAAACGTTTAATATTTCCCCAGGCTATCTGTCGCGTCTGTTTTCGAAGGAGTCAGACGTGAAATTTAACGAATATCTCAAGTTAGCCCGCATTTCACGTTCAAAAACGCTGCTGACCAATACCAATCTGAAAATAAACGAAGTTTCAGAAAAGTGCGGTTTCACAGATACTAACTATTTCTGCAAGGTGTTTCGCGATATCAACGACTGTACGCCGCTTGAATACCGCCGCAAAAATAAAGGAGCAAGATCATGACCACTCGTGCAACAAGAGATGAGATTCAGCCTTTCTCCAGCGAACGTAATCTGCATATTGTGGCGGTGACCGCGTGCGCGACCGGCGTGGCGCATACGTACATGGCCGCAGAACAGCTGGAAAAACTGGCGAAGCAGTATTACTTTGCGATCAAAATCGAGACTCAGGGCGTACTGGGGCTTAAGAATCCAATTACCGATAAAGATATTTTCGAGTCTGAGCTCACCATCATCGCATCCGATATTACTATCGATAATCCTTCACGCTTTGAAGGTTGCCGTATTCTGAATGTTTGTATTAATTCGCTGTTACTCAAACCAACTGAGGTTATCGCCGCCATTCGCAAGTCTTTAAATCTGCCGCGAGGCAACGTTATTGACCTGTAGGTGGTTTTCCCTGGCTCTAACAGTCCAGTCTCAAAACCGCACAGACACGCCGAACTTCCTCTCCCATTATTGGGAGAGGGTTTAACCCACAAGATTTTTAGCCAGGAAGCCCATAAAGCTCGGCTATCCGCCCCCCGCCGTGCTGTTCCAGAAACGTCAGCACTCGTCGCACAGAGGTATTCAGCACTCTTGATGCTGGAAAATCAGCCTCCACCAGCAGATGCTGACAGGCGCTAAAGTCCCCCAGAGAAAACGCGCTGTGTGAATCGCTACCCAATGAGAGAAGTCCGCCGCTGTCGCGCACGGCTGCTACAATTTTGCGACAGTTCCCCTCACTGCCCTTACGTGAATGGACGAAAGAGGCGTTATTGACCTCCAACGCCACATGACACTCCTTAGCCGCGGCCACCACCGCCGGGATATCAATCGGATACTCCGGGTTACCGGGGTGGCTGATAATATGGACCTTGCCGCTCGCTATTACTGCAATCAGCGCATCGGTATTGGTGGTGATGCCCGCAGGCGCAAACACCTGCTTATGGAATCCGGCAATCACTAAATCCAGCGACGCACGCATTTTGTCGCTGCAGTCGGTCTCACCACCAGGTTTGATATTGGCCTCAATACCGCGCAGGATCCCCACACCATCGACAACGCGCGGCAGCACACGCAAATTATTAAAGTGAAACGGATGTGGCGCATCAACCATTTCCGGGCCATGGTCGGTAATGGCGATCAGGCGAATATGTTTACGCGCCGCGGCGGCGATATAGTCATGAACCGTACTATAGGCGTGGGTGCTGGCCAGGGTATGCATATGAAGGTCGACGGGATACATGTTATCTCTCCCCTTAATGAAAAACGGCCCCTTAGCATGTAAGAGGCCGTTAAAGGTTAAGCCAGAAGCGCTTTTGCCTGCTGCAACACCACCTCAACGGTAATGCCAAACTCCTGATAAAGCTGTTCCGCCGGGGCGGACTCGCCGTAGGTCTGCATACCGATAATCGCGCCGTTCAGCCCGACATATTTAAACCAGTAATCCGCGATCCCCGCTTCCACGGCAATACGCGCAGAAACCGCCTGCGGCAACACCGCTTCACGATACGCCGCATCCTGCTTGTCGAAGACATCGGTGGACGGCATGGAGACCACCCGCGCCTTCACACCTTCAGCCGTCAGTTGCTGCCATGCGGCTACCGCCAGCTCCACCTCCGAGCCGGTCGCGATAAGGATCAGCTGCGGTTGCCCCTCGCAATTCTTCAGTACATAGCCGCCGCGCGCGATATCCTGCACCTGCTGCCAGGTCCGTTCCTGCTGGGTCAGGTTTTGCCGGGAAAAAATCAGCGCCGTAGGACCATCCTGGCGCTCAACACCATATTTCCACGCCACCGCCGACTCCACCTGATCGCAGGGACGCCAGGTGCTGAGGTTCGGCGTCATGCGCAGTGAGGCAATTTGCTCGACAGGCTGATGGGTCGGGCCATCTTCGCCCAGGCCAATAGAGTCGTGGGTGTAAACCATCACCTGACGCTGCTTCATCAGCGCCGCCATGCGCACTGCGTTGCGTGCGTATTCGACAAACATCAGGAACGTCGAGGTGTACGGCAGGAAGCCACCGTGCAGCGCAATACCGTTGGCGATAGCGGTCATACCGAACTCTCGCACGCCATAGTGAATGTAGTTCCCGGCGCTGTCTTCGTTAATCGCTTTAGACCCGGACCACAAGGTCAGGTTCGATGGAGCCAGATCCGCAGAGCCGCCGAGGAATTCCGGCAACAGTGGACCGAAGGCTTCAATCGCATTCTGCGAGGCTTTACGGCTGGCGATTTTCGCCGGTTTGGCCTGCAATTTTTCAATAAACGCCTGCGCCTTGCTGGCAAACTCTGCAGGCAGTTGCCCATTCACCCGACGGGTAAATTCATCTGCCAGCTCGGGGAACGCTTTCGCGTATGCGGCAAACTGCTGGTTCCACGCAGCCTCCTTAGCCTGCCCTGATTTGCGGGCGTCCCACTGCGAAGCTATCTCAGTGGGGATAACAAACGGTGGATACGGCCAGTCCAGCGCTTCACGCGTTGCCGCCACTTCAGCCTCGCCCAGCGGCGCGCCGTGGACATCATGAGTACCCGCTTTATGCGGAGAGCCAAAACCAATCACCGTTTTGCAGATAATTAACGTCGGCATGGTGGTAATCGACTTTGCAACATCAATCGCGGCACGAATGGATTCAGGATCATGCCCATCGACTCCGCGTACCACATGCCAGCCGTAAGCCTCAAAGCGTTTGGCGGTGTCGTCGGTGAACCATCCCTCGACGTGACCATCGATAGAGATGCCGTTATCGTCGTAGAACGCCACCAGCTTACCGAGCTTCAGCGTCCCGGCCAGGGAGCAAACTTCATGAGAAATGCCCTCCATCATGCAACCGTCGCCCATAAAGGTATATGTGAAGTGATCGACAATGTCGTGGCCCGGGCGGTTAAATTGCGCCGCGAGGGTTTTCTCGGCGATAGCCATGCCGACCGCATTGGCGATCCCCTGCCCCAGCGGCCCGGTGGTGGTTTCGACGCCCGCGGTGTAACCCACCTCTGGGTGCCCCGGCGTTTTCGAATGCAGCTGACGGAAGTTTTTCAGCTCATCAATCGGCAAATCATAGCCGGTAAGGTGCAGCAGGCTGTAGATCAGCATTGAGCCGTGACCGTTGGAGAGCACAAAACGGTCGCGGTTAGCCCACGCGGGGTTATTCGGGTTATGGTTGAGAAAATCCCGCCACAGGACTTCGGCAATATCCGCCATTCCCATCGGTGCGCCCGGATGACCGGAATTAGCTCGCTGAACGGCATCGACACTCAGCATACGGATGGCATTGGCCAGGGTTTTTCGTGATGACATTTAAAACTCCCTCTGAATCTTAAGTAAAAAATCTGCCTCGCCCTTGCGCGTTACGCGCAGGTCGAGGTAGTTATCAATGGTTTTCCAGGTATCGATATCGTGAACTACAGACTGGCGAGTCAGGACTTCAACCACCACGCACCCTGCCTGGGTGGCAGAAAGCAGACCGGCAGTGGAGTCTTCAAAAGCGAGGCAATTAGCGGGAGAAAGACCGAGTCGGGCTGCACCCGTCAGGAACGGCTCCGGATGCGGCTTGCCATGATGAATATCTTCGCTGGTCACCAGCACCGGCGGAACGGGGAAACCGGCTTGTCGGATCCGTGCTGAGGCAACCTTCAGCGACCCGGAAGTCACAATGGCCCAGGGGACCTGCAACTGCTCAAGCTGGCGGAGAAAATCAACAGCCCCGTTAACCGCAGTGATGCCGTCAGTATTGCTCGCTTCAAACTCTTCCAGCGCGAGAAATTCGTCGATGATGATCTGTTCGCTGGCATCGGGCATAAAGTGGCGCAGCGTACTCAAAGCGGGTTTACCGTGGAGATAATGGCATACCGTCCCCGGTTCCAGCCCTTTTTTAGTGGCCCATAAACTCCAGGAGGCCTCTACGAAATCCAGCGAGTTCACCAGCGTCCCGTCTAAATCCAGTAATATTCCACGAAAATGCATCGTAATTACCACAACGAAATAAATAGAGTGTGTATTATTTTGTACTCCATTACCCATGACCATTGAATAGAAAGAAAGTCACTTTAATAGCAATTACGTGACCACTGCTCACCCGTTAATAATAGTGCGGCTGCCATCACAATTACTTAAATCATCTCGCAACACACACACCACAGTAATTCCATATAATTTCATGACCTCGATCACAAAATAATAATCAGGCTTTTTTATTCAAGCAAAGGTCACTTTTTTTCTATTCAAAGATAACTGAGAACGATGAAGGATATAAAACATGAAATGCAGACACCCACATCTGCAAAGAAAATTAATTAGCCCTGGCTAAATGATTATCGGGAGCAATGATGTCAGAGATAATAACGTATCAATGTGATCTAAAGGATGGTATTCACGCCAGACCGGCGGGGTATATCGAACGGCTGTGCAATACATTTCAATCTACGGTGTGCTGGAATAATATTCGCAGCGGCATTCAGGGTAATGGTAAAAGCGCCCTCTCGATTGTCGCCACCGATACCTTACTCAACGACGCCTGTGAAATTACAATCAGCGGAAAAGATGCTGCAAACGCTGCTCAGCAGCTGAGTGCGCTGCTTAAAAAACTGCCCTCCTTCGAGGTTAGTCATGCAGATGAAGCCGCAGCGCCTGCGGGCTATCTCCCGCGTTCGCTGCGGGAGACTCAGCTCAGTTTTATTCAGGGTTCACGCATCAGCGGCGGTGTTGCCATTGCCAAACCCGTTCGTATTCAGAGCCTGTCTCTGGACGAAATGCTGGCGCGTAACCCGGGCGGTGAGTATTCCACGGAGCATCAGCAGCGTATTTTTCTGGCGGGTTTAGAGGCGCTTAAGCAAGAGAAGCAGGCTGCGCTGGAAATTAAAAAAGGCGTTGAGCACGATATTTTACAGGCGCATTTATCCATTATCACCGATGCGACCTTTCAAAGCCATATCTCCTCGGCGATTTCCGGTGGTGACAATACCTGGGATGCGGTGATTAAAGCTGCAATGGAATTCTGTGAAATTCTTAATCGCTCATCAAGCAAATACATTAAAGAGCGGACCCTGGATGTTCTCGATATTACCGGACAATTACTTACTGCGATCTATGGCCCAGGTATATTACCGCAGAACAGTCTTGAATTAACGCAACCATCGATTATTCTGGCCAACAGTCTGACACCAAGTCAATTTCTCGGGATCAATAAAGAGTTTCTTGCCGGGATGGTATTATCCGCCACGGGTAAAACGTCGCACACCGCTATCCTTGCACGTTCGCTCGGTATCCCGACTCTGACAGATATTGATTTTTCGACCCTGCAGCTGAATACAGAAATGGACATCATCATCGATGGCAATCCGGGTATTTTAATTATCGCTCCGGATGAGAAAGTCCTGCGCTATTACCAGAATGAAATTGCCGTTCAGCAGAGTATGCAGCAACAGATGCTGGCTAATGTCTATCAGGCAGCGACCACCAGCGATCATCACAGCATTGAGATAGCCGCCAATATCGCCAGCCTGGCGGAAGCCGAGGCAGCCTTCAGCAACGGCGCTGAAGGCATCGGACTATTTCGTACCGAAATGTCATTCATGGACCGTGAATCCGCACCGGACTACCACGAACTGGCTGAGCTCTACAGCCAGGTGATACAAGTTGCACAAGGGAAACCGGTTATCTTCCGCACCTTCGACATTGGCGGCGATAAACCTGTCGACTATATGAGCATCGGCGAAGAAGAAAACCCGTTTCTCGGCTTCCGGGCGGTGCGAACTTATCCGCGTTATCGCGACCTTTTCGCCATGCAGCTCAAGGCTATCCTCAGCGCCTCGGCTTTTGGCGATGCCAAAATCATGATCCCGATGATCGCCAACGTTGATGAAGTTATCTGGTGCCGTGAAGTCCTCGAAGAGGTCAAAAGTACGATGCGTGATGAAAGGTTGGCATTCAACGACAGCATCTCGCTCGGCGTGATGCTGGAGATCCCCTCCGTTATCTTCGCGATTAGCGAAATAGCGGAATACGCGGATTTCTTC
The DNA here is from genome assembly GCF_051858335.1 of Klebsiella sp. K47. Taxonomy (NCBI): domain Bacteria; kingdom Pseudomonadati; phylum Pseudomonadota; class Gammaproteobacteria; order Enterobacterales; family Enterobacteriaceae; genus Klebsiella; species Klebsiella sp. K47. The sequence goes on from NZ_JBPYUI010000038.1 coordinate 13,983, forward strand.
AGCGTGGGCAGCAACGACCTGACGCAGTACTTTTTTGCCGCCGACCGTGGAAATACGCAGGTTGAGGCGGTATACGACAACTATTCCCCGGCATTCCTGCGCGCCATGCAGTATGCCGCCGACGAAGTCCACCGCGCGGGCAAGTGGATAGGTATCTGCGGAGAATTGGGTGCAAGCAAAGATTTTCTGCCGCTATTCGTTGGCATGGGCTTTGACGAACTCAGCATGAGCGGCACCTCGATTCCGGGTGTAAAACATGCGCTGCGCGAGCTGAGTTATGCCAAATGCCAGGGGCTGTCGCAGAACATTGTGGCGTTAAAACGTTCCGCTGATGTCAAAGCCGCGCTGCGTTCACCGGACGTAAAAGCGGTCAGCAAAATGCCGATCCTCGCCCCGGAGTTTATTCTTTGCGGACTACAGGCCAGAGATAAAAACGAAGTTATCAAAAAGATGACCGACAATCTGTGGCTGCACCATCGCACCGATAATCGGGATCAATTAACCGATGATATCTGGACCCGCGAAGACTCATTCTCCACCGCCGTGGGCTATGGCTTCGCCATTCCGCACACCAAGTCGGACCATATTCACTACTCCACCATCAGTATGGCAACCCTTGCGTCGCCCATTATGTGGGGCGATCAGGAAGTCGAAACCGTATTCATGCTCACCGTCAGTAAATCCGCCGACCCTAATGAGCATATGAAATATTTCTCCACGCTTGCCAGAAAGTTAATGAAAGAGGATTTCCGCAATGAAATAAAACAGGCCGAAAACGTCAACGTACTCTACAACCTGATGGCCAATACTCTGGCCGTATGAAATCAGGATTTATTAAGCAATGTTTAAAACCACAGCCAAATAAAAAATCAGGAGTCACTCATGAAAATTGTCGGAGTCGCAGCATGCATTACCGGAGTCGCCCACACCTATATGGCGCAGGAAGCTATCGAGCAGGAGTGCAAAAAAAGGGGTTATGACGTCAAAGTCGAGACCCAAGGCGGCATGGGAATTGAAAATGAATTAAGCGAAGATGAGATTGCCGAAGCCGATGTGGTGATTCTGGCAATTGCTATTGGTATTGAAGGCGTTGAGCGCTTTGAAGAAAAAGAAGACGCTGGACTGATTATTTCGCTGAACCCGGCAGAGGTGGTTCGCGATCCAGCAGCGATTATTGACCGGGCTGAAAAACTGGTGAAATAACCAACCCACCGGTCCTGATTTACTTTCGGCATTCGGTACCGGTGAATAATAACGTTAATTAAATTTCTGCGAACTCTTTATTTAAATTACGACGTAAATGCGTCCGGGGATGATTTCGCCTGAATATCACAATCATCTTAAAAATAAAGATTCCTGGAGGATGAAAATGTCGGAAAAAATGAAAGTCATCAAGGATGATTTAGTCAAAGCATTTAGTACCGGGGTGTCATATATGATGCCGGTGGTGGTGGTCGGCGGTATCTGTCTGGCACTCTCCCTGATTGGCGGTGAGCCGGTCGCGGGTAAAGGCATGGTGGTGACCAACCCATTCTTATTAAACCTCGGCGCTATCGGCAGCGCGGGCCTCGGGATGATGATCCCGGTGCTGGCGGCGTATATCTCCTACTCTATCGCCGGTAAGCCGGGGCTGACGCCGGGTTTAATCACCGGCTTTATGGCCAGCACGCCGCTGGGTGCAGACCATGTGGTAACCGGTTTTCTGGGGGCGATGCTGCTCGGTATTCTCAGCGGATACGTGACCAAATGGGTAAAAGGCTGGAAAGTCGGTAAGGTGCTGATGCCTGTTATGCCGATCATGATTATTCCCATCGCCTCAAGCGTCATCGTCGGCATGCTCTATCTGTATGTACTGATTGGGCCCATCGGTTTTGCCATGAAATGGCTGGTTTCCATGCTCTCACAAATGCAGGGAAGCAGCGGACTGGTACTTGGTCTGATTGTCGGTGCCATGGCGGCCTTTGATATGGGTGGCCCGGTCAATAAAACCGCGACGGCATTTACTCTCGCATTAATGGCTGAAGGTATTTATGGTCCGAACGGCGCTTACCGTGTTGCCTGTGCTATTCCGCCACTGGGCATTGCACTTTCTACTTTTATTTCACCACGTAAATGGGCTGAAGATGAAAGACGAATGGGAACCTCTGCTGCCTTTATGGGATTAATTGGTATTACCGAGGGGGCCATTCCTTTCGCCGTTAAAAACCTGAAGACCGTTCTGCCATCAATAATTATCGGCAGCGCCGTCGGTGCCGGTCTGGCAATGGTTCACGGCGTTGAATCAATGGTTCCACACGGCGGATTAATTGCCATCGCAGGCGTCAATAAAGCACCTGTATGGTACGCCATCGATATGGCTATCGGCGTTATTGTCACCGCAATCTGCCTATATATTCTGCGCCCCAACATTAGCGAGCCGGTAAAAAAAGAGTCGGCTAAAAAAACAATCACTTCTGATATGAATAAAGTCTGAGGAGTTATCATGAAAAACACAATGAAACAGTACGTCGATTATATTGTTAACGGTGGAAAATCAACAATGCTGGGAATTGGCCCCATGTCTCCGGCATTAATTCAGGCCTGTTTTGAGCTGGGTAAAGAAAAAGACCTGCCGCTGATGTTTATTGCCAGCCGCAACCAGGTTGATGCAGATGAGTTTGGCGCGGGTTACGTTAACAACTGGGATCAATTTCGCTTTGCCGCCGACCTGAAAGCGATGGCGGAAAAAGTCGGCTTCGACGGTGATTACTTCCTCTGCCGCGACCACGGTGGCCCGTGGCAGCGTGATAAAGAACGCAAAGACCATATTCCTGAAGCCGAAGCGATGGCGCTGGCGCGCCGCTCTTATCAGGTCGATATGGACGCCGGTTTCGACCTGCTGCACATCGACCCTACAAAAGACCCGTATGTCGTCGGTAAAGTCATTGATATCGAACTGGTGCTGAGTCGTACCGTTGAGCTGATCCGCTTCTGCGAAGAGTACCGGAAGGCAAATAACCTGAAGGAGTTCTTCTATGAAGTCGGAACTGAAGAAACCAATGGCGGCCTGACCGACGTCAGCGCCTATGAAGGGTTTATTATCGAGCTGAATAAGCGTCTTGCTGCCGAATCGCTGCCGCAGCCGCTGTTTATCGTTGGTCAGACCGGTACCCTGACCCGCCTGACCAAAAACGTTGGCCATTTTAACGATAAGCAGTCCGCAGAGCTTTCGGCTATCAGCACCCGTCACGGCGTTGGTCTGAAAGAGCATAATGGTGACTATCTTCCGGATGAGATCCTGTTGAAACATCCGGGTCTGGGCATCACGGCAATGAACGTCGCCCCAGCCTACGGCACCATTGAAACCCGCGCTTATCTGAAGCTGGCGGAAGTCGAGAAAGATCTGGCAGCAAAAGGCTTTATCAAGTCAGCGTCTGATTTAAAAACCGTCCTGACCCGCGAGTGTGTGCTGAGCCACAAATGGGAAAAATGGATGACTGATGAGCACAAAAACAAGTCTGAAGAGCAAATCTTTAACGAGCCAGAATTGTTGAAAGAGATTCTTGAACTCAGCGGCCACTACAACTACGAAAAACCAGCGGTAGTCAAAGAGATGCAAACCATGTTTGCTAATCTGAAGTCGTTTGGTGTCGAACCCGAGCGTTATGTGGTTAATAAAATTAAAGATATGATCCAGAACGAAGCAGAGTGCTTCAATATGCCAGGCCTGACCACCCGCGTCGCGCAGGCAAAATAACCACCTATCCAGCTTAGCAATAAGGAGCGGGCTCTGGCCCCTCCTTGCTATTTGCTGCCCAATTATGAAATACAGGTTTATGCCATGAATCAGCTTGAACAACTAAAGCAGCGAACCACGATTGTTGCCGACAGCGGGGATATTGACAGCATTATGGCTTACCAGCCTGAAGATGCGACCACTAACCCTTCGCTTATTTATAAAGCGGCGCAGCTTCCGCAGTACCAGAAACTGGTAAAAGATGCCGTCGCGGCGGTGAAGTCCCGCCAGAATGGAAAGCCGGTACAACCTGCGGATATTGCCGATTATCTGGCGGTGAGCATCGGGGTGCTGATCCTGAAAAACGTTCCGGGTCGTATTTCAACTGAAGTGGATGCTCGCCTCTCGTTTGATACCCAGGCCAGTATTGCTAAAGCGCGGGAAATTATTGCACTGTATGAAGAGAAAGGTATTGGCAAAGGTCGGGTTTTGATTAAGCTTGCTGCCACCTGGCAAGGGATCCGTGCCGCAGAAACGCTGGAAAAAGAAGGTATCCAGTGTAACCTCACGCTACTGTTCTCCTTTGCCCAGGCCAGAGCCTGTGCCGATGCCAATGTTTTCCTGATTTCCCCGTTTGTGGGCCGTATCTACGACTGGTACAAGAAAAACAACCCTGATACCACCTTCACCGTCGAGAACGATCCGGGTGTCGAATCAGTGCAGAAGATCTATCGCTTCTATAAAATGCACGGCTACCGCACCGTGGTGATGGGGGCCAGTTTCCGTACGCCGGAACAGGTGCTGGCGCTTAACGGATGCGATCGTCTTACCGTTTCCCCGGCGTTGCTGGCGCAGTTGCAGCAAACTCAGGGGGCGGTACCAATGCCGCTGACGTATGAAGGTGAAATCCAGGCGAAGCCCATAGCGATGACCGAAGCTGAGTTCTACTGGGCTCATAATCAGGATGCGATGGCAGTGGAAAAGCTCGCCGAAGGTATTCGCCTGTTTGCCGTGGACCAGAACAGTCTTGAGGCACTGCTGAGTCAATATCTGTAAGCTCCCCTAGCAAATATCCTATGCAGGTAGTTGATTCTTAGACGGGTCCGCAGTAAATATCGGACCCATTATTCCACGTAGCGAAGTGCATCTATCCGGGGTCGTCTCAGAATTCGGAAAATAAAGCACGCTAAGGCGTAGTCACCCCGTGACTCCCCCGCGCCGATGCAGCGAGCTTCGTTCCGTCTTGCAGTGACGCAATCAGCGGGCAGGAAACGTTCCCTTTCCGCGCATGGCAGGCGCACACCAGTTCAGACAGCACGGCCTCCATGCGTGCCAAGTCGGCCATCTTCTCGCGCACATCCTTGAGCTTGTGCTCGGCCAGGCCGCTGGCTTCCTCGCAATGGGTGCCATCCTCCAGCCGCAGTAGCTCGGCGATTTCGTCCAGGCTAAAGCCCAGCCGCTGGGCCGATTTCACGAACCGCACTCGTGTTACATCCGCCTCGCCATAGCGGCGAATGCTGCCATAGGGCTTGTCTGGCTCCGGCAGCAGGCCCTTGCGCTGGTAGAACCGGATGGTCTCCACATTGACCCCGGCCGCCTTGGCAAAAACGCCAATGGTCAGATTCTCAAAATTAATTTGCATATCGCTTGACTCCGTACATAACTACGGAAGTAAGCTTAAGCTATCCAAACCAAATTTGAAAGGACAAGCGTATGTCTGAACCACAAAAGTCTGAACCACAAAACGGGCGCGGCGCGCTCTTCGCCGGTGGGCTGGCCGCCATTCTTGCGTCGGCCTGCTGCCTGGGGCCGCTGGTTTTGATCGCCTTGGGGTTCAGCGGGGCATGGATCGGCAACCTGACGGTGCTGGAACCCTATCGCCCGATCTTCATCGGCGCAGCGCTGGTCGCGCTGTTTTTCGCCTGGCGGCGCATCTACCGCCCGGCGCAAGCCTGCAAACCGGGTGAGGTCTGCGCGATTCCCCAAGTGCGAGCTACTTACAAGCTCATTTTCTGGATCGTGGCCGCGCTGGTCCTGGTCTCGCTCGGATTTCCCTACGTCATGCCATTTTTCTATTAATCACAGGAGTTCATCATGAAAAAACTGTTTGCCGCCCTCGCCCTCGCTGCCGTTGTTGCCCCCGTGTGGGCCGCCACCCAGACCGTCACGCTGTCCGTGCCTGGCATGACCTGCGCCTCTTGCCCGATCACTGTCAAGCACGCGCTTTCCAAGGTTGAGGGCGTGAGCAAGACCGACGTAAGTTTCGACAAGCGCCAGGCCGTCGTCACCTTCGACGATGCCAAGACCAACGTCCAGAAGTTGACCAAGGCGACCGAGGACGCGGGCTATCCGTCCAGCCTCAAACGCTGATCCGTTAACCGAACTCGGGAGCGACACATGGGACTCATCACGCGCATCGCTGGCAAAACCGGCGCGCTCGGCAGCGTCGTTTCCGCGATGGGCTGCGCCGCCTGTTTTCCTGCCATCGCCAGCTTTGGCGCGGCCATCGGACTGGGCTTCTTGAGCCAGTACGAGGGGCTATTCATTGGCATCCTGCTGCCGATGTTCGCCGGCATCGCGTTACTCGCCAATGCTATCGCTTGGCTCAATCATCGACAGTGGCGACGCACGGCGCTCGGCACGATAGGCCCGATCTTGGTGCTGGCAGCGGTGTTTTTAATGCGGGCTTACGGCTGGCAGAGCGGTGGACTGCTCTATGTCGGCCTGGCCTTGATGGTTGGGGTGTCGGTCTGGGATTTCATCTCGCCAGCACATCGCCGCTGCGGGCCGGACAGCTGTGAATTGCCAGAACAACGTGGCTGACGGCAACAGCCGTAGCCACCACAGAAAAGGAAAAATACATGACCACCCTGAAAATCACCGGGATGACCTGCGACTCGTGCGCGGCTCACGTCAAGGAAGCCTTGGAGAAAGTGCCCGGCGTGCAATCGGCGCTGGTGTCCTATCCGAAGGGCACAGCGCAACTCGCCATTGAGGCGGGCACGTCATCGGATGCGCTGACTACCGCCGTGGCCGGACTGGGCTACGAGGCAACGCTTGCCGATGCGCCACCGACGGACAACCGCGCCGGCCTGCTCGACAAGATGCGCGGCTGGATAGGGGCCGCTGATAAGCCCAGTGGCAACGAACGCCCGTTGCAGGTCGTCGTCATTGGTAGCGGTGGAGCCGCGATGGCGGCAGCACTGAAGGCCGTCGAGCAAGGCGCGCAGGTCACGCTGATTGAGCGCGGCACCATCGGCGGCACCTGCGTCAACGTCGGTTGTGTGCCGTCCAAGATCATGATCCGCGCCGCCCACATCGCCCATCTGCGCCGGGAAAGCCCATTCGACGGCGGCATGCCACCCACACCGCCGACGATCTTGCGCGAGCGGCTGCTGGCCCAGCAGCAGGCCCGTGTCGAAGAACTCCGTCATGCCAAGTACGAAGGCATCCTGGACGGCAATTCAGCCATCACCGTTCTGCACGGTGAAGCGCGTTTCAAGGACGACCAGAGCCTTATCGTTAGTTTGAACGAGGGTGGCGAGCGCGTCGTGATGTTCGACCGCTGCCTGGTCGCCACGGGTGCCAGCCCGGCGGTCCCGCCGATTCCGGGCTTGAAAGAGTCACCCTACTGGACTTCCACCGAGGCCCTGGCGAGCGACACCATTCCCGAACGCCTTGCCGTAATCGGCTCGTCGGTGGTGGCGCTGGAGCTGGCGCAAGCCTTTGCCCGGCTGGGCAGCAAGGTCACGGCCCTGGCGCGCAATACCTTGTTCTTCCGTGAAGACCCGGCCATCGGCGAGGCGGTGACAGCCGCTTTCCGTGCCGAGGGCATCGAGGTGCTGGAGCACACGCAAGCCAGCCAGGTCGCCCATATGGACGGTGAATTCGTGCTGACCACCACGCACGGTGAATTGCGCGCCGACAAGCTGCTGGTCGCCACCGGCCGGACACCGAACACGCGCAGCCTGGCATTGGAAGCGGCGGGGGTAGCCGTCAATGCGCAGGGGGCCATCGTCATCGACAAGGGCATGCGCACCAGTAGCCCGAACATCTACGCGGCCGGCGACTGCACCGACCAGCCGCAGTTCGTCTATGTGGCGGCAGCGGCCGGCACTCGTGCGGCGATCAACATGACTGGCGGCGATGCGGCCCTGGACCTGACCGCAATGCCGGCCGTGGTGTTCACCGACCCGCAGGTCGCCACCGTGGGCTACAGCGAGGCGGAAGCACATCACGACGGGATCGAGACCGACAGTCGCCTGCTAACACTGGATAACGTGCCGCGTGCGCTTGCCAACTTCGACACACGCGGCTTCATCAAGCTGGTCATCGAGGAAGGTAGCGGACGGCTCATCGGCGTGCAAGCGGTGGCCCCGGAAGCGGGTGAACTGATCCAGACGGCGGTGCTCGCCATTCGCAACCGTATGACCGTGCAGGAACTGGCCGACCAATTGTTCCCCTACCTGACCATGGTCGAAGGGCTGAAGCTCGCGGCGCAGACCTTCAGCAAGGACGTGAAGCAGCTTTCGTGCTGCGCCGGATGAGGAAAAGGAGGTGTTCAATGAGCGCCTACACAGTGTCCCGGCTGGCCCTTGATGCCGGGGTGAGCGTGCATATCGTGCGCGACTACCTGCTGCGCGGATTGCTACGGCCGGTCGCGTACACCACGGGCGGCTACGGCTTGTTCGATGACACCGCGTTGCAACGGCTGCGCTTTGTACGGGCTGCCTTCGAAGCGGGTATCGGCCTGGACGCACTGGCGCGGCTGTGCCGGGCGCTGGATGCTGCGGACGGTGACGGTGCGTCTGCGCAGCTTGCCGTGTTGCGGCAACTCGTCGAGCGTCGGCGCGAGGCCCTGGCCAGCCTCGAAATGCAACTGGCCGCCATGCCAACCGAACCGGCACAGCACGCGGAGAGTCTGCCATGAACAGCCCAGAGCACTTGCCGTCTGAGACGCACAAACCGATCACCGGCTACTTGTGGGGCGCGCTGGCCGTGCTCACCTGTCCCTGCCATTTGCCGATTCTCGCCATTGTGCTAGCCGGCACGACGGCCGGCGCGTTCATCGGGGAGCACTGGGGTATTGCAGCCCTCACGCTGACCGGCTTGTTTGTCCTGTCTGTGACGCGGCTGCTGCGGGCCTTCAAGGGAAGATCATGACCGCTTCCCAGCCAGCCGAGAGTGGGCAGCTTTGAGCTTCGCTACCAATCTGGAGGAGTACCACCATGAACGCAAACGCCCCGAACACTGCCAGTTGCACCACCTGCTGCGTATGCTGCAAAGAAATTCCGCTCGATGCCGCCTTCACCCCGGAAGGCGCGGAATACGTCGAACATTTCTGCGGGCTGGATTGCTATGAACGCTTCCAGGCACGCGCCAAGGCCGCGACAGAATCTGACATTGCGCCTGTCCCTGGCGGTTCGCAGCCGTCAGATTGAGGCATACCCTAACTTGATGTCAGATGCCATGTGCAAACGATGTCAGATGTCATTTTCAGAAGACGACTGCACCAGTTGATTGGGCGTAATGGCTGTTGTGCAGCCAGCTCCTGACAGTTCAATATCAGAAGTGATCTGCACCAATCTCGACTATGCTCAATACTCGTGTGCACCAAAGCGAGGTGAGCATGGCGACGGACACCCCACGGATTCCAGAACAAGGCGTGGCCACTCTGCCTGATGAGGCTTGGGAGCGTGCGCGCCGTCGTGCGGAGATCATCAGTCCGTTGGCGCAGTCGGAGACGGTCGGGCACGAAGCGGCCGATATGGCGGCTCAGGCGCTGGGCTTGTCTCGGCGCCAGGTATACGTTCTGATCCGGCGTGCCCGGCAAGGCAGCGGCCTCGTGACGGATCTGGTGCCCGGCCAGTCCGGTGGAGGTAAAGGTAAGGGGCGCTTGCCGGAACCGGTCGAGCGCGTCATCCACGAGCAACTGCAAAAGCGGTTCCTGACCAAGCAGAAGCGCAGCCTAGCGGCCTTTCACCGCGAAGTCACTCAGGTGTGCAAGGCTCAAAAACTGCGAGTGCCGGCGCGCAATACCGTGGCCTTACGGATCGCTAGCCTTGACCCGCGCAAGGTCATCCGCCGGCGGGAAGGCCAGGATGCCGCTCGTGACCTACAAGGTGTGGGCGGCGAGCCTCCTGCCGTGACCGCGCCGCTGGAGCAGGTGCAGATAGACCATACGGTCATCGACCTGATCGTGGTCGATGACCGCGACCGGCAACCTATTGGCCGCCCGTACCTGACCCTCGCCATCGACGTGTTCACCCGCTGCGTGCTCGGCATGGTCGTCACGCTGGAAGCGCCGTCTGCCGTTTCGGTTGGCCTGTGCCTCGTGCATGTCGCCTGCGACAAGCGCCCTTGGCTGGAAGGACTGAACGTGGAAATGGATTGGCAGATGAGCGGCAAGCCCTTGCTGCTCTACCTAGACAACGCGGCCGAGTTCAAGAGCGAGGCCCTGCGCCGGGGTTGCGAGCAGCATGGCATCCGGCTGGACTATCGCCCGCTGGGACAGCCGCACTATGGCGGCATCGTGGAACGGATCATCGGCACGGCGATGCAGATGATTCACGACGAACTGCCGGGAACGACCTTCTCCAACCCTGACCAGCGCGGCGACTACGATTCCGAAAACAAGGCCGCCCTGACGCTGCGCGAGCTAGAGCGCTGGCTCACATTGGCGGTCGGCACCTACCACGGTTCGGTGCACAACGGCCTGCTCCAACCGCCGGCCGCGCGCTGGGCCGAGGCCGTGGCGCGTGTCGGCGTACCGGCCGTCGTCACACGCGCTACTTCGTTCCTGGTCGATTTTCTGCCGATCCTCCGGCGCACGCTGACCCGCACCGGCTTTGTCATCGACCACATCCACTACTACGCCGATGCGCTCAAGCCGTGGATTGCGCGGCGTGAACGCTGGCCGTCCTTTCTGATCCGGCGCGATCCGCGCGACATCAGCCGTATCTGGGTCCTGGAACCGGAGGGACAGCATTACCTGGAAATTCCCTACCGTACCTTGTCGCATCCGGCTGTCACCCTCTGGGAACAACGGCAGGCGCTGGCGAAACTGCGGCAGCAAGGGCGCGAACAGGTGGATGAGTCGGCGCTGTTCCGCATGATCGGCCAGATGCGTGAGATTGTGACCAGCGCGCAGAAGGCCACACGCAAGGCGCGGCGTGACGCGGATCGCCGCCAGCACCTCAAGACATCAGCTCGGCCGGACAAGCCCGTTCCGCCGGATACGGATATTGCCGACCCGCAGGCAGACAACTTGCCACCCGCCAAACCGTTCGACCAGATTGAGGAGTGGTAGCCGTGGACGAATATCCCATCATCGACCTGTCCCACCTGCTGCCGGCGGCCCAGGGCTTGGCCCGTCTTCCGGCGGACGAGCGCATCCAGCGCCTTCGCGCCGACCGCTGGATCGGCTATCCGCGCGCAGTCGAGGCGCTGAACCGGCTGGAAGCCCTTTATGCGTGGCCAAACAAGCAACGCATGCCCAACCTGCTGCTGGTTGGCCCGACCAACAATGGCAAGTCGATGATCGTCGAGAAGTTCCGCCGCACCCACCCGGCCAGCTCCGACGCCGACCAGGAGCACATCCCGGTGTTGGTCGTGCAGATGCCGTCCGAGCCGTCCGTGATCCGCTTCTACGTCGCGCTGCTCGCCGCGATGGGCGCGCCGCTGCGCCCACGCCCACGGTTGCCGGAAATGGAGCAACTGGCTCTGGCACTGCTGCGCAAGGTCGGCGTGCGCATGCTGGTGATCGACGAGCTGCACAACGTGCTGGCCGGCAACAGCGTCAACCGCCGGGAATTCCTCAACCTGCTGCGCTTCCTCGGCAACGAACTGCGCATCCCGTTGGTTGGGGTAGGCACGCGCGACGCCTACCTAGCCATCCGCTCCGATGACCAGTTGGAAAATCGCTTCGAGCCGATGATGCTGCCGGTATGGGAGGCCAACGACGATTGCTGCTCACTGCTGGCCAGCTTCGCCGCTTCGCTCCCGCTGCGCCGGCCTTCCCCAATTGCCACGCTGGACATGGCTCGCTACCTGCTCACACGCAGCGAGGGCACCATAGGGGAACTGGCGCACTTGCTGATGGCGGCGGCCATCGTCGCCGTGGAGAGCGGCGAGGAAGCGATCAACCATCGCACACTCAGCATGGCCTGTCGACAACCTCTCGCGCAACCAAGACATCGCGGTCGGACTGCAAGTGATCTTGAAGCCACGGGCCCGTCCCACCCCGACATGGACCTCGATGCCCGAACGGACGTTAGATTTCGAGTTCTAGGCGTTCTGCGATGAAGGTTGGATCCCAGCCGGGATTGAAAGTGTCGACGTGGGTGAATCCGAGCCGCTCGTATAGGCCACGCAGGTTCGGGTGGCAGTCGAGCCGCAGCTTGGCGCACCCCTGCGTTCGCGCGGCATGGCGGCAAGCCTCGATCAGCGCGGAGCTGACACCCCGGCCCGCATGTGTCCGTCGCACCGCGAGCTTGTGCAGATATGCGGCCTCCCCCTTGAGGGCGTCGGGCCAGAACTCGGGATCCTCGGCCGACAAGGTGCAACAGCCGACGATGCCGTCGCTGCAACTCGCGACTAGGAGCTCGGATCTCAGGACGAAGGTCTCCGCGAATGTCCGGTCGATCCGCGCGACGTCCCAGGCGGGCGTTCCCTTGGCGGACATCCACGCCGCAGCGTCGTGCATCAGCCGCACAACCTCGTCGATATCACCCGAGCAGGCGACCCGAACGTTCGGAGGCTCCTCGCTGTCCATTCGCTCCCCTGGCGCGGTATGAACCGCCGCCTCATAGTGCAGTTTGATCCTGACGAGCCCAGCATGTCTGCGCCCACCTTCGCGGAACCTGACCAGGGTCCGCTAGCGGGCGGCCGGAAGGTGAATGCTAGGCATGATCTAACCCTCGGTCTCTGGCGTCGCGACTGCGAAATTTCGCGAGGGTTTCCGAGAAGGTGATTGCGCTTCGCAGATCTCCAGGCGCGTGGGTGCGGACGTAGTCAGCGCCATTGCCGATCGCGTGAAGTTCCGCCGCAAGGCTCGCTGGACCCAGATCCTTTACAGGAAGGCCAACGGTGGCGCCCAAGAAGGATTTCCGCGACACCGAGACCAATAGCGGAAGCCCCAACGCCGACTTCAGCTTTTGAAGGTTCGACAGCACGTGCAGCGATGTTTCCGGTGCGGGGCTCAAGAAAAATCCCATCCCCGGATCGAGGATGAGCCGGTCGGCAGCGACCCCGCTCCGTCGCAAGGCGGAAACCCGCGCCTCGAAGAACCGCACAATCTCGTCGAGCGCGTCTTCGGGTCGAAGGTGACCGGTGCGGGTGGCGATGCCATCCCGCTGCGCTGAGTGCATAACCACCAGCCTGCAGTCCGCCTCAGCAATATCGGGATAGAGCGCAGGGTCAGGAAATCCTTGGATATCGTTCAGGTAGCCCACGCCGCGCTTGAGCGCATAGCGCTGGGTTTCCGGTTGGAAGCTGTCGATTGAAACACGGTGCATCTGATCGGACAGGGCGTCTAAGAGCGGCGCAATACGTCTGATCTCATCGGCCGGCGATACAGGCCTCGCGTCCGGATGGCTGGCGGCCGGTCCGACATCCACGACGTCTGATCCGACTCGCAGCATTTCGATCGCCGCGGTGACAGCGCCGGCGGGGTCTAGCCGCCGGCTCTCATCGAAGAAGGAGTCCTCGGTGAGATTCAGAATGCCGAACACCGTCACCATGGCGTCGGCCTCCGCAGCGACTTCCACGATGGGGATCGGGCGAGCAAAAAGGCAGCAATTATGAGCCCCATACCTACAAAGCCCCACGCATCAAGCTTTTGCCCATGAAGCAACCAGGCAATGGCTGTAATTATGACGACGCCGAGTCCCGACCAGACTGCATAAGCAACACCGACAGGGATGGATTTCAGAACCAGAGAAAGAAAATAAAATGCGATGCCATAACCGATTATGACAACGGCGGAAGGGGCAAGCTTAGTAAAGCCCTCGCTAGATTTTAATGCGGATGTTGCGATTACTTCGCCAACTATTGCGATAACAAGAAAAAGCCAGCCTTTCATGATATATCTCCCAATTTGTGTAGGGCTTATTATGCACGCTTAAAAATAATAAAAGCAAACTTGACCTGATAGTTTGGCTGTGAGCAATTATGTGCTTAGTGCATCTAACGCTTGAGTTAAGCCGCGCCGCGAAGCGGCGTCGGCTTGAACGAATTGTTAGACATTATTTGCCGACTACCTTGGTGATCTCGCCTTTCACGTAGTGAACAAATTCTTCCAACTGATCTGCGCGCGAGGCCAAGCGATCTTCTTCTTGTCCAAGATAAGCCTGTCTAGCTTCAAGTATGACGGGCTGATACTGGGCCGGCAGGCGCTCCATTGCCCAGTCGGCAGCGACATCCTTCGGCGCGATTCTGCCGGTTACTGCGCTGTACCAAATGCGGGACAACGTAAGCACTACATTTCGCTCATCGCCAGCCCAGTCGGGCGGCGAGTTCCATAGCGTTAAGGTTTCATTTAGCGCCTCAAATAGATCCTGTTCAGGAACCGGATCAAAGAGTTCCTCCGCCGCTGGACCTACCAAGGCAACGCTATGTTCTCTTGCTTTTGTCAGCAAGATAGCCAGATCAATGTCGATCGTGGCTGGCTCGAAGATACCTGCAAGAATGTCATTGCGCTGCCATTCTCCAAATTGCAGTTCGCGCTTAGCTGGATAACGCCACGGAATGATGTCGTCGTGCACAACAATGGTGACTTCTACAGCGCGGAGAATCTCGCTCTCTCCAGGGGAAGCCGAAGTTTCCAAAAGGTCGTTGATCAAAGCTCGCCGCGTTGTTTCATCAAGCCTTACGGTCACCGTAACCAGCAAATCAATATCACTGTGTGGCTTCAGGCCGCCATCCACTGCGGAGCCGTACAAATGTACGGCCAGCAACGTCGGTTCGAGATGGCGCTCGATGACGCCAACTACCTCTGATAGTTGAGTCGATACTTCGGCGATCACCGCTTCCCTCATGATGTTTAACGCCTGGCACAGCGGATCGCAAACCTGGCGCGGCTTTTGGTACAAAAGGCGTGACAGGTTTGCGAATCCGTTGCTGCCACTTGTTAACCCTTTTGCCAGATTTGGTAACTATAATTTATGTTAGAGGCGAAGTCTTGGGTAAAAACTGGCCTAAAATTGCTGGGGATTTCAGGAAAGTAAACATCACCTTCCGGCTCGATGTCTATTGTAGATATATGTAGTGTATCTACTTGATCGATCAGGCTTTTGTATATCTCCCCACCACCTGAAACAATGACATGATCCGTTATTTTCTTTAGGTTGGTTAAAGCATCTTTAATTGATGGAAAGATCACTACGTTCTCATTGTCAGATGTAAAACTTGAACGTGTTACGACCGCATACTTTCGGTTGGGTAATGCTCCCATTGATTCAAAAGTCTTGCGTCCAACCAACAGCCATTGGTTATAGGTAATAGCTTTAAACAGGAGCTGTTCACCTTTGGCACTCCATGGAATATCAGGGCCATTCCCGATAACTCCATTCTTCGATATAGCTACCATTAGTGATAGTTTCACAATTCTTCCTCAGAGGTTAACTTTGTTTTAGGGCGACTGCCCTGCTGCGTAACATCGTTGCTGCTCCATAACATCAAACATCGACCCACGGCGTAACGCGCTTGCTGCTTGGATGCCCGAGGCATAGACTGTACAAAAAAACAGTCATAACAAGCCATGAAAACCGCCACTGCGCCGTTACCACCGCTGCGTTCGGTCAAGGTTCTGGACCAGTTGCGTGAGCGCATACGCTACTTGCATTACAGCTTACGAACCGAACAGGCTTATGTCCACTGGGTTCGTGCCTTCATCCGTTTCCACGGTGTGCGTCACCCGGCAACCTTGGGCAGCAGCGAAGTCGAGGCATTTCTGTCCTGGCTGGCGAACGAGCGCAAGGTTTCGGTCTCCACGCATCGTCAGGCATTGGCGGCCTTGCTGTTCTTCTACGGCAAGGTGCTGTGCACGGATCTGCCCTGGCTTCAGGAGATCGGAAGACCTCGGCCGTCGCGGCGCTTGCCGGTGGTGCTGACCCCGGATGAAGTGGTTCGCATCCTCGGTTTTCTGGAAGGCGAGCATCGTTTGTTCGCCCAGCTTCTGTATGGAACGGGCATGCGGATCAGTGAGGGTTTGCAACTGCGGGTCAAGGATCTGGATTTCGATCACGGCACGATCATCGTGCGGGAGGGCAAGGGCTCCAAGGATCGGGCCTTGATGTTACCCGAGAGCTTGGCACCCAGCCTGCGCGAGCAGCTGTCGCGTGCACGGGCATGGTGGCTGAAGGACCAGGCCGAGGGCCGCAGCGGCGTTGCGCTTCCCGACGCCCTTGAGCGGAAGTATCCGCGCGCCGGGCATTCCTGGCCGTGGTTCTGGGTTTTTGCGCAGCACACGCATTCGACCGATCCACGGAGCGGTGTCGTGCGTCGCCATCACATGTATGACCAGACCTTTCAGCGCGCCTTCAAACGTGCCGTAGAACAAGCAGGCATCACGAAGCCCGCCACACCGCACACCCTCCGCCACTCGTTCGCGACGGCCTTGCTCCGCAGCGGTTACGACATTCGAACCGTGCAGGATCTGCTCGGCCATTCCGACGTCTCTACGACGATGATTTACACGCATGTGCTGAAAGTTGGCGGTGCCGGAGTGCGCTCACCGCTTGATGCGCTGCCGCCCCTCACTAGTGAGAGGTAGGGCAGCGCAAGTCAATCCTGGCGGATTCACTACCCCTGCGCGAAGGCCATCGGTGCCGCATCGAACGGCCGGTTGCGGAAAGTCCTCCCTGCGTCCGCTGATGGCCGGCAGCAGCCCGTCGTTGCCTGATGGATCCAACCCCTCCGCTGCTATAGTGCAGTCGGCTTCTGACGTTCAGTGCAGCCGTCTTCTGAAAACGACATCAGAATAGAGTTAAATTTCCTATTGATTGACATATTCCGTCAAAGGTAATAGATTTCATCCTGACACTTTTGCCTTTGGAGGCATCTTGCAAGGTCAACGCATCGGCTATGTCCGCGTCAGCAGCTTCGACCAGAACCCGGAACGGCAATTGGAGGGTGTTCAGGTGGCGCGGGTGTTCACCGACAAGGCTTCTGGCAAGGACACCCAGCGTCCCGAGCTGGAAAGGCTGCTGGCCTTCGTCCGCGAGGGCGACACCGTGGTGGTGCATAGCATGGACAGGCTGGCACGCAACCTTGATGACCTGCGCCGCATCGTCCAAGGGCTGACACAACGGGGCGTGCGCATGGAGTTCGTCAAAGAAGGGCTGAAGTTCACCGGCGAGGACTCACCGATGGCCAATCTGATGCTGTCGGTCATGGGAGCCTTCGCTGAGTTCGAGCGCGCCCTGATCCGCGAACGTCAGCGCGAGGGAATCGTGCTGGCCAAGCAGCGCGGTGCCTACCGGGGACGAAAGAAATCGCTGAACAGCGAACAAATTGCCGAGTTGAAACGGCGAGTTGCGGCAGGCGACCAAAAAACCTTGGTGGCCCGTGACTTCGGCATCAGCCGCGAAACCTTGTACCAGTACCTGCGGGAAGACTGACCATGCCACGCCGCTCAATCCTGTCCGCCACCGAGCGCGAAAGCCTGCTGGCACTGCCAGATGCCAAAGACGAACTGATACGGCACTACACGTTCAACGAAACCGACCTGTCGGTGATCCGTCAGCGTCGCGGCGCCGCGAATCGATTGGGCTTCGCTGTGCAGCTTTGCTACTTGCGATTCCCTGGCACCTTTTTGGGCGTCGATGAGCCTCCGTTTCCGCCCCTGTTGCGCATGGTGGCCGCGCAACTCAAGATGCCAGTGGAAAGTTGGAGCGAGTACGGCCAGCGCGAACAGACACGGCGGGAGCACTTGGTCGAGCTGCAAACGGTTTTTGGGTTCAAGCCCTTCACCATGAGCCACTATCGGCAAGCCGTGCATACATTGACCGAGCTGGCCTTGCAGACCGACAAAGGCATCGTGCTGGCGAGCGCACTTGTCGAGAATCTGCGGCGGCAGAGCATTATCCTGCCCGCCATGAATGCCATCGAGCGCGCAAGCGCCGAGGCCATCACCCGTGCCAACCGACGCATTTACGCGGCGCTGACCGATTCTTTGTTATCACCCCACCGTCAGCGCCTGGACGAACTTCTCAAGCGCAAGGACGGCAGTAAAGTGACGTGGCTGGCATGGCTGCGCCAGTCGCCTGCCAAACCGAACTCTCGCCACATGCTCGAACATATTGAGCGCCTGAAATCCTGGCAAGCACTTGATCTGCCCGCAGGCATCGAGCGGCAGGTTCACCAGAACCGCCTGCTCAAAATCGCTCGTGAAGGTGGCCAGATGACGCCTGCTGATCTGGCAAAGTTCGAGGTGCAACGACGCTATGCCACGCTGGTAGCGCTGGCCATCGAAGGCATGGCCACCGTCACCGATGAAATCATCGACCTTCACGATCGCATCATCGGCAAGCTGTTCAACGCGGCCAAGAACAAGCATCAGCAGCAGTTCCAGGCTTCCGGCAAGGCGATCAACGACAAGGTGCGGATGTATGGGCGCATCGGTCAAGCGTTGATTGAGGCCAAGCAAAGCGGCAGCGATCCGTTCGCCGCCATCGAGGCCGTTATGCCCTGGGACACCTTCGCCGCCAGCGTCACCGAAGCGCAAACATTGGCGCGGCCTGCCGACTTTGATTTCCTGCACCACATCGGTGAAAGCTATGCCACGCTACGCCGCTACGCGCCGCAGTTCCTGGGCGTGCTCAAATTGCGGGCTGCGCCCGCCGCCAAGGGTGTGCTCGATGCCATCGACATGCTGCGCGGCATGAACAGCGACAGCGCGCGCAAGGTGCCCGCCGATGCGCCAACCGCATTCATCAAGCCGCGCTGGGCAAAGCTGGTTCTGACCGACGACGGCATCGACCGGCGTTACTACGAGTTATGCGCCCTGTCGGAGCTGAAGAACGCGCTGCGCTCCGGTGATGTCTGGGTGCAGGGTTCTCGCCAGTTCAAGGACTTCGACGAATACCTGGTGCCGGTCGAGAAGTTCGCCACTTTGAAGCTGGCCAGCGAATTGCCGCTGGCAGTGGCCACCGACTGCGACCAATACCTGCATGACCGGTTGGAATTGTTGGAGGCGCAACTCGCCACAGTCAACCGCATGGCTGCGGCCAACGACTTACCGGATGCCATCATCACCACCGCGTCAGGCCTGAAGATCACGCCGCTGGACGCGGCAGTACCAGACGCCGCGCAAGCCATGATCGACCAGACAGCTATGCTGCTGCCGCACCTCAAAATCACCGAGTTGCTGATGGAGGTCGATGAATGGACGGGCTTCACCCGCCACTTCACACACCTGAAGACCAGCGACACGGCCAAGGACAAAACCTTGCTGTTGACGACGATCCTGGCCGACGCGATCAACCTGGGTCTGACCAAAATGGCCGAGTCCTGCCCTGGCACCACCTACGCCAAGCTGTCCTGGCTGCAAGCCTGGCACATCCGCGATGAAACCTATTCGACGGCGCTGGCCGAGCTGGTGAATGCGCAGTTTCGGCAACCCTTCGCCGGCAACTGGGGTGACGGCACCACGTCATCGTCGGACGGCCAGAACTTCAGAACCGGCAGCAAAGCAGAAAGCACTGGTCATATCAACCCGAAGTATGGAAGCAGTCCAGGACGGACTTTCTACACCCATATCTCCGACCAGTACGCGCCCTTCAGTGCCAAGGTGGTCAACGTGGGCATTCGTGATTCAACTTACGTGCTTGATGGCCTGCTGTACCACGAGTCGGACTTGCGCATCGAGGAACACTACACCGACACGGCAGGCTTCACCGATCACGTGTTTGGCTTGATGCATTTGCTGGGATTTCGCTTCGCGCCGCGTATCCGTGACTTGGGCGAAACCAAGCTATTCATCCCCAAGGGCGATGCCGCCTATGACGCGCTCAAGCCGATGATTAGCAGCGACAGGCTGAACATCAAGCAAATACGCGCCCATTGGGATGAAATTCTGCGGCTGGCCACCTCCATCAAGCAAGGCACGGTAACGGCTTCGCTGATGCTGCGCAAACTCGGCAGCTACCCGCGCCAGAACGGCTTGGCCGTGGCGTTGCGCGAGCTGGGGCGCATCGAGCGCACGCTGTTCATTTTGGATTGGCTGCAAAGCGTGGAGCTGCGCCGCCGCGTCCATGCGGGGCTGAATAAGGGCGAGGCGCGCAACGCGCTGGCCAGGGCGGTCTTCTTCTACCGATTGGGTGAAATCCGCGACCGCAGTTTTGAGCAGCAGCGCTACCGGGCCAGCGGCCTCAATCTGGTGACGGCGGCCATCGTGTTGTGGAACACGGTATATCTGGAGCGTGCCACCAGTGCTTTGCGTGGCAACGGCACGGCGCTGGACGACACATTGTTGCAATATCTGTCGCCGCTGGGGTGGGAGCACATCAACCTGACCGGCGATTACCTATGGCGCAGCAGCGCCAAGGTCGGTGCGGGGAAGTTTAGGCCATTGCGACCGCTGCCACCGGCTTAGCGTGCTTTATTTTCCGTTTTCTGAGACGACCCCAAGTTGAATGGAGTACCGCGGGTAAATGGCGCCGTCGCCCGGCGCAGCCGGCTGCTGTTTTGACAGGTTCTGCCTATCCCACCCCCCACCCTGACAAGCCATACCCGCTTAAAACGCCTCAGGAGCCTCTGTACGCGGTCGGAGTGGACCCGGCAAGGCGACAGCCGCAGCCGGGGCGTATCTCCGCGTTAGCGGGCCGCAGGGCCGCTTACGAGCGTGTACCAGACAACTGACCGCAGCTCCACCCACAGCGATGAAGAAGAATAGTTACAACACCCATCATTAAAAGCGACACTACTCCCGGCCTTCGGCCGGGGGCGGCGGCGCTTTTCAGTGGTGGGGAGGGGCACCTGGCCGGCAAACCGGCGCCGGTTTTTATGATGAATAACGTTATGAATGCTGTAACTAATTTGGTTCTCCGGTCGGGGCCCGTCGCGAAGCGATGGGAGCTCTTTCTGGTGTTGCCGAACCGGCGCGACCGTCAGGTCGCTGCAAGGGCGGGCATTCTCTGCAGCCTGTCCACAGGGCAGGCGATGAACAGGTTATGTATTTACAGGATTTATTAAAGGATCTTTAAAAGAGGTACAGAGCTGGTGTTTAAAAGGAACCACGCGCCCTGAAAGCCCGACGGCATGTGCTTTGTGCGGGCACTGTTGCAAATAGTCGGTGGTGATAAACTTATCATCCCCTTTTGCTGATGG
>NZ_JBPYUI010000039.1:0-34380 GCF_051858335.1 Klebsiella sp. K47
TTTCAGGATTTTTCTCTGCAACCGAACCGGCTGTTTGTGTGAAGTGATTCACATCCGCCGTGTCGATGGAGGCGCATTATAGGGAGTTCTCGAGCGTCCGCAATAGAAAAATGGCAGAAAAATGACTGACTGCTGCATTCCCCAGCAAAACCCCGCTTTATACCTCGTTACACACAGAATTATCCACAGGAGAGCGTAAAAACATGACCGCTAGCCCCGTGGATCGCCAGCTATATAGAAGGAGATTCACCGGCCTGGAGAGAAACATAAAAATTCGCGAGCGTTGCGCAAACGTTTTCGTTACAATGCCGCGCTATGACACGGATGCCCGGTTGGGTGCGTTAGGTGAGTTTTTAGGCAAAAACTCACCTAACGCTCTCTGTAATGTTCAAATCCTGGGGATTTAATACCATGCAACAACGTCGTCCAGTCCGCCGCGCTCTGCTCAGTGTTTCTGACAAGGCCGGTATCGTCGAATTCGCGCAGGCGCTTTCCGCTCGTGGTGTCGAGCTGCTGTCCACCGGCGGCACCGCTCGCCTGCTGGCAGATAAAGGCCTGCCGGTTACCGAAGTCTCTGACTACACCGGTTTCCCGGAAATGATGGATGGACGCGTGAAGACCCTGCATCCGAAAGTACACGGCGGCATCCTCGGTCGTCGCGGTCAGGATGACGGTATCATGCAGCAACACGGTATCGCGCCTATCGATATGGTTGTCGTTAACCTTTACCCGTTCGCCCAGACCGTCGCTCGTGAAGGATGCTCGCTGGAAGACGCGGTGGAAAACATCGATATCGGCGGCCCGACCATGGTGCGCTCCGCGGCGAAGAACCATAAAGATGTCGCCATCGTAGTTAAGAGCAGCGACTACGACGCCATCATTAATGAGATGGACGCCAACGAAGGTTCCCTCACGCTGGCCACCCGCTTCGACCTCGCCATTAAAGCCTTCGAACACACCGCCGCTTACGACAGCATGATCGCCAACTACTTCGGCAGCATGGTTCCGGCCTATCACGGCGAAAGCAAAGAAGCCGCTGGCCGCTTCCCGCGTACCCTGAATCTGAACTTCATTAAGAAGCAGGATATGCGCTACGGCGAAAACAGCCACCAGCAGGCGGCTTTCTATATAGAAGAGAATGTAAAAGAGGCCTCCGTGGCGACCGCCACTCAGCTGCAGGGCAAAGCGCTCTCCTATAACAACATTGCCGATACCGATGCGGCGCTGGAGTGCGTGAAAGAGTTCAACGAGCCGGCCTGCGTTATCGTCAAGCATGCCAACCCGTGCGGCGTTGCCGTCAGCGACTCGATTCTTGACGCCTACGATCGCGCTTACAAAACCGACCCGACCTCCGCGTTCGGCGGCATCATTGCCTTTAACCGCGAGCTGGATGCTGAAACCGCGCAGGCGATCATCTCTCGCCAGTTCGTCGAAGTGATCATCGCGCCGTCCGCCAGCGAAGAAGCGCTGAAAATCACCGCCGCGAAGCAGAACGTCCGCGTACTGACCTGCGGCCAGTGGGATACTCGCGTTGCCGGCCTCGATTTCAAACGCGTTAACGGTGGTCTGCTGGTTCAGGACCGCGATCTCGGCATGGTCACCGCAGGTGAACTGCGCGTGGTCAGCAAACGTCAGCCAACCGAGCAGGAACTGCGCGATGCGCTGTTCTGCTGGAAAGTGGCGAAATTCGTCAAATCCAACGCCATCGTTTATGCCAAAGATAATATGACCATCGGCATAGGCGCCGGTCAGATGAGCCGCGTCTACTCGGCGAAAATCGCCGGAATTAAAGCCGGTGATGAAGGTCTGGAAGTGAAAGGTTCCGCCATGGCCTCTGACGCTTTCTTCCCGTTCCGCGACGGCATCGATGCCGCAGCCGCGGTAGGCATCACCTGCGTTATTCAGCCGGGCGGCTCTATCCGTGACGACGAAGTGATTGCCGCCGCTGACGAACACGGCATCGCCATGATCTTCACCGACATGCGCCACTTCCGCCATTAATTCCTGGAGCAGCAGATGAAAGTATTAGTAATCGGTAACGGCGGGCGCGAGCACGCGCTGGCCTGGAAAGCGGCTCAGTCGCCGCTGGTTGATACCGTCTATGTCGCGCCGGGCAACGCCGGTACCGCCCTGGAGCCGTCGCTGCAAAACGTCGCCATCGGCGTCACCGATATTCCGGCCCTGCTACGCTTCGCGCAGGATGAGAAAATCGATCTGACCATCGTTGGCCCGGAAGCGCCGTTGGTCATTGGCGTGGTCGATGCGTTCCGTGCCGCAGGGCTCGCCATCTTCGGGCCAACCGAAGGCGCCGCGCAGCTGGAAGGTTCAAAAGCCTTCACCAAAGATTTTCTCGCCCGTCATCATATTCCGACGGCGGAATACCAGAACTTCACCGAAGTGGAGCCTGCGCTGGCTTATCTGCGCGAGAAAGGCGCGCCGATCGTCATCAAAGCCGACGGTCTGGCGGCGGGTAAAGGCGTTATCGTGGCGATGACCCTCGAGGAAGCCGAAGCGGCGGTCAAAGATATGTTGGCCGGCAACGCCTTTGGCGACGCAGGCCACCGCATCGTGATTGAAGAGTTCCTCGATGGCGAAGAGGCTAGCTTTATTGTGATGGTCGACGGCGAGCACGTCCTGCCGATGGCCACCAGCCAGGATCACAAGCGCGTCGGCAACGGCGATACCGGCCCGAACACCGGCGGGATGGGGGCGTACTCCCCGGCGCCGGTGGTTACTGACGAAGTCCACCAGCGCACCATGGAGCGGATTATCTGGCCAACCGTGAAAGGCATGGCCGCTGAAGGCAACACCTATACCGGTTTCCTCTACGCCGGTCTGATGATCGACAAGCAGGGCAACCCGAAGGTGATTGAGTTCAACTGCCGCTTTGGCGACCCGGAAACCCAACCGATCATGCTGCGCATGAAGTCCGACCTGGTCGAGCTGTGCCTCGCCGCCTGCGCGGGCAAGCTGGACGAGAAAACCTCCGAGTGGGATGACCGCGCGTCGCTGGGCGTGGTGGTTGCCGCCGGCGGCTATCCGGGCAGCTACAATACGGGCGATGAGATCTACGGCCTGCCGCAGCAGGAAGTCGCAGACGGTAAGGTCTTCCACGCCGGCACCAAACTGTCTGACGACCAGCGCGTGGTCACCAACGGCGGGCGCGTGCTGTGCGTCACCGCGCTGGGTGACTCCGTAGCGCAGGCGCAGCAGCGCGCCTATCAGCTGCTGACCGACATTCGCTGGGACGGTAGCTTTAGCCGTAGCGATATCGGCTGGCGCGCCATCGAACGTGAAAAGGCTAACGGCTAAGTTTCGCCAGCAGCGTTTTGCGCGTAATGCCTAACTGACGGGCGGCTTCAGTTTTGTTGCCGCCCGTTTTTTCCAGCGCCGCCAGAATCACCTCTTTCTCCACTTCCACTAACGGCTGAATTCCCCCCTCCTCGCTCCCGCCTGATGGCAGCGGCGTACCGGCGATCGCCAGGGGCAGTTCTCGCTCAGAGATATAGTTTCCGGTCAGTAGCACCACCGCCCGCTCCACCGCGTTTTCCAGCTCGCGAATATTGCCCGGCCAGGGATAGTGGATCAGCAGGTCCATCGCCTGTGGCGTGAACCCCTTTACCGTCTTACGATTGCGTTCGGTATAGCGTTTGAGAAAATGCTGCGCCAGCTGCGGAATATCTTCCCGTCGCCGGCGCAGCGGCGGTATCTCGATGGTCACAACGTTGAGTCGGTAATAGAGATCCTGGCGAAAGCGCCCGGCGCTCACCTCTTCCGCAAGGTTGCGATGGGTGGCGGCGATAAGCCGCACATCAACGGCAAGCGTCTGGTTGCTGCCGACCCGCTGCACCTCCCGCTCCTGAATCGCCCGCAGCAAGCGGACCTGCATCACTGGCGAGATATCGCCTATCTCATCAAGAAACAGCGTGCCGCCATCCGCTTCGACAAAGCGTCCTTCCCGCCGCCGATCCGCCCCGGTAAACGCCCCTTTTTCATGGCCGAAGAGTTCCGACTCCAGCAGTGACTCATTCAGCGCCGCGCAGTTGAGCGTGACCAACGGCTTGTCACGACGCTCGCTGCAGGCGTGGATGGCGTGCGCCACCAGCTCCTTACCGGTTCCCGACTCCCCATAAATCAGCACCGTCGCGTCCGAAGGGGCCACCAGCGTAATATCGTTAAGAAGCGCCTGCATCGCCGGGCTGTCGCCAATCATGCCCCACCGTGAATCCGTCGCAACGCTGGGGTCGCTCTCGCTCTGCCGGGTGTGCGCCAATGCCTGAACCAGCGTCTGCTGCAGGGTGTCAAAATCCAGCGGTTTAACCAGATAATCCAGCGCCCCGGACTTAATAGCTTCTACCGCCGTACCGACGCTGGAAAACGCCGTCATGATCAGCACCGGTATCGCCGGGTTATAGGCCTTAATCTCTTTTAACGTTGCGATACCGTCCATCTCCGCCATACGGATATCGCACAGCACCAGGTCGAAGACCTGCTGATGGATCTGCTCCAGCGCCTGCAGGCCGTTGTGAGCCAACCCCACCTGATAGCCCCAGCCGCGCAGCAGCGCCTGCAGGATCGTGCAGTGGCTGATGTCATCATCAACGACCAGAATCTGTACTTTATCGCTGCTCATCTTCCCTCCGTTGAGCATCCACCGGTAACCAAAGCGTAAATATCGCTCCAGCTCCCGGCTGACTTTCGGCGCGGATCGTCCCGCCATGTTGTTCGATAATATTCTGCACTACGGCCAGCCCCAGCCCGGTGCCGTCCGCCTTGGTGGTGAAATACGGCGTGAAGATAGCCTGTAACTCTTCATCGCTCATCCCCTTACCGCTATCCGTGACGACGATTTTCACCCGCTGACGATCGGCTTCGCTTGCTGTTACGCGAATGACGCCGTCACGGCCAATCGCCTGCATTGCATTCAGGTACAGATTCAACAGCACCTGATTCAGGCGATCGGGGTCGGCGCTGATCGTGGTTAACTCAGGTCGCGGAGTAAATTGCAGCGCGATCCCGCGGCTCTGCGCATCCTGGCTTACCAACTGCAATGAGTGGCGGATAAGCGCGTTGATATCGACTGTCTGGTAGTTTAGATGGGCGGGCCGGACCAGCTCCAGCAGCTCGCTGACCACCCGGTTCAGGCGATCAGCCTCTTTGGCCATCACCTGGGCTAACTGATGCGACTCGCCGCCAGGCGACGTGCGCTCGGCAAAATATTTCGCCAGCCCTTTAATCGACGAGAGCGGGTTGCGGATCTCGTGCGCGACCCCTGCCGCCAGATGGCCAAGCGCCACCAGCTTTTCCTTGCGGGCCATCGCCTCCAGCAGCTGTTTCCGCGAGCGACGATAGCGGCGGAACCAGAACTGAGCGAGGATCGTCGCCGCTATCACCAGCGCGGCGGCACCCAGCATGATGGCCATATTCCGCTGCCCGCGGGCCTGCGCGGCATCCAGCTCGCGGCTATCAAAGGCGATAAAAATCACCTGCGGGACGGTGGCCTGAGCCAGGGCGCTATTGCCGCGGTTCATCATTCCCATATGGTGGCCGCGGGCCGGATTAAGCGGGCGAAAATGGCGATAGATCTCCAGCGCCGGCTGCGGTTCGCTAAGCCGGCGCCAGCGGGCCTGTTCGCCAACCGCTAACGCACGCATCTGCGCCGGGCTATACAGCGTTTTACCCACCTGCTGCGGATCGCTATGGGCGATAATTTTACCGTTTTCATCGGTCACCGCGAACCACAGGACACCCGGTTGCCAGGCCATCTCTTCCAGCAGGGCCTGCAGCTGCGCATGATGCATACGCATCCCCATCCCGACGCGCGTGCCGGACTCCAGCGCGCGGATCAGCACGCTCCCTTTCTCTTCAATGGTTTGTCGGGCAGCGGTCGTCTCGCGACCGTAGTCGCGGACGATCATCGCGGAGAACAGCATGACCAGCAGCACAACCGTGCCGGTCAGCAGCCAGCTCAGCGCGCCAGCGGCGGCGTCCCGGGAGAGAGATTTGATCTTCATCGGCGAGTCCTTGTCATCTCTTTTTCACTATCTGCAGGCTCCTTCAGCAGAAATCATGCCATGTTTCCGCGCGGCCAATCCTGCTCTCAAACATATCGCCTGCGCTTAAGCGAGTAAAAATGACTCGCCTGACCCTGGCGGAACGGGTCATTTTTACTCGCTCTCCTCGGCAAAGGCTTCGGCAGGCCGACACAGACGGGCTTTTTCAGACTGGCATGGAAGATGCAATACCGAAGGAAACCACACAGGAGAAAATGCCATGAAACGGAACCGTACCTTACCTCTCGCCCTCGTTACCTTTGCCGCGCTGACCTTCGCCAGCAACGCGGCCTGGGCCAACCACCACTGGGGCAACAATAACGGGATGGGCAACCAGGGCTACAGTCAGCTGACCCAGGAGCAGCAGGCTACCGTGCAAAAGCTGCATAACGATTACTATGCGCAAACCAGCGCCCTGCGCCAGCAGCTGCAGTCCAAACGCTATGAGTACAATGCGCTGCTCACGGCGCAAAAGCCGGACAGCGGGAAGATTGAAGCTGTCGCTCAGGAGATGGAAGGCTTACGCCAGAAGCTGGATCAGCAGCGGGTGAAGTTTGATATCGCCCTGGCTGAGGCAGGCGTTCCCCGCGGCGCAGGAATGGGATATGGCGGCTGTCGCGGTAGCGCCGGCGGTCATATGGGCATGAACCACTGGTAAAGGTTAGAAGCTTTTTTCCGTCGGCTGCCAGGTGCAGAAGTTTTCATTGGCGACCAGCAGCAGTTGAGAGCCTTCCGGCGCCTCCAGCCAGGCAATGCTCACAGCGGCGGAAGCGTGGCTCTGGCGGCGTTCAATGTGCGCCAGGGCCCGGCTATCGAGGTCGGGCGTAACCGTCTGCCCTTCGCAGGTCAGCACGGTATGCGCGGCAGCGTTCCAGCGCCCCTGCCGCAGGACGACCCGCCCCTGGCGGAGGGCGTCGCTGGTCTGGCGGATCTGCTCGGCGCGATAACGATATAGCGCGACCTGGTCGCTGGAGAGCTGCTGCTTCTGCCCGTCCACTTCCCGTTGCATAAAGCTCAGATCGCCCTGCGCGTCGAAACGGGCGCGAATATGTTCCGGCGGTTTGCCATAGACATTGAGTTCGA
Source organism: Klebsiella sp. K47 (assembly GCF_051858335.1). Lineage (NCBI taxonomy): Bacteria > Pseudomonadati > Pseudomonadota > Gammaproteobacteria > Enterobacterales > Enterobacteriaceae > Klebsiella > Klebsiella sp. K47. The sequence continues at coordinate 7,137 of NZ_JBPYUI010000039.1, forward strand.
TAAGCGCCAGTTGATCGCCCTGCCAGCGATATTCGCTGGTCGAGGTGTCCCCGTGACGCCACGGGCTGAAGGCGGCGAGAAGATGGACTTCATCGCCAGAATCTTTACGCCAGATGCGCATCGCTCCCTGATTGTCCGCATATCCGCTGGCGGTAAACGGCGGTAGCGACGTGTCGTGGCTGCAGGCAGTCAGCAACAGGATGCCCGCCAGCGCCAGAGGCCGGCGCCAGACAGACAAAAGGGGCTTAATAGCCCCTTCGATAAAACTGTTCACTGCCACGCGGTCTTACTTAACTGCGTCTTTCAGTGCTTTGCCAGAAACAAATGCCGGCACGTTAGCTGCAGCGATTTTGATCTCTTTACCGGTCTGCGGGTTGCGGCCAGTACGCTCAGCGCGGTGGTTCACTTTGAAGGTACCGAAACCAACCAGTTGAACAGCATCACCTTCTTTCAGAGACTCAGTAATTGCAGCCAGGGTAGATTCCAGGGCAGCTTTAGCCTGTGCTTTGGACAGGTCAGCTTTGTCCGCAATTACATCAATCAGTTGAGTCTTGTTCATAAGTTATCCTTACAATGTGTTTATCGCTTGCTAAGCATCGAGTGCGACGGAAATGCCAAAAAAGCACCCTCCTGCATACACGCACCGATAGCCACTTTTTTTCGCCCTCCAAATGTAGACCAGACGGGGGGCGGAATGGAAGCCTTCAGACGCTACAATTCAGGCGGTAAATCACGTTTTCTGGTCTCACTGCTGAAAATTTATACCAATATTGCTCTCGCCAGCCTCGCGCAGGTCCGCGCGCAGGCCTTTTATCAGCTCAAGATCACGCTCTTCACAGTCGGCCAGCAGGCGGAAAATTTCCCACTGAATATCCCATTCCTGCTCTACCGCCGGATTCGCTTTCAACTCTTCGTCGGTCATTTCGCGACCTTCCTGGGTCATTTCCAGCATCGCCACGGTGGTGATGGAGGTCTTGCTCACCTCGATCGCGTGCTCGAGCGTTTCGCCGCTCAGACGAGAATGAATCAGTTCACTCAACGCCACGCAAGCGTCTATGGCCGGATAGACACCGTACATGTCGAAATCATCTGCCGCCGGGATCGCCTCTTCCAGCTTCTCCAGCTGGCTGTCGAAATTCACCTTCGCATCTTTAACCGTCAGCGTTTCCCAGATCAGGTCCAGGATACGACGATAAAGCAGGCCGTCGCCAAACTCGGTTTGCTTGCAGAACATCGCGTAGTTGGGATACATACGTTCGCACAGGCAGGCCATAAAAGTGACATGCTGCCAGCTTTCCAGCTTCTCCAGGCGCAGGTGAATCGGGTTTTGTAACATGATGAATTCTCGAAGTCAGAAATTAGGCGCAGTGTACCTGAATCAGCTGTGATTTGCTTGCCAACGCACAAACGACGGACGACGGGACGCCACCGCATCGGCCCAGCGCGTCGGCTCGGGCAGACGGTAGCCTCGCATGCAGCGCTCAACCCACATTAAAGCGCTGTCCATGCCTACCCGGTGGCCGGTGCTAATAAACAGCGGGTTGCAGCGCACTTTGCTGCGCCAGACCCAGGCCAGTTGCTCATTTTTATCCATCAGCGGGGCCAGCGCGCCAGGCTCATCACCCAGGTCGCCGATTTTGCCGCACAGGCGTTTTTTCGCCACTCCGATAGTCGGCACATCAATCATCAGGCCAAAATGGCTGGCGACGCCCAATCTCCGGGGATGAGAAATGCCGTGTCCGTCAACGAAGAGCAGGTCCGGTTTTTGCGAAAGCTGCTCCCACGCCGCCAGCAGCGCAGGCGTTTCGCGAAACGAGAGAAAGCCGGGAATATAGGGCATAGAGGTGGCGACCCGCGCCACCTGATACTCCACCAGCTCAAGCTCAGGCCAGGTCAGCAGCACCATCGCAGCCCGGGTGATCTCCCCTTCCTGCTCAAACCCGACGTCCGCGCCGCCGATCAACGCCGGCGGGTCGCGATCCAGTCGATCCGCACGCTCTACCGACGCGGCTAACTGTTGCTGTTGGGTACGTAGTGCGGCTAAATCCATAGGGCTTATCTCCTACTGGTGATAGGGTGCGGACAGACGGTGCACAGCCTCAACAAAGACGCCCGCATGCTCGGGGTCAACGTCCTGATGAATACCGTGTCCAAGGTTAAAGACGTGGCCTTCCCCCTGGCCAAAGCCGGCAAGAATAGTCGCCACTTCTTCTTCAATACGCGGGGCGGACGCATAGAGCATCGACGGATCCATATTGCCCTGTAGCGCTACTTTGTTACCCACGCGACGGCGAGCATCGGCAATATCGGTGGTCCAGTCGAGACCCAACGCATCGCAGCCGGTCTCCGCCATCGCTTCCAGCCACTGACCACCGCCTTTGGTGAACAGAGTCACCGGCACGCGGCGGCCTTCGTTTTCCCGCAGCAGGCCATCGACGATCTTATGCATGTAGTAGAGGGAGAACTGCTGATAGTCGCGGCCGGTCAGCACCCCGCCCCAGGTGTCAAAAATCATCACCGACTGCGCGCCGGCTTTGATCTGCGCGTTGAGATACAGGGTAACGCTCTTCGCCAGCTTATCCAGCAGCGCATGCAGCGCCTGCGGCTCGGCGTACATCATCTTTTTAATCACGGTGAAAGCCTTGCTGCTGCCGCCCTCCACCATGTACGTAGCCAGCGTCCATGGACTACCGGAAAAACCGATCAGCGGCACTTCGCCTTTCAGTTCGCGGCGAATGGTGCGCACGGCGTTCATTACATAGCCCAGCTCCTGCTCCGGATCCGGGATCGGCAGCTTGTCGACGTCGGCTTTACTTTTTACCGGCGAGGTGAAGCGCGGACCTTCGCCAGCTTCAAAGTACAGCCCCAGCCCCATGGCGTCCGGGATGGTCAGGATGTCCGAAAAGAGGATCGCCGCGTCCAGCGGGTAACGGCGCAGCGGCTGGAGAGTCACTTCGCAGGCCAGCTCGGCATTTTTACACAGCGACATAAAGTCGCCCGCTTGCGCACGGGTGGCTTTGTACTCCGGTAAATAGCGGCCCGCCTGGCGCATCATCCACACCGGGGTGACATCAACCGGCTGACGCAGCAGCGCGCGCAGGTAACGATCGTTCTTCAGTTCGGTCATTTTTACATTCCTTTAGCGTTGATACGCCCAGTGTAACATGTCACTCGAACTCTGCCCGACACATCGCGACGGTATCTTCGATAAGCCGCCGCGCCACTGTCCCCGGCGGCGGCAGAAGCGGCAGGTCGTCATAGCGATACCAGTCCGCGGTCAGTAACTCTTTTTTGTCGACCACGATCTCGCCATCTGCGTAATCCGCCATAAAGGCGGTCATCAGCGACTGCGGGAACGGCCATGGCTGAGAGGTCACGTAACGCAGGTTTTTTACCCGAATACCGCTCTCCTCCATCACCTCGCGAGCCACCGCCTGCTCAAGGGTTTCGCCGACCTCGACAAAGCCGGCCAGCACGGTGTGCACGCCGTTGCGATGGCGCGTATGTTGCGCCAGCAGGATCGCATCGTCGCGACGGATTGCCACGATAATGCAGGGGGCAATTTGCGGGTAGTAACGTTCACGGCAGTGGCTGCACAGCATCGCCCATTCGCTTTTGCTGGCATGCATCGGGTGGCCGCAGTAACCGCAAAATTTATGCGAGCGATAAAATTCGGCGAGCTGGATCCCCCGCCCAGCCAGCTGGAAGAGTCCCGGATCCTGATCCAGCACCTGGCGCAACGATCCCATGTCATGGCGACGATCCTGGCGCACCATCCACACGGACTCGCCCTGCCACTCGCCAATATGCAGCGCATGCTGGCCGACAAGATCGAAATTAACCGCTTCGCCATGTGGTAATTCTCCACCAGGCAACCATAATTTTTGTTCGTGACTGACAACCCACCAGCCGCGATCTAATTTTTCAATAATACGATCCATATCTATTGCACTACCTTTGCTTCACTGGCATGTTGTTAACATTATATTTACATTTTGGTGAGCAGATTTAAATCAAAACTAGCGGAGTCAATCATGCTAAACCAGCTGGAAAATCTGACGGAGCGCGTTGGCGGTAGTAATGAACTGGTCGATCGCTGGCTACAAGTGCGTAAGCATCTGCTCGTGGCTTACTACAACCTGGTTGGCCTGAAACCGGGCAAAGAGTCGTTTATGCGGCTAAACGAAAAGGCGCTGGATGACTTTTGCCAAAGTCTGGTGGATTACCTCTCATCCGGTCATTTTAGTATTTATGAACGCATTATTGGCGAAATGGAAGGCGATACCCCTCTTTTAGCCGCCACCCGGCTTTACCCGCAGCTGGAAGCCAATACCCAGCAGATGATGGACTACTACGATACCTGCCTCGAAAACGCCATCGATCACGATAACTATCTTGAATTTCAGCAGGCGCTGTCGGATATCGGCGAGTCGCTGGAGGCGCGTTTCGCGCTGGAAGATAAACTGATCGCCCTGGCTGTCGCCCATAACCTGAGCAATGACGTGCGCGATAATATTGCGCCGACCGCTTGAGTTGTGAACCGTTAACGCGTAATTTACGTACATTATCCCTCTGCGGAGGGATTTCATCTTGTCGGAGTGCCTATTTTCCATGCGCAGGCTAACGTGGAAAAGGCTGAGACCGTTAATTCGGGATCCGCGGAACCTGATCAGGCTAATACCTGCGAAGGGAACAAGAGTAAACTGCTGTTCGCGTCAGTCCGTCAGGGCCGATCGCATCTGTTACTCCATCCGTCGTCTGACAAGCCATGTCCTTTTTTAACTGGAATGCGCTATGTCTACTACCAAACTAACCCGTCGGGAACAACGCGAGCACGCGCAGCGATTCATTGATACGCTGGCGGGTACCGCTTTTCCTAATTCACGCCGCATCTATGTTCACGGCTCACAAGCGGATATCCGCGTCCCGATGCGTGAAATTCAGCTCAGCCCAACTCTCGTCGGCGGCGATAAAGATAACCCCCGGTACGAAACCAACGAACCGATCCCGGTGTATGACACCTCCGGGCCGTATGGCGACCCGGATATTAGCATTGATGTCCGCCAGGGGCTGGCAAAGCTGCGCCAGCCGTGGATCGACGCGCGTAACGACTGCGCGCCGCTCAGCGAACGCAGCTCGGCCTATACCAAAGCGCGGCTGGCCGACGACGGTCTCGATGAGCTGCGCTTCAGCGGCCTGCTGACGCCCAAACGCGCCGTCGTTGGCAAATGCGTTACCCAGCTGCACTACGCCCGCCAGGGGATAGTCACCCCGGAGATGGAGTTCATCGCCATTCGCGAAAACATGGGTCGCGAACGTATCCGCAGCGAGGTTCTGCGCCAGCAGCACGCAGGTGAAGGCTTCGGCGCCCACCTACCGGAAAACATCACCCCCGAGTTCGTTCGCGATGAAGTGGCCGCCGGACGCGCCATCATCCCCGCCAACATCAACCACCCGGAGTCTGAACCGATGATTATCGGCCGCAACTTCCTGGTGAAAGTGAATGCCAATATCGGCAACTCGGCGGTGACCTCTTCCATCGAAGAAGAGGTCGAGAAACTGGTCTGGTCAACCCGCTGGGGCGCCGACACGGTGATGGACCTCTCCACCGGCCGCTATATCCACGAAACCCGCGAGTGGATCCTGCGCAACAGCCCGGTGCCGATTGGTACCGTGCCGATTTACCAGGCGCTGGAGAAGGTCAACGGCATCGCCGAGAATCTCACCTGGCAAGTCTTCCGCGATACCCTGCTGGAACAGGCCGAGCAAGGCGTCGACTACTTCACGATTCACGCCGGCGTACTGTTGCGCTACGTCCCGATGACGGCGAAGCGCCTGACCGGTATCGTCTCGCGCGGCGGCTCAATCATGGCTAAGTGGTGCCTGTCGCATCATCAGGAAAACTTCCTCTACCAGCATTTCCGCGAAATCTGCGAAATCTGCGCCGCCTATGACGTGTCGCTGTCGCTGGGCGATGGCCTGCGCCCCGGCTCCATTCAGGATGCCAACGACGAGGCGCAGTTTTCCGAGCTGCGCACCCTCGGCGAACTGACGAAAATCGCCTGGGAATATGACGTGCAGGTGATGATTGAAGGCCCTGGCCACGTGCCGATGCAGATGATCCGCCGCAATATGACCGAACAGCTGGAGCACTGCCACGAAGCGCCATTCTACACCCTGGGGCCGCTCACCACTGATATCGCGCCGGGCTACGACCATTTCACCTCTGGTATCGGCGCGGCAATGATCGGCTGGTTCGGCTGCGCCATGCTGTGCTATGTCACGCCGAAAGAGCATCTCGGCCTGCCCAACAAAGAGGATGTCAAACAGGGGCTGATTACCTACAAAATCGCCGCCCACGCCGCCGACCTCGCGAAAGGCCATCCCGGGGCGCAGATCCGCGACAACGCGATGTCAAAAGCGCGTTTTGAATTCCGCTGGGAAGACCAGTTCAACCTCGCGCTCGACCCGTTCACCGCGCGGGCCTATCACGATGAAACCCTGCCGCAGGAGTCCGGCAAAGTCGCCCACTTCTGCTCCATGTGCGGGCCGAAATTCTGTTCGATGAAAATCACTCAGGAGGTCCGCGACTACGCCGCGAAGCAAAGTATCGAAGCCGGCATGGCCGATATGTCGAATAACTTCCGCGCCCGCGGCGGCGAAATCTACCTGAAACAGGAGGAAGCCTGATGTATCAACCTGATTTTCCACCCGTCCCGTTTCGTCTCGGACTCTACCCGGTGGTGGACAGCGTGGCGTGGATTGAGCGCCTGCTCGAAGCTGGGGTACGTACCCTTCAGTTACGCATCAAAGACCGGCGCGACAGCGAAGTTGAGGATGACGTGATCGCCGCCATCGCCCTTGGTCGCCGCTATCACGCCCGACTGTTCATTAACGATTACTGGCAACTGGCGATTAAGCACCAGGCCTATGGCGTGCATCTCGGACAAGAAGATCTGGAAACCACCGATCTGAGCGCTATCCGCCAGGCCGGGCTGCGTCTTGGCGTCTCTACTCACGATGATATGGAAATTGATGTCGCCCTTGCGGCGCGCCCCTCTTACATCGCGCTAGGTCACGTCTTCCCGACGCAAACCAAACAGATGCCTTCCGCGCCGCAGGGCCTCGAGCAGCTTGCCAGACATATTCAACGCCTGGCGGATTACCCCACCGTGGCGATCGGCGGAATTAGCCTGGAAAAGGCGCCGGGGGTACTGGCGACCGGCGTCGGCAGCATCGCGGTGGTCAGCGCCATCACCCAGGCGGCGGACTGGCGGGCAGCGACCAACCAACTGCTGGCGCTGGCGGGAGCGGGCGATGAATGATCACGACTTTATGCGCTATAGCCGCCAGCTGCTGCTGGAGGATATTGCCATCGAAGGGCAGCAGAAGCTGTTAGCCAGTCGAGTGCTGATTATCGGCCTTGGCGGGCTGGGCTCCCCGGCGGCGCTCTATCTGGCCGGGGCTGGCGTCGGGACGCTGACCCTGGCCGATGACGACGCGGTGCATCTCAGCAACCTGCAACGGCAGATCTTGTTCACCAGCGCGGATATCGATCGGCCAAAAGCCGCAGCGGCACAGACCCGGCTCAGCCAGCTAAACCCGCAGATCAAACTGGTAGCGCTCCAGCAGCGCTTAAGCGGCGAGGCGCTCCGCGCCGAAGTGGCGAAAGCGGACGTGGTGCTGGACTGTACCGATAATATGGTCACCCGCCAGGCGATCAATGCCGCCTGTGTGGCCCTCGATACCCCGTTAGTGACCGCCAGCGCCGTGGGCTTCGGCGGTCAGCTGATGGTGCTCACCCCGCCCTGGACGCAGGGCTGCTATCGCTGCCTGTGGCCGGAAAGCGATGAACCGCAGCGCAACTGCCGCACCGCGGGGATCGTCGGCCCGGTGGTCGGCATGATGGGCACCCTGCAGGCGCTGGAGACAATTAAGTTGCTCAGCGGCATGGCGACGCCGCGCAACACCCTGCGGCTGTTCGACGCCCGCACCAGCAACTGGCGCGCCCTTGCGCTACAGCGTTCCCGGAGCTGCCCGGTGTGCGGAGGGCGGCATGCAGATCTGGTTTAACGACGAGCCGCTGGCGTGCGCCGACAATCTCAGCGTCAGCGCCCTGCTGACCCAGCTCGAACAGCAGCAGCCTGGCGTTGCGCTGGCGCTCAATCAACACATCCTGCCGCGCGACCGGTGGGAAGATCATCTCTTGCAGGAAGGCGATCGGGTCCTGCTTTTTCAGGTTATCGCTGGAGGCTGACATGTTACATATTGCAGACAAAACGTTTGAATCCCATCTTTTCACCGGTACCGGCAAATTCGCCGCCCCGGAGGTGATGGTCGAGGCGATTCGCGCCTCGGGCAGCCAGCTGGTAACCCTGGCGATGAAGCGCGTCGATTTACGCCAGCGCAATGACGCCATCCTCGCCCCGCTGCTGGCGGCGGGAGTCAGCCTGCTGCCGAATACCTCGGGCGCCAAGACGGCGGAAGAGGCGGTGTTTGCCGCCCGTCTGGCGCGGGAAGCCCTGGGTACCCACTGGCTGAAGCTGGAGATCCACCCGGACGCCCGCTGGCTGCTGCCCGACCCGATTGAAACCCTGAAAGCGGCGGAGCTGCTGGTCCGCGAAGGGTTCGTGGTGCTGCCCTACTGCGGCGCCGATCCGGTGCTGTGTAAACGACTGGAAGAGGTGGGCTGCGCGGCGGTGATGCCGCTGGGTGCGCCGATCGGCTCCAATCAGGGGCTGGAAACCAAAGCCATGCTGGAGATTATTATCGAGCAGGCGACGGTCCCGGTGGTGGTCGACGCCGGGATCGGCGTCCCGAGCCATGCGGCGCAGGCGCTGGAGATGGGCGCGGACGCGGTGCTGGTCAATACCGCCATTGCCGTCGCCGACGACCCCGTGGCCATGGCCCGCGCCTTCCGTATGGCGATCGATGCCGGATTACTGGCGCGTCAGGCCGGACCGGGGGCACGCAGTACGCAGGCGCAGGCCACCAGCCCGCTCACCGGATTCCTGGAGGCGCTGGCATGAAAACCTTTAGCGATCGCTGGCGGCAGCTGGAGTGGGACGATATCCGCCTGCGCATCAACAGCAAAACCGCCGCCGACGTCGAACGGGCGCTGGCGGCCAAACAGCTCACCCGCGATGATATGATGGCCCTGCTCTCGCCTGCCGCGGCCAATTACCTTGAACCGCTGGCCCAGCGCGCGCAGCGCCTCACCCGGCAGCGCTTCGGCAATACCGTCAGCTTCTACGTGCCGCTGTATCTCTCCAACCTGTGCGCTAACGACTGCACCTACTGCGGCTTCTCGATGAGCAACCGCATTAAGCGCAAGACGCTGGATGCCGCCGAGATTGCCCGCGAGTGCGCCGCGATCCGCAACCTGGGCTTTGAGCATCTGCTGCTGGTGACCGGCGAACATCAGGGTAAGGTGGGAATGGATTATTTCCGTCGGCACCTACCGGCTATCCGCAGCCAGTTTGCCTCGCTGCATATGGAGGTGCAGCCGCTGGCGACTGAAGAGTATGCCGAGCTGAAAACCCTGGGGCTCGACGGGGTGATGGTCTATCAGGAGACCTATCATGAAAGCATGTACGCCCAACACCATCTGAAAGGAAAAAAGCAGGATTTCTTCTGGCGGCTGGATACGCCGGATCGCTTAGGCGCGGCGGGGATCGACAAGATCGGCCTTGGCGCGCTCATCGGCCTTTCCGACAGCTGGCGAGTGGACTGCTTTATAGTCGCTGAGCACCTGCTGTGGCTGCAGCAGCGCTACTGGCGCAGCCGCTATTCGGTCTCCTTCCCGCGCCTGCGTCCCTGCGCCGGCGGTATTGAACCGGCTTCGCTGATGGATGAGCGACAGCTGGTGCAAACTATCTGCGCCTTCCGCCTGCTGGCGCCAGAGGTTGAGCTGTCGCTATCCACCCGCGAATCACCCTGGTTCCGCGACCGGGTGATCCCGCTGGCGATCAATAACGTCAGCGCCTTCTCTAAAACCCAGCCCGGCGGCTACGCCGACGATCATCCGGAGCTCGAGCAATTTGCCCCGCACGACGATCGCCGCCCTGAAGAGGTCGCCAGCGCGCTGGCCGCCCGCGGCCTGCAGCCGGTATGGAAAGACTGGGATAGCTGGCTGGGACGCGCTTCGCAAACCTCATGATGTACAGTGTAAACGCCTTATAATTTTGCGCGCCTGCACGAGAGATGAAAAACGGAGGCTGGCCCGCCCGACGCCGTTTTTCTATTCTGCCCTGGTCAGCAGCGGACGCTGACCAGGGCGAACCTTTTCTTCCTCATTTTCGCCCTGCCTCTCCGCGCTGAGCAGAGGCCTGCACATTATCGCCGAATATAAATCACGATACATGAAGGCCTCAGAGTTATAATTGAGCAATAGTGAACTGATTCGATCGGCAGGCGTCCCAGACGCAACCTGCGTTCGGACCCATGGTTTATACATCCGGGACGATTAACGATTCATGGCTCTACACAACAGAAAGCTCTCTTTTACGACGCCGATCGTCGTGGGGTTTGCCGGTATTTTGCTCAGCTTTATGCTGATCGCTATTTTTGTGACTCTGGCGCAACAGAAAGATTTTCTCGAAGATTATCACGATATTAACCGCAATTTTACCCATAACCTCGCGATCAACTATACGGAAACCCTGCTGCGGGAAAATGATTTTATCCTCGGGCGCGCAGCCGCCTTCTTTGCCCGCAATGACGAACTGAATCGCGCAGTCAATGTGGAGCCGGAGAAAGGGTTAACCACGCTGATGCAGTTACAGAACATGATGCCAAGCGTCTCATCCATCTCGCTGGCGGATACCGAGGGCCACTATCTGCGCGCCCCGGAGGTGCTGGAAAACGAAGACAGCCGGGCTTTCGATCCCAAAACGCGGCCCTGGTTTATCAAACAGGCGGAAGCCAGCACCTTCAGCCACTACACCAGTCCGTATATGGATTATTTCACCCACCATCCGACGATTACCATTTTCAAACCCATCATTACCCCGGAAGGGAAACTCAAGGGCAGCCTGGCCTTTCATCTCGATCTCACCTCCATGGGGTTCGCGCTGCGCCAGATGGTGGCGCCCGTACAGGGGGAATTTTTTGTGGTGCAACGGGATGGCAAAGTGGTCCTGCACTCCGACCCGGGCGCGCTGTTTAAACCCTTCGTCAGGGACGAGCTGATGGATAAAATGACCAGCGGAGAGGGGCAGCTTTACGATCCCGGGAGCGACACCTGGTATTACTATTACTCCTTTACCAATCCCGACTGGTTTGTGATTTTCCGTGTCGATAACGCCACCCTGGTCAATCTGACACGTCATGAGACCAATTTAGTGATCGGCGGTTTCACTCTCGCAGCGATCATTATTATCCTGTTCGGTCTTTATCTGCGTCATGCTTCCCGTACCGTGCTGATGAATATCATCAATGCGATTAAAACCGGTGACGTCAAACGCGCCCCGCGCCTTGAGGCGATGCTGAGTAAAGCGATTGAAACTAATAAACAGCGCGAACTGTCCTACGTCCGCCAGGCGACCATCGACGCTCTCACCGGCTGCAAAAACCGCCGCGCCTTCGACAGCGATATTGCCGCCCTGATGAACGATCACCAGCCGTTCGCCCTCGCGCTGGTCGATATCGATAACTTTAAATCGATCAACGACACCTGGGGCCATCTCAATGGCGATATCGTCCTGCGTAACGTCGCTCGCGAAGGGCTACAGGTCCTCCAGCCGCTGGAGATATCTCTCTATCGCTACGGCGGCGAAGAGTTCGCGGTGGTCTTTCCTGCCGAACATATCGATAACGCCCGCACGCTGCTGGAAACATGGCGGGTAAACGTCGAACGACGCACCTGGCGCGAAGATGGCCTGACGGTCACCTTCAGCGCCGGCCTCGGGGAATGGAATATGGAGCCACTGGATAAGCTGGTGGTGAGCGTCGATGAAGCGCTGTACAAAGCCAAACAGCAGGGTAAAAACCGTATCCTGCGCGCGTAAGACTTCAGCGCCGCCACCGCCCACTTCGGTGGGCTTTTTTATTTTTTCCGGAAAAAATGAAACCGGTTTCAATTATTGTGTGATGCCTTACACACAATCACGGTAAAGCGGTTGTCGCATCGCCAGGGCCGCGATAAAGATAAGATATCACGGAACACAAGGGCCACTGACTATGAAGAATATCGTTTTGTGCTGTGCCGCCGGTATGTCTACCAGCATGCTGGTTCAGCGTATGCAAGATGCCGCGCAGAAGAAGGGTGTTGAGGTCTCTATCAAGGCCGTACCGGTCGCTGAGTTTAAAGATAATCTGGCCGCCGCCGACATTATTTTGCTCGGCCCGCAGGTGAAATATGAGCAGGCGAAGCTGCAGGCGCTGGCCGACCCGTTCGGCAAGAAGGTCGCCGTGATCGATATGATGGACTACGGCATGATGAAAGGTGATGCCGTTCTGGATAAAGCCCTTAAGATGCTGGAGTAATCGATGGAAGATTTAGAAACGATCATCATGGAGCTGCTGGTTAACGCGGGTTCCGCACGTAGCGCGGCGCTGACGGCGCTACAGCTGGCGCGAAAAGGCGATTTTGTCGCCGCGGAGCAGGCCATGGCTGAATCCCATGAGTTCGTCAAACATGCGCATAAAATTCAGACCCAGCTTATCGGCATGGATGAAGGCAGCGGTAAATTGCCGGTCAACCTGATCACCGTGCATTCCCAGGACCATCTGATGAACGCTATGGTCATTCAGGATCTGGCGACCGACATGATTGAACTCTATCGTCGTCTGCCCCTCGCGCAATAATCTCACGGATTTAACGGGCGTCGCTGCCGGCGCCCGTCCTTCTTACAGAAAGCCGTACATCGCCGCGAATATCCAGCCAAACACGCAGGAGACGCCGACGCCGATGAGCCCGGGCAGGATAAAGCTGTGGTTAATCACAAAGCGGCCGATATGGGTGGTCCCTGAGCGATCAAACTGGATCGCCGCCAGATCGCTTGGGTAGGTCGGCAGAATATAGTAGCCATAGCAGGCCGGCGCAGAAGCCACGATATAGGCCGGGTCGACGCCGATGGCCAGGGCTACTGGCACAATCGCCGCCAGCGCTGCCGCCTGGGAGTTCACAAATTTCGAAACCAGTAGCAGCACGATGGCATAAGCCCACGGATACTCTTTTACCATTTCACCAAGCACGCCTTTAATCTCGGTCATGTGCGCGCCAAACATGGTCTCCGCCATCCACGCGATGCCGTACACCGCGACGATAGCGATCATTCCCGAACGAAAGACCTCATTTTTGGAAATCGATGCCGGGTTAGTTTTTGTAATGATGATGATCAGCGCTCCGGAGAGCAGCATAAACATCTGGATAACCAGCACCATCGACAGTGGTTTACCGTCAAAGGCCGGGCGCAGTTCAGAAAAAGCGCCAAGCAGCGCCACCACGGCGATAGAGGCCAGAAAAATCCACATTGCTATCCAGTTGCTGGTCGGCAGGTTTTTGTCCAGCAGGGTCGCCGTATCGCCATAGACGTAATGGCGGTTCTCCGGGAGCGCAATAAACGCCTGGAAGGCTTCGTCCTGATCCAGGTCTTTGCCGCGGAACCAGCTGAAGATACCGATGGCTAAAATACCCAGCAGCGTGGACGGAATGGTTATCGCCAGCAGATCGAGAAACTCCAGGTGTTTCCCGTTAAAGGTAAAATTTCCCAGCATCGCCACCAGCGATACCACCGCCACCGAGACCGGGCTGGCGATGATCCCCATCTGAGCGCCAATGGAGCTGGCGGCCATCGGACGCTCCGGACGAATGTTATTCTTAATCGCCACATCGTAGATAATCGGCAGGATGGTATACACCACGTGGCCGGTACCGCAGAGGATGGTCAGCGTGCAGGTGACGAAAGGCGCCACGATAGAAACATATTTCGGGTTACGCCGCAGCAGCTTCTCGGCAATCTGCAGCATCACGTCTAACCCGCCGGACGCCTGCAGGGTCGCCGAGGCGGCTACCACTGCAATGATCACCAGCATCACATCAACCGGCGGTTTGCCCGGCTGGAGATGAAAAACAAAGACGAGGATCACCAAACCGATGCCGCCCAGCAGCCCCAGCGCAATCCCCCCTTTTCGGGCACCATAAAACAGACAAATTAATATAATAATGAGTTGTATCGCGAATTCCATGCAGCCCCCAGAGCCTGTCCACTCAGATCTAAAAATGATCCCTACCTGCCTCTCGGGATTATTTCTGCGCCAGACCGGGAGAAGCATGAGATGCGGCTATCCCTCTCCAGCGCCGTCGCGCCGAAGATACAGCAACAGAAGTAATCCCATGATTCATCAGGTATTTTGAATATATACCCTTTGAATTGATTATTTTTTGATATGAGTAGAAGTTTTACCCATACATAAAGAAAGGTTTTAGAAAAAGGCTTCTAATAGATATTTTGCATGAATTAATTGCTAAGAAAATGAAGATTTAATATGTCGTAAATGTAATTAATGGCCGGGAAAGCGGCGAAAAATAGACAATAAAAAAAGCCGGTCAGGAAACCTGACCGGCTTTTTAGCAGTGCATCAACGATTAATCGTTGTCAGAACCGCCCAGACCTGCGTTCAGCAGCTCTGCCAGGTTGGCAGACGCTTCTTCCACGCTCACCTGCGGTGCCGCCGGCAGCTCGCCAGCAGCGCGACGGCGCATACGATCCTGGTGATACGCATAACCGGTACCGGCCGGGATCAGACGACCTACGATGACGTTCTCTTTCAGACCGCGCAGTTCGTCGCGTTTGCCCGCAACGGCTGCTTCGGTCAGCACGCGAGTGGTCTCCTGGAACGATGCCGCGGAGATGAAGGACTCGGTGGCCAGAGACGCTTTGGTGATACCCAGCAGATCGCGGGAGAACGTTGCGCCCACTTTGCCGTTCGCTTCCAGTTCGCGGTTCGCGATCTTGACGCGGGAGTATTCCACCTGCTCGCCTTCGAGGAAGTCGGAGCTGCCTGCGCTTTCGATGGTGGCTTTACGCAGCATCTGACGAACGATAACTTCGATGTGCTTATCGTTAATCTTAACGCCCTGCAGACGGTATACGTCCTGGACTTCGTTAACAATGTAACGGGTCACAGCATGTACGCCACGCAGACGCAGAATGTCGTGCGGTGCTTCCGGACCGTCGGAAACCACATCGCCACGTTCCACACGTTCACCTTCGAACACGTTGAGCTGACGCCATTTCGGGATCATCTCTTCGTACGGCTCGCTACCGTCTACCGGGGTGATAACCAGGCGACGTTTCCCTTTGGTTTCTTTACCGAAGGAAATGATACCGCTGATTTCAGCCAGGATAGCCGGCTCTTTCGGACGACGTGCTTCGAACAGGTCCGCAACACGCGGCAGACCACCGGTGATATCCTTGGTACCGCCGGATTCCTGCGGAATACGCGCCAGGGTGTCACCCGAGCTGATCTGTACGCCATCTTCCAGCTGAACAATCGCTTTACCCGGCAGGAAGTACTGAGCAGGCATATCAGTGCCTGGGATCAGAACGTCGTTGCCCTGAGCATCAACAATTTTCAGTGCTGGACGCAGATCTTTACCACCTGCGGTACGTTCTGCAGAGTCCAGAACCACCAGCGAAGACAGACCGGTCAGCTCGTCAGTCTGACGAGTAATGGTCTGGCCGTCGATCATGTCAGTGAAACGGATGAAACCGCTAACTTCGGTGATAACCGGCATGGTGTGCGGATCCCAGTTTGCGACGGTTTCACCGCCGGCAACCTGCTCACCGTCGCCTTTCGCCATAACCGCACCGTAAGGTACTTTATAGCTCTCTTTAGTACGACCGAATTCGTCGATCAGCTTCAGCTCGGTATTACGGGAAGTGATAACCAGCTTACCACTGGAGTTCACAACCGACTTCGCGTTGCTGAGCTTGATGCTACCTTTGTTTTTCACCTGGATGCTGGATTCAGCAGCCGCACGAGATGCCGCACCACCGATGTGGAACGTACGCATCGTCAGCTGTGTACCCGGCTCACCGATGGACTGTGCCGCGATAACGCCGATAGCCTCACCTTTGTTGATGAGGTGGCCACGCGCCAGGTCACGACCATAGCAGTGCGCGCAGACGCCAAAGTCGGTGTCACAGGATACAACGGAACGCACTTTGACGGAGTCAACGGAGTTCGCTTCCAGCAGGTCACACCAGTGCTCATGCAGCAGCGTGTTGCGTGGAACCAGAATATCCGCGGTACCCGGCTTCAGAACATCTTCCGCAGTCACACGACCCAGTACGCGATCGCGCAGCGGCTCTTTAACGTCGCCACCTTCGATAACCGGCGTCATGGTGATGCCTTCCAGGGTGCCGCAGTCGTCTTCAGTGACGACCAGGTCCTGCGCAACGTCAACCAGACGACGAGTCAGGTAACCGGAGTTCGCTGTTTTCAGTGCGGTATCCGCCAGACCTTTACGAGCACCGTGGGTGGAGATGAAGTACTGGAGTACGTTCAGACCTTCACGGAAGTTCGCGGTGATCGGCGTTTCGATGATGGAGCCATCCGGCTTCGCCATCAGACCACGCATACCAGCCAGCTGACGAATCTGTGCCGCAGAACCACGCGCACCGGAGTCGGCCATCATGTAGATGCTGTTGAAGGAAACCTGCTGCTCTTCCTGACCGTCACGGTTAATCACGGTTTCGGTTTGCAGGTTATCCATCATCGCTTTGGATACACGATCGTTCGCCGCAGCCCAGATATCGATAACTTTGTTGTAGCGTTCGCCCGCGGTCACCAGACCGGACTGGAACTGTTCCTGAATCTCAGCAACTTCCGCTTCCGCTTCGCTGATGATTTCGTATTTTTTCTCCGGGATGACCATGTCATCGATACCAACGGATGCACCTGAACGCGCTGCGTAAGCAAAGCCGGTGTACATCGTCTGGTCCGCAAAAATAACGGTCGGTTTCAGACCCAGAATACGGTAACAGGTGTTCAGCATCTTGGAGATCGCTTTCTTACCAAGCGCCTGGTTCACGATAGAGAACGGCAGACCTTTCGGTACGATCATCCACAGAATGGCACGGCCAACGGTCGTGTCTTTCAGGCTGGTTTTCGCGACAAACTCACCATTGTCGTCTTTTTCGTATTCAGTGATACGCACTTTAACGCGCGCATGCAGAGAGGCCAGGCCGGCGCGATAAATACGCTCAGCTTCTTTCGGGCCAGTCAGCACCATGCCTTCGCCTTTGGCGTTAACACTGTCACGGGTCATGTAGTACAGACCCAGTACAACGTCCTGAGACGGAACGATGATTGGTTCGCCGTTCGCCGGGGACAGGATGTTGTTGGTAGACATCATCAGCGCACGCGCTTCCAGCTGGGCTTCCAGCGTCAGCGGTACGTGAACAGCCATCTGGTCACCATCGAAGTCGGCGTTGTATGCCGCACAAACCAGCGGGTGCAGCTGGATGGCTTTACCTTCGATCAGAACCGGTTCGAATGCCTGAATACCCAGACGGTGCAGGGTTGGCGCACGGTTCAGCAGGACCGGGTGTTCGCGGATAACTTCGTCCAGGATATCCCAAACGACAGCTTCTTCGCGCTCAACCATCTTCTTAGCGGCTTTGATGGTGGTGGCCAGGCCACGCAGTTCCAGCTTGCCGTAGATGAACGGTTTGAACAGCTCCAGCGCCATTTTCTTCGGCAGACCGCACTGATGCAGACGCAGGTATGGACCTACGGTGATAACAGAACGACCGGAGTAGTCAACGCGTTTACCGAGCAGGTTCTGACGGAAACGACCCTGTTTACCTTTGATCATATCGGCCAAAGATTTCAGAGGACGTTTGTTAGAACCGGTGATCGCACGACCGCGACGACCGTTATCCAGCAGGGCGTCAACCGCTTCCTGCAGCATACGTTTTTCGTTGCGTACGATGATATCCGGCGCAGCCAGATCCAGCAGACGTTTCAGACGGTTGTTACGGTTGATCACGCGACGATACAGATCGTTGAGGTCAGACGTCGCGAAACGACCACCGTCCAGCGGAACCAGCGGACGCAGATCTGGCGGCAGTACCGGCAGAACGGTCAGGATCATCCACTCCGGCTTGTTGCCAGACTGAACGAAAGCTTCCAGCAGCTTAATGCGCTTGGTCAGCTTTTTACGCTTGGTTTCGGAGTTGGTTTCGTTCAGCTCTTCACGCAGCTGCTCGCATTCCTGCTCCAGATCCATATTGCGCAGCAGCGCCTGGATCGCTTCCGCGCCCATTTTCGCGTCGAATTCGTCACCGAACTCTTCCAGCGCGTCCAGGTACTGTTCTTCCGTCAGAATCTGGTTGCGTTCGAGGTTGGTCATGCCACCTTCGATAACCACATAGGATTCAAAGTACAGTACACGTTCGATATCGCGCAGCGGCATATCCAGCAGCAGACCGATACGGGACGGCAGGGATTTCAGGAACCAGATGTGCGCAGTCGGACATGCCAGCTCGATGTGGCCCATGCGCTCACGACGCACTTTAGTCTGGGTCACTTCAACGCCGCACTTCTCACAGATCACACCGCGGTGTTTCAGGCGCTTGTACTTACCGCACAGGCACTCATAATCTTTTACCGGCCCAAAGATACGGGCGCAGAAAAGGCCGTCACGCTCAGGCTTGAACGTACGGTAGTTAATGGTTTCCGGCTTTTTAACTTCACCGAAAGACCATGAACGGATCATGTCTGGCGAAGCCAGAGCAATTTTGATCGCATCAAACTCTTCGGTTTTAGTTTGCGCTTTCAGAAACTTTAATAAGTCTTTCACGGATTTGCTCCCGTCGGAGTTAGCACATTCCGCTGCCGGGCGTTAACCCGGCAGCAGTGACCTGTTTGAGCGAGAATTACTCGTCTTCCAGTTCGATGTTGATGCCCAGCGAGCGAATTTCTTTCAACAGTACGTTGAAGGATTCCGGCATGCCCGGTTCCATCTGGTGATTGCCGTCCACGATGTTTTTATACATCTTGGTACGACCGTTCACGTCATCAGACTTAACGGTGAGCATTTCCTGCAGGGTGTAGGCCGCGCCGTATGCTTCCAGCGCCCACACTTCCATCTCACCGAAGCGCTGACCACCGAACTGTGCCTTACCACCCAGCGGCTGCTGAGTAACCAGGCTGTAAGAACCGGTGGAACGAGCGTGCATTTTGTCGTCGACCAGGTGGTTCAGTTTCAGCATGTACATGTAACCCACGGTTACCGGACGTTCGAACTGTTCACCGGTGCGGCCATCAAACAGGGTGATCTGACCGGAAGTCGGCAGGTCGCCCAGCTGCAGCAGCTCTTTGATTTCAGCTTCTTTCGCACCGTCGAATACCGGCGTTGCGATCGGCATGCCTTTACGCAGGTTTTCAGCCAGACGCAGAACTTCTTCATCGCTGAAGGTATTCAGGTCAACTTTCTGGCGAACGTCAGCGCCCAGATCGTAAGCACGCTGGATGAATTCGCGCAGTTTCGCGACTTCCTGCTGCTGTTTCAGCATGGCGTTGATCTTATCGCCGATGCCTTTTGCAGCCATACCCAGGTGAGTTTCAAGGATCTGACCGATGTTCATACGAGACGGTACGCCCAGCGGGTTCAGTACGATATCTACCGGCGTACCGTTAGCATCGTGCGGCATATCTTCGATCGGGTTGATCTTAGAGATAACACCCTTGTTACCGTGACGACCTGCCATCTTATCACCAGGCTGGATACGGCGTTTAACGGCCAGATATACCTTAACAATCTTCAGCACGCCCGGTGCCAGATCGTCGCCTTGGGTGATTTTACGGCGTTTCGCTTCGAGTTTTTTCTCGAACTCGTGTTTCAGTTCGTCATACTGCTCAGCCAGCTGTTCCAGCTGATTTTGTTTCTCTTCGTCGGTCAGGCCCAGTTCCAGCCAGCGATCGCGAGGCAGCTTGTCGAGCTTCTCAGCTTCAACGCCACCGGAGACCAGCACCGCGTAGATACGACTGAACAGACCGGCTTCGAGGATCTGCAGTTCTTCAGACAGGTCTTTTTTGGCCTGCTTCAGCTGCATCTCTTCGATTTCCAGAGCACGTTTGTCTTTTTCTACGCCGTCACGGGTGAAGACCTGAACGTCGATAACGGTACCAGAGACACCGTTCGGTACGCGCAGAGAAGAGTCTTTAACGTCAGACGCTTTCTCACCGAAGATCGCGCGCAGCAGTTTCTCTTCCGGCGTCAGCTGGGTTTCACCTTTCGGCGTTACCTTACCAACCAGAATGTCGCCGCCGGTCACTTCCGCACCGATATAAACGATACCGGACTCATCCAGTTTAGAGAGCGCAGCTTCACCCACGTTCGGGATATCAGCGGTGATCTCTTCCGGCCCCAGCTTGGTGTCACGGGACACGCACGCCAGTTCCTGAATGTGGATAGTGGTGAAACGGTCTTCCTGGACAACACGCTCGGAAACGAGGATGGAGTCTTCGAAGTTGTAACCGTTCCACGGCATGAACGCTACACGCATGTTCTGACCCAGCGCCAGCTCACCGAGGTCGGTGGACGGGCCGTCTGCCAGCACGTCGCCGCGCTCAATAGGTTCGCCCAGGGACACGCAAGGCATCTGGTTGATGCAGGTGTTCTGGTTAGAACGGGTGTACTTGGTCAGGTTATAGATGTCGATACCTGCTTCGCCCGGGTACATCTCGTCTTCGTTAACTTTGATAACGATACGGGAAGCATCCACGTACTGAACGGTACCGCCACGTTTAGCCACGGCAGTAACACCGGAGTCAACGGCAACAGCACGTTCCATACCGGTACCAACCAGCGGCTTATCAGCGCGCAGAGTCGGAACCGCCTGACGTTGCATGTTCGCACCCATCAATGCACGGTTGGCGTCATCGTGTTCCAGGAACGGGATCAGGGACGCACCGACGGATACCACCTGCTGGGTGGATACGTCCATGTAGTCAACCTGGTCGCGGCTGAACAAGCTGGATTCGCCTTTGCTACGGCAGGTAACCAGATCTTCTACGAAGTGGCCGTTTTCATCCAGGTTGGAGTTCGCCTGAGCGATAACGTAGTTGCCTTCTTCGATAGCAGACAGGTAGTGAATTTCGTCAGTAACCACACCGTTGGTCACTTTACGATACGGCGTCTCAAGGAAGCCATATTCGTTGGTCTGCGCGTACACGGACAGGGAGTTAATCAGACCGATGTTCGGACCTTCAGGCGTTTCGATCGGACATACGCGACCGTAGTGGGTCGGGTGTACGTCTCGAACTTCGAAGCCTGCGCGCTCACGGGTCAGACCGCCTGGGCCGAGTGCGGAGATACGACGTTTGTGCGTAATCTCAGACAGCGGGTTGTTCTGGTCCATAAACTGAGACAGCTGGCTGGAACCAAAGAACTCTTTCACTGCTGCGGAAATCGGCTTGGCGTTGATCATATCCTGAGGCATCAGGGTATCCAGATCGCCAAGAGACAGACGCTCTTTCACCGCACGCTCTACACGTACCAGGCCAACGCGGAACTGGTTTTCCGCCATTTCGCCAACGGAACGGATACGACGGTTGCCGAGGTGGTCGATATCGTCCACTTCGCCTTTACCGTTACGGATATCGATGAGCTTCTTCATCACTTCGATGATGTCGTCTTTGCTCAGGATACCGGAACCTTCGATTTCGTCGCGCAGCAGAGAACGGTTGAACTTCATACGACCAACCGCGGACAGATCGTAGCGGTCTTCAGAGAAGAACAGGTTCTCAAACAGACTTTCAGCGGCTTCACGAGTCGGCGGCTCGCCAGGGCGCATCATGCGGTAGATTTCTACCAGCGCGCTCAGACGATCGTTAGTCGGGTCGACGCGTACCGTTTCAGAGATGTACGGGCCGTGGTCCAGATCGTTGGTGAACAGCGTTTCGATACGCTTGTGGCCAGACTGGCTCAGCTTAGCCAGCAGATCCAGGCTCAACTCCATGTTCGCCGGGCAGATCAGTTCGCCAGTCGCTTCATCGATATAGTCTTTAGCCGCCACTTTGCCCGCGATATATTCAACCGGCACTTCGATATGCTTGATATCGTCTTTTTCCAGCTGACGGATATGACGAGCCGTGATGCGACGGCCTTTCTCAACGTACACTTTGCCGTTGGCTTCGATATCGAAGGAGGCAGTTTCACCGCGCAGACGCTCTGGAATCAGCTCCATCTGCAGCTTGTTGTCGCGAATTTCAAAGACCACTTTTTCGAAGAACAGGTCAAGGATCTGCTCAGTGGTGTAATTCAGCGCGCGCAGGATGATGGTAGCCGGCAGCTTACGACGACGGTCGATACGAACGAACAGGTTGTCTTTCGGGTCGAATTCGAAGTCCAGCCAGGAACCGCGGTAAGGGATGATACGTGCGTTATACAGAACCTTACCGGAGGAGTGGGTCTTACCTTTGTCACTGTCAAAGAAGACGCCCGGGCTACGGTGCAGCTGAGAAACGATAACACGCTCGGTACCGTTGATAACAAAGGTACCGTTGTCGGTCATGAGCGGAATTTCGCCCATGTAGACTTCTTGTTCTTTAATGTCTTTGACGGTGCCTTCTGGCGCTTCGCGCTCGTAGATCACCAGACGCAGTTTTACGCGCAGCGGTGCAGAATAAGTCACGCCACGGATCTGACATTCTTTAACGTCAAAAACCGGTTCGCCCAGACGGTAGCTGACGTATTGCAGCTCGGAATTACCGCTGTAGCTCTGAATCGGGAATACGGAACGGAAAGCAGCTTCCAGACCATACTGCCCTTCAGGATCTTGCTCGATAAACTTCTGGAACGAGTCAAGCTGGATAGAAAGGAGATATGGCACATCCAGAACTTGTGGACGTTTACCAAAATCCTTACGAATACGTTTTTTCTCGGTATAGGAGTAAACCATAGGGTTCCTCAGCTCGCTGACAAGTCGACCCATCTGCCCGCAGAGGGCAGTTTTTTATGCAACACTATTTTGTTGACCGGAAAATGGAACACTTTCCGCAATGCCTGTTGCTATCACGCTTAAACCATTTCATTGCGATTTACACAGCCCAGGAACCCTAACCTGTCGCAGTATATTAAGTCGTCGATAGAAACAAGCATTGAGAGGCAAACCAGTAGTCAAACAGCGTGAAACGCTACTGGCGCCTTACAGCGCAAAAAGGCTGGTGACCAAAAAGTCACCAGCCTCAGCCTGATTTCTCAGGCTGCAACCGGAAGGGTTGGCTTATTTAACTTCAACTTCAGCGCCAGCTTCTTCCAGAGATTTTTTCAGAGCTTCAGCGTCGTCTTTGCTGATGCCTTCTTTCAGTGCAGCCGGAGCAGATTCTACCAGGTCTTTAGCTTCTTTCAGACCCAGGCCAGTTGCGCCACGTACTGCTTTGATAACAGCAACTTTGTTAGCGCCAGCAGCTTTCAGAATTACGTCGAATTCAGTTTTTTCTTCAGCAGCTTCAACCGGGCCAGCAGCTACAGCTACAGCAGCAGCAGCGGAAACACCGAATTTTTCTTCCATTGCAGAGATCAGCTCAACAACGTCCATTACGGACATAGCGGATACTGCTTCAATGATTTGATCTTTAGTGATAGACATTTAAATTGTTCCTGAATATCAGAATAAGTTTATACGTAAGCGAATGCTTTACAAAGATAACTGCGATTAAGCAGCTTCTTTCGCATCGCGTACAGCAGCCAGAGTACGAACCAGTTTGCCAGCCGAAGCTTCTTTCATGGTTGCCATCAGGCGTGCAATTGCTTCTTCGTAGGTCGGCAGAGTTGCCAGGCGGTCGATCTGCGACGCCGGGATCAGCTCACCTTCAAAGGCAGCGGCTTTGACCTCAAATTTTGCATTCGCTTTCGCGAACTCTTTGAACAGACGAGCAGCAGCGCCCGGGTGTTCCATAGAGTATGCAATCAGGGTCGGACCAACAAACGTGTCTTTCAGGCACTCGAACTGAGTACCTTCAACGACGCGGCGCAGCAGGGTGTTACGAACAACACGCATGTATACGCCAGCTTCACGACCTGCTTTACGCAGTTCAGTCATTTTATCTACAGTTACGCCACGGGAATCCGCAACTACTGCAGACAGCGCGCCTTTGGCTACTTCGCTGACTTCAGCAACAATCGCTTGTTTGTCTTGAAGATTTAAAGCCATTAGCTTTGCTCCTGGATGTTTGCCAGAGCCTATGCTCTGGAACTCACTTCACTCAATTCAACGAAAAGAGCGTCTAAATACGGTGAGCAGAAACAAGCCAGAATATCCAAAAATAATCTTAGCGTTCTGTCACCGTCTACGCAGGGGATTAAGTTTCTTGCGAAACACCTGCGGTCTTCGACGGAGGCCTGGATAGGCCAGGCTCCAACGAACAAATTCTTCCTATGACTTCGTCCTTCGAACCGCAGCGGCGTTAGCTGCTCTCGTTCACACCGGTCATGTAGTTAACTACACTCCCGGTGATTCACTCGATTGCTGCCTTGCTGCAATTCAAATGACTCGCATAGCGTCTGTCTTATTGACAGAATCGTGGGGGTAAGATTGTAGACAAAATCACCGCCCACGTAAAGGCATTAGTTTGCAGAAGCGTTCAGGCCAGCCTGATCTACTGCAACACCTGCACCCATAGTGGTGGAGATGCTAACTTTCTTGATGTACACGCCTTTCGCCTGAGTCGGTTTTGCTTTTTTCAGCGCAACCAGCAGAGCTTCCAGGTTTTCTTTCAGTTTGTCAGCGTCAAAGTCCACTTTACCGATGGTGGTGTGGATGATGCCGTTTTTGTCGTTACGGTAACGAACCTGGCCTGCTTTCGCGTTTTTAACCGCTTCAGCAACGTTCGGAGTTACGGTACCTACTTTCGGGTTCGGCATCAGGCCACGCGGACCCAGAACCTGGCCCAGCTGGCCAACAACGCGCATTGCATCCGGGGAAGCAATAACAACGTCAAAGTTCATTTCGCCTTTTTTGATCTGCTCAGCCAGATCTTCCATACCTACCAGCTCAGCGCCTGCAGCTTTAGCAGCTTCAGCGTTTGCGCCCTGGGTAAATACGGCTACGCGAACGGAACGGCCAGTACCGTGCGGCAGTACAGTTGCGCCACGGACGTTCTGGTCAGATTTACGAGCGTCGATGCCGAGGTTAACGGCAACGTCTACGCTTTCGGTAAATTTAGCGGTGGCCAGCTCTTTCAGCAGAGCAATGGCTTCGTTGATGTCGTACTGTTTAGTTGCATCAACTTTCTCACGGATCACGCGCATGCGCTTGGTCAGTTTAGCCATTTCTTAGTCCTCCACTACCAGGCCCATGGAACGTGCAGTACCTTCGATGGAGCGAGTCATCGCTTCAATGTCGGCACCAGTCATGTCGGCAGCTTTGGTCTGCGCGATTTCCTGCAGCTGAGCGCGGGAGATTTTACCCACTTTATCTTTGTTCGGCTTACCGGAACCAGACTTGATGCCTGCAGCTTTCTTCAGCAGAACAGCAGCCGGCGGAGTCTTGGTAACAAAGGTAAAGGAACGGTCAGCGTAAACGGTGATAACAACCGGGATCGGCAGACCTTTCTCCAGGGAATCAGTTTTGGCGTTGAACGCTTTGCAGAATTCCATGATGTTCACGCCCTGCTGACCCAGTGCTGGGCCGACCGGCGGGCTCGGGTTCGCCATACCAGCTGCAACCTGCAGCTTGACGTAGGCTTGGACTTTCTTAGCCATTCTTAAATCCTCAAAATGGGTATTAACGCTTCAGAGAAGCTCCCCGTGATTAAACATCGTTTTACGGGCCGGGCCCATAAAAACAAAAGGCGCGAAATTGTATGCCAATTTCGCGCCCTATGCAACGATTAAATCGCTGCTTTTTTGATCGCCGGCTTACGCCTTCTCAACCTGGCTGAAGTCCAGTTCTACCGGGGTCGCACGACCGAAGATAGAAACGGAAACTTTCAGGCGGGACTTCTCATAGTCCACTTCTTCCACCACGCCGTTAAAGTCAGCGAACGGACCGTCGTTAACGCGAACCATTTCACCCGGTTCAAACAGCGTTTTCGGACGCGGCTTATCGCCAACCTGCTGCAGACGATTCATGATGGCGTCGACTTCTTTGTCGCTGATCGGCGCCGGACGGTCAGAGGTGCCGCCGATGAAGCCCATCACGCGCGGTACGCTGCGCACCAGGTGCCAGCTTGCGTCGTTCATGACCATCTGAACCAGGACATAGCCCGGGAAGAATTTACGTTCGCTTTTGCGACGCTGGCCGCCACGGATCTCAACCACTTCTTCGGTCGGGACCATGACTTCGCCAAATAACTCTTCCATGTTGTGTAATTTGATATGTTCACGCAGCGACGTGGCTACGCGACCTTCAAAACCGGAAAACGCCTGAACGACGTACCAGCGCTTTTTAGGAGCTTCAGACATCTCAGAACCTCAGGCCAGTGATAAAGGAGACCAGGCGAACCAGAATACCATCCAGTCCCCACAGGATCAGTGACATTACTGCAGTCACGGCAGCAACAATCAGCGTAGTATGCAGCGTTTCCTGGCGAGTCGGCCAAATCACTTTACGAACTTCGGTTCTCGCTTCGCGAGCAAAAGCAACGGTCGCCTTACCTTTCGTCGTCAACAGCGCGACGCCACCGGCAGCAGCAATAAGAATAACCACGGCCAGCGCACGCACCGCCAGCATAATGTCACGATAAAGGAAGTTGCCCACGATCGCCACGATCAGCAGCACGGCAACGATAATCCACTTCATCGCTTCCAGGCCGCGCCCGCTCCCTTGAGCTTCGGTATTCGCACTCATAAACCAACCTGTCAGAAGTATTCTACAAACAATTTCACCCCGCGGGGGCGAGGCGATCCAAACCGAAATTAAGTTTCGGATTATACACTTAACTATTCAAATTGCTTCAATGTTGACGGTGGTGTCACCCCTGCCCTGCTGTTGCAAAGAAGGAGTTGAATAGCCGTCGCCCTGAGGCTCGAATGGTTTGGTGTATAAACGCCCTCTTCAGAGCCTGTCTCAGCAATGATTATGACAAATAAAATCACTGATGAGCCAGGTTCTGGTGTGAAAGCGTGCAAAAAGGGCATCAAATGATGCCCTTTTATTGCGCATTGCGTCAAATGTTATCAGCGATTAGCCGAGAACTTTAGCAACCACGCCCGCGCCAACGGTACGACCGCCTTCACGGATTGCGAAACGCAGACCGTCGTCCATCGCGATCGGGTGGATCA
>NZ_JBPYUI010000040.1:0-8969 GCF_051858335.1 Klebsiella sp. K47
AGATGCGTGATCTGATCCTTCAACTCAGCAAAAGTTCGATTTATTCAACAAAGCCACTTCACAGCAGAAGAGGCCCTGAAACGGATCGGTGATTACCTTCGCCATATACTGAGTGTGCTACCGGAGTGGCCGTCGAACAAAGTCGCCGAGCTCCTGTCATGGAAGGCAGATCCCACCAATAAATAGTCGTCAATACGGCGATCACTTTACGCTTACCACTAACTTAAGTGATACCAACTGTCTGGAGATTCAGGGGGCCAGTCTATCCGCCATCTGCTGTCTGTCATATTTTTACCTTCAGAAATTATCAGTTGAGACACTCTGATAATCCCTTCTAGGATAGTTTAAATTGGGCTGGGTAAATTTTTTTAGTGCATCAAGATGTCTTATTGGAAATTAGTAAAACACATTTGTGAAATATTGCTAAGGCTAAAGCGTGATGGCTATCACCCTACATAATTTTTTTATTCACTACCTTAGATGCTGAATCCTGACCTGAGGTTGTGTCAGGAAATAAATACTGGAGATAGTAATGGGGAATATAATAAAAGACGGAAGTGGCAGTTATTTTCCAATGTTGTTTATTCTGCCACTTGCCGGACTGGCTGAACTTGCATCACTGTACTCTATTCAGGCGCTGCTACCAAAACTGAGTGAGGTTTATCATATTCCGCTGAATCAGGTTGGCATGATATTATCTGCCGAAGTAGGGTTCCTGGCATTTGCCATGTTGTTCAGCGGTTCGTTATCGGATCGCTTTGGTCGCAAACCTGTAATATTTGCATCCCTTTTTGCCGGAGGTGTTTTGACGTTACTGTGCGCGCTGGCACCATCATGGCAGGTTTTAGTTATCTTCCGGGCACTGCTGGGTATTGCGGTCAGCGGTGTTACTGCAGCAATTACGGTATATATCAGTGAAGAGGTCTCTCCGGGTATGGCCGGGATCATCACCAGTTATTTTATCTTTGGCAATTCTCTGGGAAGTATGTCAGGGAGGGTTATTGCGACCCAGATGATGGAGCATTTTTCTGTTGAAGTTATATTTTCTCTTTTTGGTTGTGTCCTGATTATTATTGCTCTTGCGGTGAAATTCCTGTTACCGGCATCGAGAAATTTTAAAGCATCCTCATCACTACAGTTATCGGTTGTCTTCCGGGGGGGACTGAACCATATCAGAAACATTAAAGTTTCGTTATGTTTCATAACAGGTTTTATTCTGTTCGGTTCATTTACGTCCATCTTTAATTTTTTAGCTTTTAATTTACACAATGCTCCGTACAACCTCGACTATACATGGATTGGGCTAATACCACTGAGTTTTTCCCTTACTTTTTTCATTGCACCTTATGCTGCTCGTCAGGCAATCCGATATGGATCAATGAATGTTTTAAGTTTTTTAATTAGTTTTATGATGGTTGGGGTGTTTATTACATTTATTGCTGAGTCTGTCTGGTTATTTATATCTGGCGTGGTGCTCCTTTCAGCTGCATTCTTCTCATCACATTCAATCATTCTTGCCTGGGTCAGTGCCAGAACATCCAGTGCAAAAGGACAGGCCACCTCTTTTTATTTACTCTCTTATTATTCCGGTGGTGCGGTAATGGGGTATGTCAATGGCTGGTTGTTCGCCATACAAGGGTGGGGCGGTCTGGCGATATCCTGTCTTGTTATGCTGGGCATTGGGCTTATGATCACACGGGTGATATCAGCGAAATACGAGTATCAAAAAGCAGCCGAGAAAAACAGTCTTTCCGAAATTATTTAGTTCAATACACACTCTGTAATGCAGTACTTTTCTTTATAGAAATAATGTATTGCCAGATTTATGGCATGATACAAAAGCGACGTATTTATCACCCCTGAGCCTGTAGCATTAGTTACTCTGGATAAGTCAATGTTAGCCAAAACACTTTACGAAAAACTGATTGAAACACATACAGTGCGGGAACTTGATAAAGAAGGGCATGTCCTTCTTTATATAGACCGTTCTATCCTTAATGAATATACAAGCCCGCAGGCTTTCAGTGGCATACGGGAGCATCATCGTACGGTACGCCATCCGGAGGCTTTTCTGCTTAATATCGATCACGTTAATCCCACCAGACCAGACAGGGATGCGTCCATGACCGATCCCGGCGGACAACTGCAGGTGGATTATTTTCGCAGGAATGCCCGGGACTTTGGAATTGAGCTATTCGATGTGATGGATCCGCGTCAGGGAATTGAACACGTCGTAGCGCATGAACAGGGATTGATTATGCCTGGTATGGTTATTGCCGCAGGTGACAGTCATACCACGACATATGGTGCGTTTGGCGCGCTTGGATTTGGCATTGGTACATCGGAAATAGAACATCTTCTGGCGACGCAGACGCTCATATATCGTCGACTAAAGAATATGAAGGTCATGGTTAGCAATACATTACCCTGGGCCTGCTCAGCCAAAGATATCATTCTACAGCTGCTTGAAAAAACCGGTGCATCTGGTGCTACAGGGTATGCCATAGAATTTCAGGGTGAAGCAATCCGTTCCCTCAGTATGGAAGGACGCATGACCCTATGTAATATGGCTGTGGAAGCAGGCGCCCGTGGCGCAATTATTGCCCCGGATCGGAAAGTGTTTGATTACATTCAGGGGAAACCTCAGATACCGAATGGCGAGTTATGGGACCAGGCATTAGCCCGGTGGTCAACCCTGTACAGCGATCCTGATGCGGTATTTGACAAAACAGTGGAAATTGACTGCCGGGAAATTGAACCCAAAGTGACCTGGGGAATAAGCCCCGACCAGACCGGTTCAATTGGCGGTTCAGTTCCTTTTCCCGGAAAAGAACCGGACCCCTTAAAGCAGCAGGCTATAAAGAAGGCTCTGCAGTATATGGAGCTTGCACCCGGTACACCATTTCGCGATATCCGGATCTCCCATGCATTTATTGGCTCCTGTACGAATGGAAGGATTGAAGATCTCAGAGCCGCAGCCCGTGTGCTGGCAGGCAGAAAAATTGCGCCCCACGTAAGAGGCATTATTGTTCCCGGTTCCACGCAGGTCCGGAAGCAGGCAGAAAACGAAGGGCTGGCGAGAATATTCATTGATGCAGGATTTGAATGGCGGCAGTCCGGCTGTTCAATGTGTCTGGCCATGAATGAGGATGTACTTCTACCGGGGGAGCGCTGTGCATCCAGTACTAACCGCAATTTTCCCGGCAGACAAGGGGCAGGTGCCAGAACACATCTGATGAGCCCCGCCATGGTCGCAGCAGCTGCCGTTGCCGGACACCTTGAAGATGTACGCCTTTTGCTTGATTCCGGAGAAGAAAATGGACGAGTTTAATCAGATTACAGGTGTCATTGCTCCCATGCCTGACGCGAATATTGATACCGATGTCATTATGCCAAAGCAATTCCTTAAGGGAATTGATCGTGCCGGTCTGGATAAAGGCGTGTTTTTTGATCTCCGTTTTACCCCGGACGGGCAACTGAATGAGGACTTCATCTTAAACAGGCCTGGCTGGCAGAATGCTTCTTTTTTGCTGACAGGTCCAAATTTTGGATGCGGTTCCAGCCGGGAGCATGCTGTATGGGGTCTGAAACAGCTCGGTATCCGGGCGCTGATCGGCTCTACTTTTGCCGGTATTTTTAATGATAACTGCCAGCGTAACGGCATACTGACCCTCTCCCTGGACGATGCTTCAGTAAAACAGTTAAGCCGGATTGCAAACGATCCTGAAATGAACCGTATCACCGTTTCTCTCACGGACGGGGAGATCATCACACAAAATGGTGTATTTCCTTTCCATGTCAGTCAGATGGTTCGTGAGATGTTATCTGCTGGAGGGGATGCTATTGGCTGGACGTTAAAATATCAGCAGGACATAACGCGGTTTGAAAAACAGTATTTTTCCCGCTCCCCCTGGCTGAAACCACAACCGGTAACGGACTGATAACAGGAGATAAATAATGAAACTCGTTCAGTACAGTATTCATAACCGCAGACGTTACGGCATCATCAAGGAGAATACCGGTATTATTGATCTCTTTCTGAGACTGGGGGACAGATATCCGACCCTCAAATCCTTGCTGGAAAATAATGCCCTGCCGGAAGCCGCAACATTTCGGTATGACAATCCGGATCACGATATTCAGGCTATACCGTTTCTTCCCGTCATTGATGAGCCTGGGAAAATTATTTGCGCAGGTATGAACTACGCGGAAAAGCGAAAGGAATTTAATGAAATAAATCCGGCACCCACCTTATTTATTCGTTTTCCGGATACTCAGGTCGGTCATAATTCGGTATTGCTCAAACCCAATAACACTTGTGAGTTTGATTATGAAGGCGAACTTGCTGTTGTGATAGGTCGGCGTTGTTCACATGTTTCTGAAGAACAGGCTTTAAGCTTCGTGGCCGGATACAGCTGCTATATGGATGGTTCTGTAAGAGACTGGCAGCACACCTGGTATACAGCAGGGAAAAACTGGCCATCAACGGGGGCTTTTGGTCCTTGGCTTGTTACGGCAGATGAAATCCCGGAACCACAAAATATACAGCTTGTTACCCGATTAAATGGTCGCGAAGTTCAGCGGGACTCCACGGCGAATATGATACACAGCATCGCATTTCTCATTGCTTATATCAGCACATTTACCGTTCTTTCTGCCGGTGATGTCATTCTTACCGGATCTCCCGGTGGGGTCGGGAAGAAACGTACGCCGCCACTTTTTCTGCATGATGGTGATGTTGTGGAAGTGGAAATTGAGCATATCGGGGTACTGCACAATGTCGTTCGGGATGCAGGATATACAGATGCTGCGGCTATGCTGGTATAAGGACAAGGTCATGAATACAATCTATGAACGTGGTGCATCCCCTTTCATTCCTGGCTTTGAACTCAGGGATGTTGTCCTGGAAAATGGTATCATGCTCCGGGTTGCGATAGGGGGCAGCGGAGCTCCTCTGGTGATGCTGCATGGGCACCCGCAAAACCATGTTACCTGGCGTAAGGTTGCGCCGGAACTGGCAAAATATTATACGGTTATCCTTCCCGACCTGCGCGGATATGGTGACAGTTCAAAACCCGCCAGCGATGAGACACACCGCCCGTATTCAAAACGTGTCATGGCAAATGACATTGTCATGCTAATGAATGCACTCCAGATCCAGACTTTTTCCTTTATTGGTCATGATCGGGGGGGGCGGGTGGGGCACAGGCTTGCTCTTGATTATCCCCACCGGGTTACAAGCTGTACTTTCATTGATATCGCCCCCACTGCCACCATGTATGCACGGACCGATAAAGCTTTTGCCACTCGTTATTTCTGGTGGTTTTTTTTGATCCAGCCGGAGCCATTGCCGGAAAAAATGATTGCGCATGACCCGGAGTTTTTCTTGCGAAAACATATCGGAGGTCAGCTCAAGACCCCAGGGGCTACTGAAGATAAGGCATTTAATGACTATCTGAGGTGCTACCAGAATCCGGATATGATTCACTCAGTCTGTGAGGATTATCGGGCTTCGGCTTCCATAGATCTGGATGATGATCAACAGGATCGACACAAGCGTATCGAGTGTCCGCTGCTTTTACTGTGGGGGGCAAAAGGCACAGTAGGTCAGTTATATGATGTTGTTGAGACCTGGTCCGGAAAGGCAAAAGATATCAGGGGAGAAGCGCTTCCCTGCGGGCATTCTCCTCATGAAGAGATCCCGGAAATTTTTCTTCACCGTGTTCAGTCTTTTCTCGGAACAGTGCTATAACGCTCCTGTACTCCTGAATTTTCTGACTGATTATGAAAAAAAATATTGTTGGTAAATATTACCGCCAGCCTCATGAAGGCTGGCCTTCTGTTGAAGATTTACAAGTGTTTATCACCGTTGCCCGAAACGGTAGTTTCTCCCGGGCAGCGCTTGAGCTTGGGCAATCGGCTTCCTATATCAGTAAACGGATCGCACTGCTTGAAAAAAACCTGAATACCCGCTTATTTTTTCGCAATAACCGGATGGTACGTCTGACCGTTGACGGTGAAAATGCCCTCTCCGGAGCGATACAGCTGGTTGAGCAGATGGGTGATTACGTCAGCAGCATTACAGAGCCGGATGATATGCTCAGCGGCAATATCACCATCAGTTGCTCTTTCGGTTTTGGAAACGAGTATGTTGCCGGGGCGCTGTCAGGGCTGATACGGTCGTATCCAGGGCTTAAAGTAAAATTACTGCTCAGCGATCGCGATGTTGATCTGGTTGAAGAAGGGATAGATATTGAGATACACGTCGGGAATGATTTTAAAGAAATTTATATAGCGAAAAAACTCGCCACAAACCGTCGTATTTTGTGTGCCTCCCCGGATTACCTTCATCAGGCTGGTATGCCATCATCAATTGATGAGCTTGTTGATCATCATTGTCTGATGCTCCAGGAGCGTAATGCTGTTCTTGGAAACTGGGTGTTGACGGATGGACAACAGGAATTTACCTGCCGTCTGAATACGTTTCATACGTCAAACAGCGGCAGTGTTGTGCTGACCTGGGCATTACTGAACCACGGAATTGTATTACGTTCTACCTGGGATGTGGAGAAGTATATCGAAAATGGCAAGCTCATTCATATCCTCCCTCAATGGTATCAGGAAGCGGATATCTGGGCTGTGTATCCTCAGCGTCCGTCTACCAGCGGGAGAATTAAAACGTGCATTACTTATCTTACCCGGTACTTTTCTGAGCGATTTTAGCTCCCCGAATTACTGTAAGCGTGCAGCGAGAACCGTATTGACGGGGATGTGTTATTCAGTTGGCAGTGCTACGCGCCAGGGGAGTAGTTCGCTGACCCGGTTTATCGGCCAGTCAGCAATGACGTCAAGGACATAACGGAGGTAGCTTTCTGGCTCCACTCCGTTCAGTTTGCATGTCCCGATCAGGCTGTACAGCAGCGCTCCCCGCTCTCCTCCATGATCCGAACCGAAGAACAGGTAGTTTTTGCGGCCCAGGCTGACCATCCGTAGCGCATTCTCAGCTATGTTGTTATCTGCCTCGGCCCAGCCGTCGTCAGTATAGTAAGCCAGCGCCGGCCACTGGTTCAGTACGTACGTGAACGCTTTCGCCAGTTCTGAGTGTCGCGACAGCGTTTTCACCTTTTCACGCAGCCAGCTTTCCAGGGATTTCAGCCGCGGTTTAGCTTTTTGCTGACGTTCTGCAAGGCGTCGCTTCGCCGGCATCCCCCTTATTTCCGCCTCGATGGCATATAACTCACCGATCCGTTTCAGGGCTTCCTCCGTCAGCGCTGACGGGGTGCGAACGTGCACATCGTGGATCCTGCGGCGGGCATGAGCCCAGCAGGCAGCTTCCGTTATCTGTCCATTGCGGTACAGTTCGTTGAACCCGGCGTACGCATCCGCCTGCAGAACACCGCTGAAGCCAGCGAGATGGCTCTGCGGGTGGATACCTTTTCTGTCCGGGCTGTAAGCGAACCACACTGCCGGCGCCAGCTCTGACCCGGCGTTACGGTCGTCACGAACGTACGTCCACAACCGCCCGGTCTTCGTTTTCTTATTACCTGGCAACAGCACCGGGACAGGCGTGTCATCAGCATGGAGCTTACCGTCAGTCAGCACATAGTCCTGAAGCGCCCCTTCCAGCGGTGACAGTAGCCGGCAACACGCATCCACCCAGCCCGACAGCAGTGAGCGGCTCAGCTCCACACCCTGGCGGCCGTATATTTCAGACTGGCGGTACAGCGGGGTGTGCTCTGCATACTTTGAACTCAGCACGCGGGCCAGCAGCCCCGGTCCTGCGATACCCCGCTCGATGGGCCGTGAAGGCGCGGGGGCCTGCACGATGGCATCGCACTGAGTACAGGCATGCTTTTCACGTACTGTCCGGATAACCCGGAAGGCGCTGCGCATCAGCTCCAGCTGTTCGGCGGCATCTTCACCCAGGTAACTCAGCGCACCACCACATTCCGGGCAGCATGACGCTGCCGGCAGCAGCCGTTTTTCGTCACGGGGAAATGATTCAGGGAACGGTTTGCGGGTACGGGTCTGCCGCAGCGGGCGCTGCACGGCCGGGTCATCCACCCGGCCGGTAAGGGTATCGCTTTCTTTCTGCAACTGCTTAAGGTCGGCTTCCATCTGCGCGATACGGCGGGAGACTTTTTCGGAGCGGCTGCCGAAGTTCATCCGGCGCAGCTTATCCAGTTGCGCCTGCAGGTGATCTATTTCGCGTTCACGCTCGTTCAGCTTTTCCAGAAGGGCACGGTTCAGCGCCTCCTGTTCGGCAAGGAGACGTTTCAGTTCATCGATATCGTCAGGAAGTAAGCTGTTCATACCGGGTATATTACCAGGCTCATTCAGCGTCGACCAGGACAAAGAGGCCTACAACATAGTCAGTGACGTAAGCAGTCTTTTAGGCTGCCGCCAGTCGATACCTTCAAGGAGCATCGCCAGCTGTGCCGGTGTGAGGAACACTTTGCCATCCCGGGCTGACGGCCAGGCGAAGCGGCCGCGCTCCAGCCGTTTGGTCAGCAGACACAGTCCATCGCCGGTAGACCAGAGGAGCTTTACCTGACTGCCATTACGCCCACGGAAGATAAAAACGTGACCTGACATCGGATCGTCTTTCAGCGTCGTCTGCACCTTTGCCGCCAGGCCGTTGAAGCCGTTTCTCATATCGGTGATGCCAGCGACCAGCCAGATCTTTGTCCCTGATGGTAATGGGATCAACGTTTGAGCTCCCGTATCAGCAGGTTCAGGATATTTTCGCTGATGGCACCATTCAGACGGAGTGATCCGTGCCGGAACGTCACTTCACAGCTGATATTGAGTGATTCAGGTGCCGCAGCAGCTACAGGTTGTGACCGGGGGGAGGTTGCAGGAACAACATCTTCGGTATCAAGTGTTATCGGGAGCAGCTCAGGCACGTTGTTTTCTGTTGTTGAAGGAGGACGTAGTTTTCCTTCGCGCCAGTACTGACGCCACTTGAA
>NZ_JBPYUI010000040.1:9069-33310 GCF_051858335.1 Klebsiella sp. K47
CACTATCCTCTCAGGAATATCAGGATCTGCCAGACGGTGCTGAGACGACGCTTACTGTTGTTGAAGGAGGACGTAGTTTTCCTTCGCGCCAGTACTGACGCCACTTGAACAGCAAATTATCGTTGACCCCATGCTCACGAGCGAGTTGCGCTACGGAGATCTCTGGTCGATGCGAGAGTTCAACCATTTTGATTTTGAACTCAACGGGATAATTAGGGCTTTTTTTACGCACTGCGGTTAATGATTTCATGGATAGCGTCCACCATATTTGGTGTCCACTATCCTCTCAGGAATATCAGGATCTGCCAGACGGTGCTGAGACGACGCTTACAGTTATCTGGCGTTACGTGACAGTGTTGGTCAGATACTTCCACCTCTTCAGAGTTAAAGTTTGATATATGGGAAAAAAACGCTCCCGGACGGGAGCGTAAGCCAGTGACTTCGGCGTCAAATGAGGGTCTGACAAGTGGAGCTGCGGGTTAATTCTGGGTGATCTGGCTGCGATGCTTTTCAGCCTGCTGCTGATGAATAACGGAAGATAGACCATTATTCGCCTTCTCATGCACAACAGCGGCTTTCTCATGCTCGTTCATTTCGGAAAATGGCTTAGCAGTTTCTTGGGTGTTCTCAGGTTTGGATTTCATCATTTTTTTATGCATTTCAGCCATGTCCTGATGGGCAGCAGAATTGCCGTTTTGCATCATTTCATGGGACATTGCGGCCTGATCGTGACCGCTCATATCCATCATTTTCATGCTCTCCCCCTGAACTGCACTTTTTTCAGCGGATGATTGCATCTGATGGGCAGGCGCCTGGGCATTATTTACCTGGTCATGCATGTTCATTGTCTCTGCAGCCCAGGCAGATGAAGCGACAGCCATCATGGCAATAAAGGATACAAGGATCTTTTTCATGGTTGGGTCTCCGGTGTTTTCATACCCGAACAATCAATGCTTATAACAGAGAAAGCATTTGATCTCAGGGCTGGTTGATCATCACGCCAGGAACCGGGCGATTGAATTATCACGCTGTCCTGATTTATGGCTGATTATAAAAAACCGCCTCTGTTTATCGCGTGACTGAACGATGACATTTTTGTCACCTTCCGGGTTTCTCCTGAATAACGGTATTAATCCATTAACAGACGCACACTGAACACAATTTCCCGCCCCTGCTGTTCTGCTGACAGCTCGCCGCCGTGAGCATGAATGATCGATCTTGTAATTGATAATCCCAGCCCCGCGCCTTCCGTGTTGTAGAACCTTGATGAGTCTGCGCGATAGAACCGGTCAAACAAACGTTCCAGATTAGCGGGAACCTGGCCGGACATCGTATTCGTAATCATCACGTTCACACAGTCACTGTCACGCTCAATGTGTATCGCTGTACAGGTGTTATCGGGAGAATACTTGATTGCATTGGAAAGCAGGTTACTGAAAGCACGTCGGAGCATATCGCTGTCTCCGGCAACAACGCCCTCTCCTTCAACCGTGATTGTCTTTCCTGTTTCGTCTGCCAGGGGCTCGAACAACTCACGTAATTCATTCAGTTCGGCTGCCAGATCCACATCATGTTTATCCAGCCGCAGCAGACCATGCTCTGAACGTGCCAGAAAAAGCATGTCACTGGTCATTCGTGACAACCTTTTCAGTTCTTCCAGGTTAGCGAATAAAATTTCGCGGTAATGCGAAACATCCCTTTCCTTAGCCAGTGCAAACTGCGTCTGCATCATCAGATTACTGACTGGTGTGCGCAGCTCATGCGCGATGTCAGACGAGAAATCTGACAGTTTCCGGAATGCCCCCTCCAGGCGATCAAACATATTATTGAACTCCTGCATGGTCTCAGAGATTTCCGGCGGAGCCAGATCGGGATTTAGACGCTGATCCAGGCTGTGTACAGTCATGGAGGAAGCCAGACTGGTCATTTCCCGTAACGGTTTCAGACCAATACGTGTGGTCAGCCAGCCCAGAAAAACAGAAATAAAGACCAGACCGATATTGAACCAGAACAGCCAGGTACTGAGTTTGTCCATAAACAGGGTGTGATACCCAGTATCCGTGGCAACCGTAATGATGACATGTTTGCTTTTACCCTGTTCCGGCGTCACGGCAACCCGCCGCGAGATACTGCGGTACACGGTGTTATTTTCTTCCGTCTGGATCATATAGTCGAGAATATCACCCGACTTATTAAGCAGGACCGCTGGAACAACAGAATTTTTGGCATAGAGTTCAACAATTTTTTCATTTTCCATGTTTTTTATAGAAATGAATAAACCATTGTGCCCTACCATCGCATCGTTTATTTTTTCTGATAATGACTTAATATCCGTTTTGTTCCGGAACGTCTCTGTTTTAAGAAACTCTTCGGTGAGCTGAAGTTTACCTGTCAGAAAATCGCGGTCCTGATTATCGAAATAGCCATTCAGGGTGCTAATCAGGATAAAACTTGATAACCACCATACCGTAAGCATCACCGCAGAAAAAATCAGGCTCAGGCGTGTGGTCAGGGAAATTTTGAACCTCACTCTTCTCTGATCTCCAGGACATATCCGGCACCGCGAACGGTATGGATCAGTTTTGGCTCAAAGTCATCATCAATTTTACTTCTCAGACGTCTCACGGCGACATCAATCACATTCGTATCACTGTCAAAATTCATGTTCCAGACCAGGGACGAGATAAGACTCCTGGGTAACACTTCTCCGGTGCGTTGCAGCAGCAACTCAAGCAGAACGTATTCTTTACCGGTGAGATGGATCTTCTTCCCCGAACGGATCACGGTCCGGCGCACCATATCAACGGTCATATCGGCGATGGTGCAGACTGTTGCGGCCTGCGAGCGTGCCCGGCGCAGTAGGGTTCTTACACGTGCAACCAGCTCCGTAAAATCAAAGGGCTTAATCAGGTAGTCATCTGCGCCAAGCTCCAGTCCTTTCACTTTGTCCCGCACGTTGTCCTTTGCGGTTAAAAACAGGACCGGTTCTTCGTGCCCGGACTCCCTCAGTGCGCTGATGATTTGCCACCCGTCGAGGAAAGGCAGCATCACGTCCAGTATTATCAAATCATACTGTCCCTTCGACGCGGCCCCGAGACCATCGCGGCCATTATTAAAGAGATCGGCCTGATAGCCTTCCTCAACCAGTCCCTGCTGCAGGTAACGACCTGTTTTTTGTTCGTCTTCAACGATTAAAATACGCTGCATGGTCAACTCGCTGATATGAAAGTAAAAATCTCACGCATGAGCTTTGGCTGTCCCCTAGCTGATCTGAGACGGAGCAAGCATTCCAAGCCACGCTACGGCGCCCAGAATGATAATCGCAACAACGAATTCTGTCAGGATGCTGTTTCGCATCAGGGCAACGCTGCGATCATAATTCCCTTCCCTGACCATAACTTCAAGCCGGGGACCCAGGTGAAACCGGTTTGCTGCAGCCAGAAGAAGCATCAGAACAAAC
The DNA here is from genome assembly GCF_051858335.1 of Klebsiella sp. K47. Classification (NCBI taxonomy): domain Bacteria; kingdom Pseudomonadati; phylum Pseudomonadota; class Gammaproteobacteria; order Enterobacterales; family Enterobacteriaceae; genus Klebsiella; species Klebsiella sp. K47. The sequence continues at coordinate 12,530 of NZ_JBPYUI010000040.1, forward strand.
AGAGCCGTCTTGGCAAGCAATATCCTCCCCCAGGAACTGTTGAATAAGGGAGTTAAGTTACCCTCAGCAATATACAGATAGTTGACCAGCGCACTCAGGATCAGGGCTACAACAATCACCGTTCCTGCCGTGGCAAATTTTGCCAGGGAGTCAGATATCACAATGACGCTCTGTGCATTATGCTCGTTTCTGCGCATCAGCAGGATAGCAAATGCAACCAGAGCACCTGTCCAGGCACCTGCAGCGCCGAGATGGGTCAGATCGCTCAGTAAATGGAGATAGTAATGCAGACCGTCATGCATAACGGCGTGTCCTCCCCAGGCAAGTGTAGCCAGCGCCACGCCCCCACTCATCGTCATCAGCAGGCAGGACAATACTCTCTTATTAGTGTAAAGGAACAAAGCACCGAGTGTGGTAAACAGGGCACAGAGCCTGACAATCCAGCTAATACCCACATCAGTTTCTTCTATCACCATCTCGATAACATGGATGGATAATTCTCTGAGGTCAGTTACTCCACTCATGGCATTAGATACCAGGAGCATATTAATGCCAGTAAGAATGATGCCTGTAACAACAGCAAAGGTTATAAACGACCTGAAATTAGTCAGGTTATAGGTTTCATGTCTGACACCGCTTATTCCATATATCTGAAAAAATGGCAATCCAAATATTACCATCAAATCCAGATAAAGAAGAAAACGAATAACAATCATAATCAGGTCGTTCATAATATTACTTCACTGTAAAGGTGTAATTACCGGTAATAGGGTGCGTATCTGAAGAAACCGCGCGCCAGTCAACACGATAAGTGCCAGCGGGTAAAGGCTCTCGCGGAATAATGACCATCGATTTAGGGTCAGCGCCTGGCGCCACTTTTGCCGCGACCGGCATCGGAGAATGTGATGACATGCCTTTCATACCCGTCATCGTTAATTTTGCACCTGAGAATTTCACGGTCAGATTTTCCGAGAAATTAAGCTGAATCTTTTCCGGGGCCGCTACGGCTGAATCAGCCTGTGGCACAGAGCTTTTTAATTCCGGATGGGCCATAGCAGAGAAAGCAACGCCCATAACGAGGCCACCTGTAAGAATGGCTTTATTTAAAATCGACATTTTATTTACCTGTTTAGTTGAGTGTTTTATATCAGTGCGTTAAAACCAGATTCTGGCTCCCGCCAGGAATACTACCTGATGGTCTTTCTCACCTTCTCTTTTCGCCATATCGGATGTTTTCCCGTAAAGTTGATTCCAGGAAACGCCTATATAGGGTGCAAACTCACGGCGTATTTCATAGCGCAGCCGGAGCCCCAGCTCTGTGTCAGTCAGTCCCCTGCCGCGACCCCGCGATTCATCATCCTGACTGTAGAAATTCACCTCATAGGATGGCTGGAGTATGAGCCGGTTAGTCAGTAAAACGTCGTATTCTCCTCCCAGACGAAGGGCTGCTTTTCCGCCATTACTGACAAAACCCGTAATTTCAGACTCAAAATTATAGAGTGCCAGCCCCTGAAAACCGACAGCAGCCCAGGTCCGGGCAGAAGCAGGTCTGAAATCCTGCCTGACACCCGCAACCAAATCCCACCATGGGCCAACCGCATGTCCCCAGAGTAACTGCGCTTCAGCCGCCTCCGTTTCCCCATTGCTTCGTTCACCTTCACTCTTTAGCCAAATCCGATCTGTGTCGCCTCCAATCCAGCTGTTAACACTCCAGCTGAAATTGTTGGTGTTATCCGACCGTTGCCATTCCAGTTGATCCAGCAGAACCAGATAATTAATCGCACTGTCGTGAATCGCATGCCCCTGTAAATTGCCGAATGCAGCCTTCCGGTCGGCATCGGTAACAGGCGGAATTGGCGTTCTGCTCTCAGTTACAATGGGCTCCATTGACGTCATCTCAGTGAAATTCTCATCTGCTGGCATCTGCATGGCAGACATGTCGTGCCCGGCGTGGGGATCTGCAGAGACGGAGCCCGCCGCAATAGAAAGCTGTGAGGTAAACAAACCGGCGACCAGAACAGGTATGGCCTTCAAATTTCTCTTCATTCGCATCATTCCTCCACCCGGACTTCACGAAACATTCCCATTTCCATGTGATAGAGCAAATGGCAGTGATACGCCCAGCGGCCAAGCGCATCTGCTGTCACTCTGTAACTGCGTTTTGTACCAGGGGGAACATCTATTGTGTGTTTACGAACCATGAAATTACCGTTTTCATCTTCCAGATCGCTCCACATACCATGCAGGTGAATGGGGTGAGTCATCATGGTATCGTTGATCAGCGTGATCCTGAGCCGCTCACCGTATTTCAGCAGCACCGGTGCGGCATCTGAAAACTTGATTCCGTTAAATGACCAGGCAAACTTTTCCATGTGGCCGGTTAAATGCAGTTCTATGGTACGGCCAGGTTCACGTCCGTCAGGATCCTCAAAGCGGCTTTTCAAATCCGCGTACGTGAGAACCTTTCTTCCGTTATTTCGAAGACCAATACCCGGATCATTTAATTTCGGAGAGACGCTCATCGCCTGCATATCAACCAGTGGGTTATCCGTTTCTGACGCAGGATGACTTTGCATACCCGGCATTCCGGCCATCCGGGAATGATCCATACCGGCCATGCTGCTGTGATCCATGGGCGCGGAGGATGTCCCGCTATCCGGAAGGTCAGCACCGTCCATAGACATCATCTCTCCGCTGTTATCCATGCCTCCCATCTGGCTGTGGTCCATTCCTGCCATATCATGTCCCATTCCCCCCATACCCATATCTTCCATGGTCAACAGAGGACGGGGATCGAGGGGGGGAACGGCAGCACTTAACCCCTCTCTCGTGGCCAGTGTCCCTCGAGCGTAACCGGTCCTGTCCATGGATTGTGCGAAGATGGTATAGGCCTCACCCTGAGGCTCCACAATGACATCATAGGTTTCGGCAACGGCAATCCTGAATTCGTCAACGGTAACCGGGTTTACATACTGGCCATCTGCAGCCACGACCGTCATTTTCAGCCCGGGGATACGGATATCGAAATAGGTCATTGCCGAGCCGTTGATAAACCGTAAGCGTATCTTTTCACCGGGACGGAACAGTCCGGTCCAGTTTTTCAGCGGGGCCTGCCCGTTCATGAGATAGGTGTAGGTGTAGCCACTGACATCCGCGAGGTCAGTCGGATTCATTTTCATTTCAGCCCACATTTTCCGATCGGCAATGGTGGCTGACAGCCCCCTGGTATTCACGTCGCGGAAAAAAGAGCCAACGGTTGGTTTATTGAAATTGTAGTAATCCGACTGTTTTTTTAATTTTTTCAGCAGGCTGTGAGGATTTTCATCGGTCCAGTCAGACAACATGACCACATGCTCACGATCGTAAGCAAACGGTTCTGGCTCCCTGGCATCGATGATAATGGCACCGTATACCCCCTCCTGTTCCTGCAGACCGGAATGGCTGTGGTACCAGTAAGTCCCGTTCTGCTTAACCTTAAAGGTGTAAACGTAGGTATCATCAGGCTCTATGCCCATAAAACTCAGCCCCGGAACACCATCCATATTGGCCGGAAGAATAATGCCGTGCCAGTGAATGGACGTCTGTTCATTAAGACGGTTTTTGACCTTCAGGGTAATGGTGTCACCTTCTTTCCAGCGAAGAACGGGCCCCGGCAGGCCTCCATTGATTGTTTTGGCCTGACGCTCACTGCCCGTGATATTGACGGCCGTTTCACCAATGGTCAGGTCAAACTGAGTACCCTGCAGGGACGCGGCAACTGGCAGGCTCAGACTGGAACGCGCATTGAAACTCCATACGCCAAGACTTCCGGCTACGCCAGAGAGGGTTAACCCCTTCAGGAAAGTTCGTCGAGACGTTTTCAACAGCATGCGCATTCCCTTATTTAAAGTATGGTTACTGACAGAATTCGAGAACCGATTTAAATTAAATTACTGGTTCATCCACTTACAATGAAATGAATCTAGCACACCTTAAGAAACAAATTCATTACAATCGTGTAATGTACGTGGCTGTATTACATTTACGTCATCTTCCCCACAGGTTGATTTTTTTATATATGATCATAAGGACATCTTTTATGTACCTCAGAAGGTAATTACACATGAATATATTAATCACGACCACTGCGTTTACAGCTTTATTTTGTGGGGCAGCTTTTGCTCAGTCCAGTGATATTGCCCATGAAGCACATCGATTTGTTAATAATGCCTCAGCCGTCAGTCATGTGAACTCCTCGACGCATGAAAACTTACCGGACAGGGTTAATAAAAACAACACGCCCTCATTCTCTGAAATGAATGAACATGAAAGGGCCATTGTTGCTCATTCATTTATGAACAACAGCGCGTCCTATGCGCATCAGAAAATGATTGAGGAACATAAAAAAATGCTGTCCGGCAGTGATGCAAATTCAAAGACCTCGTCTTCTTCTTTTAACGAACTGAATGCCGGAGAAAAAGCCGCTCTCGTGCATGAGCAGGTCAATAATGCCGGTGCGGAAGCACATCAGACGCAGGCAAGAAAGCTTCGCGGGCTGTATTCGACCAGGTAACTGCAGGCGGGTTAGTGCTTAGCGTCAGGTGCGCAGCAGGGCTTTACTGACGGGTTACGTAGCAGGACATGAGCCCCATATTGCTCTGCCGTAACCTGTTTCAGTCCCGTTAATCATCACCGTCGGGCTGGTCATACAGTTCCCAGAGCTTCAGGAGCAAACGGGAAACAAGATATGTTACAAAAATGACGACCATCAACGGTGCTCCCGATTAACTGACAGATGACACGCCTCCTGAAAACCCCTAGCATACGCCGCAGTGTTCATGCTAACGGCGAATTCCAGTAAATGTATTCTACCGATGTCGTAAAAGAAAATGCCTACCTTTCAGCCACCCGCTCGGGGCTGGAATCGAACGAGATCGCTACTCTTCAGCGCTCCTTGCCTTCCCGGTTTAATCTGCGGCATTTGAAAAAAAATGAATCATTAAAACTCGTACTGCAAAAGAAAGCGGGAAAATCACGTGTCGTGGCCTATAAATTTACGTCCGGTTCATTTAATTACACGGCGTATCGTATATCAGATAAAAAGTTCTATAACCTTTCCGATACTTCCGGGAAAGGCAGTCTCGATTATCCGTTACCGGCCACAGCAAGACTCAGTTCGCCTTTCAATCCTGCAAGACTTAACCCGGTATCGGGAAAAGTGAGTCCCCATAATGGCATTGATTATTCCATGCCCATGAACACGAAAATAGTCAGCGTCATCGACGGAAAAATCACCCGGGCCGAATACAACAGCACCATGGGATATTTTGTTGAAGTAACAGGAAAAGCCGGTGTTAAAACTCGCTATCTCCACCTCAATAAAATACTCGTTACTAAAGGGGCCAGGGTTACCCGGGGAGGCGCTATTGCGTTATCCGGTAACAGCGGACGTTCATCCGGTCCTCATCTGCATTACGAGCTGGTCATCAATAACAATCCTGTTAACTCACTGGCGTTCCGGGCAGCGGCACCCGCTGATAACAAACTTGAACAGCATGCCTTTGCGCATGCCAGAGACTACGAACGATACCTGGACTGATAACGGGGCCGCGACGCGGCCCCGTCTGCCGGATTAATTTTTTTTATCGTTTTCACTTCCTTGATGTTGATGATCTCCATGCCCTCCGTGGCCGTGGAAAAGATGCATTAGCGGGCAGACCAGCAATAACAGATATGGCCAGTAACCTGCCACATGTGACCAGTGTTCGCGCAGGAGGGCAAATGCCGCGATCGCGGCGACAGCAATAAGCGCATAGGTGGTACTTTTCATACTGGACTCCTTCTGTTCGTAACAGCCCCTTCACTCAGTGTTATTTCCCGAGCCTGACACTTTTCAGACGCAACGCATTCACAATGACGCTGACGGAGGAAAGAGCCATGGCCGCCGCCGCAATAACTGGCGACAGCAGTATTCCATACACAGGATAAAGCAGGCCTGCAGCCACAGGCACGCCAAGTGCGTTGTAGATAAATGCAAAAAACAGATTCTGTCGGATATTTTTCATGGTGATTTCTGACAGATGACGGGCCCTGTTCAGTATCATCAAGTCGCCTTTGAGAAGGGTGACTCCGGCACTTTCAATTGCCACATCTGTACCCGTTCCCATGGCTATTCCCACGTCAGCCGCTGCCAGCGCCGGGGCATCATTCACACCGTCTCCGGCCATCGCAACCACATGGCCAGACGCTTTCAGTCGGGTTATCACTGCTTTTTTGCCATCCGGCAGAATCCCGGCTTCAACCTCATCTATTCCCAGTTTCCGTGCGACTGCTTCAGCAGTAAGCTGGTTATCCCCGGTGAGCATAACAATGCGGATCCCCGCCTGACGCAAAGCTTTAAGCGCATCCGGCGTGGTTGCTTTCACGGGATCCGAGATAGCTATCAGGCCTGCAAGGTTCCCGTCTGTGGCCACATAGATAACGGTAGCGCCTTCCATCCGCAACGTATCCGCAACGGCCTTTTGATTATCAATAACGATACTGTTTTCCTGCATAGCCAGTTCATTACCAATAACAACCCGTTGACCTTCGACATCGCCTGAGACACCTTTCCCCGACGGGGCATTGAAATTACTGACGGCAGGTATCACGATCCCCTTTTCATGCGCGGCTCTGACAACAGCCATACCCAACGGATGCTGCGAACCTTTTTCCACTGCAGCTGTTACACGTAAAAGAGATATTTCCCCACCCGGACTGAGACTGATAATCCCTGTCACCGTAGGCGAACCTTCCGTGAGCGTGCCTGTTTTGTCGACAACCAGCGTGTCCACTTTTTCAAGACGCTCAAGGGCTTCGGCATTCTTGATTAACACCCCGGCCTGGGCGCCTTTGCCCACCCCCACCATTATCGACATCGGCGTGGCCAGTCCCAGCGCGCAGGGACAGGCAATAATCAGGACCGACACAGCCGCAATGAGACCGTGCGCCATCCTGGGCTCGGGCCCCCAGACAGACCAGATCAAGAAAGCAACAACCGCGATAAGTATCACCAGAGGAACAAACCAGCCTGAAACGCTGTCTGCCATTCTCTGGATGGGGGCACGCGAACGCTGTGCATCAGCGACCATCTGAACAATTCGTGAGAGCATCGTTTCATCACCGACTTTCTCTGCACGGATGATAAGACTACCTGTCTGATTAATCGTCCCCCCAATGACAGGGTCACCCTTCGTTTTGGTAACCGGCATAGACTCCCCGGTCACCATCGATTCATCAACGGTTGTTTTGCCTTCGATCACGATACCGTCGACCGGAATACTCTCTCCAGGTCTGATGCGGAGCTTATCGCCAGGCAGGACATCTTCCGCATTAATATCCGTTTCATGACCGTCATGATCCAGCCGTCTGGCGGTTTTGGGGGCAAGGTTCAGAAGCGCAGTAATGGCGCCTGAGGTTTGTTCCCGTGCCCGCAGCTCAAGAACCTGTCCCAGCAGAACAAGCACCGTAATAACTGCTGCGGCTTCAAAATAAACGGCCACCAGGCCATCCATGTTTCTGAACGATGCAGGAAACCAGGAGGGGAAGACGGTTGCAATGACGCTGTAAACCCAGGCTACGCCGGTCCCCATTGCAACAAGGGTAAACATATTCAGGGAGCGGTTACGTAACGACATTCCGGCCCGGGCGAAGAATGGCCAGCCACACCACAACACGACAGGGGAGGCCAGAAGCAACTGCAGCCATGTGTTGTACTGTGGCGGTACTGTATTCCTCAAGTCGGGAAACAGATGAGATCCCATTTCGAGTACCAGAACCGGAAACGCCAGCAACAACCCCAGCCAGAAGCGTCTTGTCATGTCGTGAAGTTCATCACTCGGCCCCGTGGATGCCGTAGCTACGAGCGGCTCCAGTGCCATTCCACAGACAGGACAGCTTCCGGGACCACTGCGGCGTATCTCCGGGTGCATCGGACATGTCCACACACCTTCAGAATTCTCTTTTTCCGCCTGGTTGTGAGGCTGTTTTATCTGATCAGGGCTGACTTCGTGATGATCGTGGTGATGGTGATGGGAATGTTCACTGGCATCTTCGGTAAGATAACGATCGGGATGGGCTTTAAATTTACTCTCACAGCTGGCGGAGCAGAAATAAAGTTGGTGGTCCTGGTATCGAATGCTGCTGTGCGCCCTGTCGGGCAGGATGGCCATCCCGCACACGGGATCTCTCACCTTATGCAATACGTGGCCCTCGTCCGGGGATAATGTCTGCTCAGAAGCAGTCTGGTTGTTGTGTTGCACTGCATTGTCATTTTTCACAGTAACTCTCCTTATGCATACCGAAGCATCTTCTGTCTTCAGGGTATGTCATGGATGCGATTACCACGAATATCGCCGGCACAGGAGTGCCTGCTACCGGCGTCCCGTTATCAGCCGTTCCGCTGACTATTCGATTCGCTGGAAGACTTTTTTACTTCCATCCGGTGAGAATGCGATAACATCGTAAGCCTCTTTTCGGGCTCCCATCTCCATTCCAGGACTTCCTGCTGGCATACCGGGGGTGGCGAGACCGTATATAACCGAACCAGACTGCATTGCCTTATGTATCGTTGTCGCAGGCACATGGCCTTCAATGATCAAATTACCGGCAACCGCGGTATGACAACTTCGTAGTCCTGCAGGAATAGCATGCTTTTCTTTCAGGGCTGACAGCGCCTGATCATTCATGACGTGAGTTCGTACTTCAAACCCGTCTTTTTCCATCGCTTTGCCCCACAGGGAACAACAGCCACAGTTTTCAGATTTGTACATATCAATGACTTTTTCACTCGCCATCGCGGGTAGTGAAAGGCCGAGAGCCAGCGCCATTAGAACCACTTTTTTCATACTCACCTCTGTATATTATCGATATAAACCCTGACTTCAGGGTGAATCAGTAAAGAAGGACACCCACAGGGGGTGCCCTTTCAGGTTCAGGACACGCTTTTTTTATGTCTGCGCAGCCAGATTAATTTGTAGGCGGCAGGAATAATGAACAGGGACAGCAGCGGAGCCGTGATCATCCCACCAATCATGGGTGCCGCGATACGGCTCATGACTTCTGAACCTGCACCGGTTCCCCAGAGTATTGGCAGCAGACCCGCAATGATCACCGCCACGGTCATGGCTTTCGGCCGGACACGCAGTACGGCACCATGATAGAGGGCTTCATCAAGGCCTTCCGGTGTGAACGTCTCTTTACGGGACAATTCCGGGTGCGCTTCAATGGCATGACGCAGATACATCAGCATGACCACGCCAAACTCTGCTGCCACCCCGGCCAGGGCGATAAACCCGGTTCCGGTCGCCACTGACATATGGAAGCCCTGCCAGTACAGGAACCATATCCCGCCAACCAGGGCAAACGGCAGGCTCATCAGAATAAGTAAGGCCTCATCAGCCCGGCGGAATGCCAGATATAACAGGATGAAGATGATCATCACCGTCATCGGTACCATCAGTTTTAATTTCTTATTGGCGTGCTCGAGTAATTCAAACTGTCCTGAGAATGCCACACTGGTCCCCGGTCTCAGTTTCACTTTCTCACTGATGGCCGTCTTAATATCGTTCACCACCGACACCATGTCCCTGCCGCGGGCATCAACATAAATCCAGCTGGCTGGCCGGGCATTTTCGGTTTTCAGCATGGTTGGTCCGGAAACGACCTTAATATCGGCAACATCGCCCAGCGTAATTTGCTGCTTCATTGGGGTCAGGATTGGCATCTCTCTCAACGCCTGCGGACTGTTACGGTAATCCTGCGGATAGCGAATGTTAATAGGGTACCGGGCCACGCCTTCAACCGTCTCACCCACCATAGCCCCACCGATTGCTGAAGAGACGAACAGCTGGACGTCGCCCACAGTCATCCCGTACCGGGAAGCTTTCTCCCGGTTGATATCGATATCGATGTAGCGCCCGCCCTCAAGTCGCTCAGCCAGGACAGACACCACGCCAGGCACGGTTTTGGCTACCGCCTCGATACTCTGCGCCGTCGCGTCGATATCGGACAGAACAGTCCCGGACACTTTGATACCTATCGGGCTTTTGATCCCGGTTGAGAGCATATCAATACGGTTACGGATAGGCGGCACCCAGAGGTTTGCCAGACCCGGTAAACGGACTGTCCTGTCGAGTTCATCAATAATCTTGTCAATTGTCATGCCGGGACGCCACTGATCCTCAGGTTTGAGCTGGATCGTGGTTTCCACCATTTCGAGCGGCGCGGAATCCGTTGCGGTCTCTGCTTTACCGGTCTTGCCAAATACAGAAGCCACTTCAGGAACGCTTTTGATTAACTTGTCTGTTGTCTGCAGGAGCGCTGCAGCTTCTGCCGGAGAGACGCCAGGCAAGGTCGACGGCATATACAGCAGATCGCCCTCGTTAATCTTCGGCAGAAATTCACCGCCCACCTGACTCAGTGGCCAGATAACCGTGAAAATGGACAAGGCCGCAACCAGCAGGGTTGTTTTTGGCCAGTGGAGGACCCGCAGCAGCAAAGGATGATACGCTTTGATCAGCACCCGGTTCAGGGGGTTACTTGTCTCGGCAGGAATTTTCCCCCGGATCCAGAATCCCATCAGAATAGGAATGACGATGATGGCCAGTGCGGCCGCTCCCGCCATGGAGTACGTTTTCGTGAATGCCAGCGGGCCAAACAGACGACCTTCCTGCCCTTCCAGGGTAAAGATAGGAATAAAGGACAGGGTGATGATCAGCAGGCTAATGAACAACGCGGGTCCCACTTCCACGGAGGCGTCGGTAATCACCTTCCAGCGGGTGGCGTTGTCAATCTGCTCACCCGGATGCTGATGATCCCACTCCTCAAGCCGTTTGTGCGCATTTTCAATCATCACAATGGCGGCATCCACCATCGCACCGACGGCAATCGCTATCCCTCCCAGCGACATGATATTGGCGTTCAGTCCCTGGAAGTGCATGACGATAAAGGCGATACACAGGCCAAGTGGCAGAGAAATAATCGCCACCAGGGCAGAACGGACATGCCAGAGGAACAGTGCGCAAACGACAGCAACAACGATAAACTCTTCAAGAAGCTTGTAACTGAGGTTATCAATCGCCCGGTCGATTAACTGGCTGCGATCGTAGGTGGTCACGATTTCAACGCCTTCCGGCAGGCTGGCCTTCAGCGTCTCCAGTTTATCCCTCACTGCCGTGATAACGTCGCGCGCATTTTTACCCGACCGCAGGATCACCACGCCGCCAGCGACTTCTCCCTGGCCGTTCAGCTCGGCAATACCACGCCTCATTTCGGGCCCGGTCTGCACGCGGGCAACATCCCGCAGATAAACCGGCACGCCGTTCTCACCTGTTTTCAGGACGATGTTATTAAAATCATCAATGCTCTGAAGATAACCGCTGGCACGGACCATATACTCCGCTTCGGCCATTTCAACGGATGAGCCACCGGCCTCCTGGTTAGACGATTCAAGTGCCTGTTTCACTTCGGGCAGGCTGATACCGTACTGGGACAGTTTTACCGGATTGACCTGAATCTGGTACTGTTTCACCACGCCGCCAACCGAAGCGACCTCAGCCACGTTCGGGATGGTTTTCAGCTCAAATTTCAGGAACCAGTCCTGCAGAGAGCGCAGTTCTGAAAGGTCGTGTTTTCCGTTGCGATCGACAAGGGCATATTCAAAAATCCAGCCCACACCCGTGGCATCAGGACCGATTTCAGAGCTCACACCGGCAGGCAGTTTTCCCTGAACCTGATTCAGATATTCCAGCACGCGGGAACGGGCCCAGTACAGATCGGTGCCGTCTTCAAAAATGACATACACATACGAATCCCCGAACTGTGAAAAACCACGCACGGTTTTTGCGCCAGGTACGGACAGCATGGTGGTGGTAAGTGGATAGGTGACCTGGTTTTCTACAATCTGCGGGGCCTGGCCGGGATAGCTGGTTTTGATAATGACCTGCACATCTGACAGGTCAGGCAAGGCATCGACCGGCGTGTTAATAATCGTCCATGTACCCCAGATGCTGAGAAACAGTGCGCCCATCATGACCAGGAAACGGTTGGCGACAGAGCGCCGGATAATCCATTCAATCATCGTCGTCTCCTCAGTGCCCTGAATGCATATTTACAGGCTGGTCAGACATTGCTGGCATACTGCTTTCTGTTTTTTCAGGGTGGCGCATACGTTCCAGCGCGCCCGTAATATTGGCTTCGGAGTCAATGAGGAACAGGCCACTGACCACCACGGTATCGCCTTCATTCAGGCCGGAACCGATGCCGGACTGTTGCTGTGATTCATGCAGAACGTGGATCTGTTTCGGCACAAACTTGCCTTCATCATCAACAGTAATCACGCGCTGTTCTTTGCCGGTATCGATAACGGCCTGGCTTGGTATCAGCAGCATCTCCTGGCTCTTGGTATTCAGTTTCAGATAGGCATTCATGCCCGGCTTGAGAAACTCATCCTTATTAGAAACCTGGAGACGGACCTGAAGCGTACGGGTTGTCTGATCCACGCTGGGAAGAATGTTCCATTTTTCGACATGGAATGTTTTATCCGGATAAGCCGGTACCGAAATTTCAAACTGCGACGTATCTTTCAGCAGATATGCGATAGATTCTGGCACTGCAGCGCTGATCCAGACCGGGTCCATCCCCTGAATCTGAGCCACTACTTTATCTTTCGAAATATTCATTCCGGTGCGCAGGTCAAACGCAGTAATGACACCATCAATAGGTGCTTTAATGGTAAAACGGGTCTGGATTGTGCGGGTTGAACGCAGCCTTTGAATATCCTCTTCCGGCATACCAGCCAGACGAAGTCGCTCCAGAACCCCTTTTATCTGGGTTGACGTACCGCCTGTACCGGATAACAGCAGGAACTCACTTTGTGCCTCAACCCATTCAGGAATGGTGATATCGATAAGCGGAGTGCCTTTCTTCACATGATCGCCAATCGTCAGGGGATACACTTTTTCGACGAAACCGTCAGAGCGCGCCTGCACAATGACAAACTGATACTCGTTGTAACTGACATTAGCCGGGATTGTCTGAGAATAATTCAGCATTCCTCGCGTGACTTTTTGCGTTTTTAATCCCAGATTCTGAACCTGCGTTGGATCGATACGGATCCCGCCACTGCTTTTATCGCCGCTTTCATCAGCATATTTTGGCACCAGGTCCATATCCATAAAGGGAGATTTTCCGGGTTTATCAAATTTGGTATCCGGTTTCATCGGGTCATACCAGAAAAGTACCTTTCGCTCCGGTGCCTTTTGTTCGGTTTGTACTGTTTTTTGTGATGAGTTTACATACTGCCAGGCAGTAACCGATATCAGCCCCCCTGCTATGAGGCTGCTGATAATTATTGCAGCATATTTTATCTTTAAAGAAGCCATACAATTTCTCGCTGAAAAATCAAAACACCTGGCATATGCGCCCGATCATTCATTCACAGTAATCCCTTAATGAATGTTCAGGCGCACTGGATGTATTCGCTCCGGACTGATAATCAGGATTGCGTAACGTTAATGCTTTTGAGTAAGGAGATATTGCCCTGCTGAATAAACGAGAAATCGACATGGTTGCCGGTTTTCAGGGCATTGATAGCGTCGTCTGCATTAACAAAAGTGAAGCGCATGGTCATTGCAGGCCAGCCCACCGCAGGGATTGCTTCGTGCGAAATGGTAATCTTTTTACTATTCATATCAATGTCTTTAACGACACCGGTGCCCTTGATAACCTGCTGTACCGAAGCATCACTGGCAGCATTCATATCGCCATGCTGATGTGTTTCAGCATGAAGACCGGCAGAAAACATGACAGAGAAGGCACCAAATAAAACGGCTTTAAGTGAATTACGCATTTTTAATTTCCTGATTAATTAAATAAATTTACTCTACCCAACCGCCACCCAGCGCGGTAAACAGATTAATTTCGTTAACCTGTCGGGAATAGGTAAGATCGAGAATGGTTTGCTGCGTAGCGAAGAGGGAACGTTCTGCATCCAGCACTTCGATGTAACTGACAGCACCACTTGCATATAATCCTCTGGCACGCTGGAGAGTTATCTGAAGTGAATCAAGATAACGCTGCTGTGACTCAAGTTGCTGGCTAAGGCTGTCGCGCAGCGCAAGCGTGTCGGAAACATCCTTAAAGGCTGACTGAATTTTTTGTTCGTAATTAACCACCGATTGTTGCTGGCGAATTTCAGCCAGCTTCAGATTGGCTTTATTCCTGCCAGCATTAAAAATAGGAATTTCAATTTTAGGGATAAAATTCCACATTCCACTTCCTGACGTAAACAGGCTTGACAGCTCCGTACTGCTTGCGGAAAGACCACTGGTCAGGGTAATGGAGGGGAAAAAGGCCGCTCGCGCTGCGCCAATATTGGCATCAGCCGCTTTCAGCTGATATTCCGCTTCCATAATATCCGGTCGCTGCAGCAAAATTTGTGAAGATAGATTTGGTGGCAATTTTACTGGTGCGATCTCCCCGCCTTTCATCCCTTTTTCTGACGGAAGTGCGCGGTACGTTCCCAGCACCAGTTGCAGGGCATTGTTTGCCTGAGCCAGATCGCCTTCTCGTTTGGCTATTTCGGCGCGGGTACTTTCGATTTGTCCTCTCGCCTGTTCAAGTGCCAGAACGTTCGTACTCCCGGTCACGAGCTGTTGCTCAACGAAAGCATAGGACTGTTCATAATTTTTCAGCGTTTCCCGCGCAATACGGAGTTGTTCGTACGCCAGTTGCTGGCTGAAATAGCTCTGTGAAACGTTGGAGACCAGCAGGATGTGTACGGCCCGACGGGCTTCTTCGCTGGCAAAGTAGTTCTGGCGGTCAGCATCACTCATGTTCTTAAGTTTGCCGAAAAAATCGAGCTCATAGCTGAGCTCCAGTCTCGCGTCGTACTCCTGTGTGGTCGGCTTGTCACCTTTCAGACCACCGCTGTATGTTATCCCGGATGAGGCATTCAGCTGGGGATAACGATCTGCATCCGTGACGTTGAACTGGGCTCGGGCCTCTTCAACCTTCAGGGCAGCCATTCTCAAATCACGGTTATTAGTCAGAGCTTCACCGATCAACCGGGTAACCTGGGGATCGACAAAAAAGTTACGCCAGCCCGTATCCTGATAGCCATTTACCGCTGGCGTCAGGCTGTTATGGGACAGTGAAAACTGCTGGGGTACCGGTGCTGCGGGCCGCTGATATTCAGGCGCAAGCGACACGCAGCCTGCCAGGATGAATATCGTGCTAATGCTGAGTAATTTTAATTTGAACATAACGCTTCTCGTCCAGGCAGACCTGGTAAATGGTTCAAATGAAGTCCAGAGTATTGATAGGGGTACTTTACCTAACGCTCTCTGTTTGCCGGGTGACAGGATAATGACAATGTTGTCATTTTTGCTGTAATCCGTTGATAACGATCGTGGGCGCAATAGAATGACATTAGCAGCCAGCCGGGGAGCAAGATGAAAATATTGATCGTCGAAGACGAAATTAAAACAGGTGAATATCTCAGCAAAGGGCTTACAGAGGCAGGGTTCGTAGTGGATCACGCTGATAATGGTCTTACCGGATATCATCTCGCCATGACAGCCGAGTATGATTTAGTCATTCTGGATATCATGCTACCTGATGTGAACGGCTGGGATATCATCCGCATGCTGCGCACTGCCGGAAAGGGTATGCCGGTCTTACTGCTGACAGCCCTCGGCACGATCGAACATAGGGTCAAAGGACTGGAACTGGGTGCGGACGATTATCTGGTTAAACCCTTTGCGTTTGCCGAACTGCTCGCCCGGGTGAGAACCCTTCTGAGGCGGGGAAACACGATGATCACGGAAAGCCAGTTTAAGGTGGCTGACCTCTCGATTGATCTCGTATCCAGAAAAGTCAGTCGCGCCGGAAACCGCATTGTGCTCACCAGTAAAGAGTTCAGCCTGCTGGAATTCTTCATTCGCCATCAGGGAGAGGTTCTTCCCCGCTCCCTGATTGCCTCTCAGGTCTGGGACATGAATTTTGACAGCGACACTAATGCGATCGATGTCGCAGTAAAGCGACTCCGCGCTAAAATAGACAACGATTACGGGACAAAGCTGATCCAGACAGTCCGGGGCGTGGGCTACATGCTGGAGGTCCCGGATGCATAGCAAACCTTCCAGACGCCCTTTCTCACTCGCTCTGCGGCTGACCTTTTTTATCAGCCTGTCCACGATACTGGCTTTTATCGCCTTCACCTGGTTTATGCTGCATTCTGTTGAAAATCATTTTGCCGAGCAGGATGTCAGCGATCTTCAACAAATCAGCACCACACTGAACCGTATACTGCAGTCCCCGGTGGATCCGGATGATAAAAAAATAAGCAAAATAAAGGAATCAATTGCCAGCTACCGCAACGTTGCCCTTTTGCTCCTCAATCCCAGGGGTGAAGTGCTCTTTAGCTCAGCTCAGGGGGCGGCACTACGCCCGGCAGTGAATTCAGCAGATTTTAGCGAGCACAGCCGCGCACGGGATGTCTTTCTCTGGACGGTGGAGGATCCTGCGGGACCGATGGATACCGGGTCCGAAATGAAGATGGAAACATACAGGATTATCGCCTCCTCTGGTCAGGCGATATTTCAGGGCAAACAGCAGAACTATGTCATGCTGACTGGCCTATCCATTAATTTCCATCTCCATTACCTCGATGCGCTGAAAAAGAACCTGATTGCGATTGCCGTCGTGATAAGCCTGTTGATTGTTCTGATCATTCGAATCGCTGTCCGTCAGGGGCACCTGCCCCTTCGTAATGTCAGCAATGCCATTAAAAACATCACCTCCGAGAATCTTGATGCGCGACTGGAACCGACACGCGTTCCCATTGAGCTGGAGCAACTGGTTATCTCGTTCAATCATATGATTGGAAAAATTGAGGATGTCTTTACCCGCCAGGCCAATTTCTCTGCCGATATCGCGCATGAGATCAGAACGCCCATCACCAATCTGGTGACGCAGACTGAAATCGCACTGAGTCAGGATCGAACACAGAGGGAACTTGAGGATGTCCTCTATTCCAGTCTTGAAGAGTATAACCGGATGACCAAAATGGTCAGCGATATGCTGTTCCTGGCACAGGCAGATAATAATCAGCTGATACCTGACAGGGTCATGTTTGACCTCAGAGCGGAAGTCATGAAAGTCTTCGAGTTTTTCGAAGCCTGGGCCGAAGAACGCAATATCACGCTCAAATTTAACGGGATGCCCTGCCTGGTTGAGGGAGATCCACAAATGTTCAGAAGGGCGATCAATAATCTGTTATCCAATGCCCTGCGTTATACCCCGGAGGGACAGGCAATCACCGTCTCAATAAGAGAGCAGGAGAGCTTTTTTGACCTTGTGATTGAAAATCCGGGGAAACCGATCCCTGAAGAACATTTATCAAGGCTGTTTGACCGTTTTTATCGGGTGGATCCATCCAGACAACGAAAAGGAGAAGGCAGCGGCATCGGCCTTGCGATTGTGAAGTCAATCGTGGAAGCACATCACGGAAGAGTGCAGGTGGAATCAGACGTACGCTCCACGCGTTTTATCTTATCCGTGCCCAGACTGGAGAAAATGATCCCGGAAACCCAATGCTGAAAATAAAGATGTAAATGACAAAGATGTCATTAGCCTGTCATGCAGCAAACAGAAGCCATTCAATATAATTAGTGCAACTTATCAGGAAGGCTGGATTGCTTCATCAATACCCGGCGTCAGAGTACGCCAGGAAATGAATATCCAGCCCTCTTCCGGAGAAATAAACGCTGCCGAACTTGTTTCAGTTATGGAACTGAAAACACCGGTTGTACTTCCCCGGACATCACTAATTCAGAAATGGAGAGTTATCATGAAAAATATCGTATTAGCATCTTTGCTGGGCTTTGGTTTAATTTCATCGGCCTGGGCCACTGAAACCGTGAATATCCATGATCGCGTCAACAATGCACAGGCTCCTGCTCACCAGATGCAGTCTGCTGCGGCTCCTGTCGGGATCCAGGGGACTGCTCCTCGTATGACCGGTATGGACCAGCATGAACAGGCCATTATTGCTCATGAGACCATGACGAACGGCTCGGCGGATGCGCACCAGAAAATGGTGGAAAGTCATCAGAAGATGATGGGAAATAACACGGTATCCACGACCGTCCCGTCAACGTCTTACGCGGCGATGAATGAGCATGAAAGAGCAGCGGTTGCCCATGAATTCATGAATAACGGGCAATCCGGCCCACATCAGGCCATGGCCGAAGCGCACCGCCGCATGATCAATGCAGGCTGAATGCGACGGTAGTATCCGTGCTGTTACCTTTTCCCTGATAGATTTTCCTGAAACAACGTTGCTACATTTTTGCCCCCCGTCAGGGGGCTTTTTTGTCTGACTCAGCTACACTTAACCGGTACCTGTCTGAAAGGAATTATTATATGAAAATCAAAAACACCCTTTTTGTAATATTAATGTTATCCCTGCCAGCCATTTCTGCTGAACATTCGGAAATGAAAATGTCAGATATGCACTCATCGGCATCATCACAGGAATATATGGCTGGCATGAAAAATATGCATGAAAAAATGATGGCCGCCGTTAATGAATCCAATCCCGATAAGGCCTTTGCAAAAGGTATGATCGCACACCATGAAGGGGCAATCGCAATGGCTGAGACCGAGCTCAAATACGGAAAAGATCCCGAAATGAGAAAGCTTGCGCAGGACATCATTAAAGCTCAAAAAGGTGAAATTGAGCAGATGAATAAATGGCTTGACAGTCATAAATAATGAACATTGGAGTGTTGTCTTGCGCACCCTCTTAGGGTACCCCCGGACACGAAAATATATAGCACTTAACTAATTAAAAACCCGAACAATTTCGGGTTTTTAATGTAACTTTCTTTTCTGAACGGAAATAATAGTCATACAATTTAATTTTCTTGTAATTACCCCTACTTTTAATCAGGTACTGGACGATGGATAACGACTCCCGCCTGAGAGGGAAAATCCGTCTGGTTACCTGGCGCTATACTTAACCGATTGATCGACATGCCATGCTGGTAAAATATTAAAACCCTCCCCCATAAATCTGAACCACATGACAGGATTGATAGTCAGGCAGTATTTCACATTCATTGCTAAAAAAATAAAAATAAGCATGCATCTTCTCGAAGATTAATTACCTTCCATCTTGTAAAAAAGAATCAAATCCTCTAATAATATCTCGATTCCCGCTTTTTTTAATACATCTTTCCGCTCGGCATATATTTTCCTCAACATATCTTCAAACCCCTTGCCAAGATGAATTTGTTTATGGCAGTTGCAACATAGTGATATGATATTCTCTTCCACATCCAGTGAATTCTCAAAATAGTCTTGCTTTGACATCGGGACAATGTGATGAGGTTCTGTGTAATTTAGAGGAGAGTTTCGCCTTCTGAACGTTGGATGGTCGCAATTAATTTCACATTTATAATCAGCTTTGTTAAGCGCATTTTTTGAAACAGATTTACTTCTTGGGTATGAGAGTCCATTTTTGACTTCTATTGCAGCTTTCTTAGGTTTCGCTTTTTCGCTATACTCAAATGTCTGAGTAACGTCAAAGTGATTACTTTCTTCTAGAGCAGTGATCAAATCATTATCTGAGTAAAAATCAATGCTTGAGCTTTCGTTCGTACTAAAAAAATCTAGTTCTTTTATTGCCTGAACAAGTTCTTCACGGATAGTCCATAAATTTCGCTTTGGGTTTCCTTTAATTTCTCTACTTTTCATGACTGTAATGAATTTTGTCCCGGAAGCAATCTTTCCGACTCCTTTAACCTCGAATCGGCCAAGCTGCTTCTGAACTCTTCCACCCAACCCATTGATTACACCATTAGCACTCATACTGTGCAGGTCGTACTTCTTGCCGATATCGAAACATGTACAGGAATGGTCTGGCTCAATGAACCATTTTTTTAACGCTGCAATACTTTTGTCATCAAAAACTTTTTTATCCCTTAATAAAATCTTCCATTCTTCAACGCTAATATCTATATCACAGACGTATTCACCATCAATTACTTCACATATTTTTTCAATCATGTCCATAACTCTCTTGTAACACAGGATTTGTAATAATGTAAAATCCGTTACACGGCGTTGTATGTAAAGTCATTGTCTCTTGGACTCCTACAGTCCAAAACAACTTTGTGTTTTGTTGTCCAAAAACTTTTTGTTGCCGTGAGTTCTCACTGAGATAAATCTCGCCTTGAGCGTATCACATCAGCAGACTTCCTCTCAACCTTATGGACTTAACCCGGTCATTCTTCACGACAAAGAAAGTACGGCATTTTACATGACGAAGAGACGGTCTCAGCTTCACATGACCGGATAACGTTTTTAATGTACTTCATTATTACGGCACGGGTGCTCAACGAGTATTTTTAAATATTAATCATTTTGTTTAACGGGTGGATACCTACAAATTTTAACATTTACTAATCAAGATAGCAGTTATACGTACTTTCCCGGCAAAAATCCTGAGGTTTACAGATTCCCTCACCGTAACAGACCCGGTCATTCCCCTGGTCCTCCGGAGAGTCTGGTACGAGTGATAAACGTGAATTCCTGTACCTGAAGTTCAGCCGCTGGCAGATAAGTCGTGAACTATAATTACACTCAGTCAGATCCAAACACCTTTTCATCTGCATATATACTTTGTACATACCAGGAGATTACGGCTTTGTTGAATAAATCAGATTTCGGGTAAGTCTCCCCCGTAGCGGGTTGTGT
>NZ_JBPYUI010000041.1:0-32586 GCF_051858335.1 Klebsiella sp. K47
CATCCTGCACGACCCACCAATGTAAAAAGGCGCCCTAAAGGCGCCTTTTTGCTATCTGCATTTCCCTGCCACTCATCAATGTTAATAATTTCTTAATTCATCATTTTCCCACGGTCACGCTGCGCTTACCGTGCCTGCACAGGATACGAACCGGTCGTTCGGGCAGATGCGTAGCATCGTCCCCGGGAATAGGGTTTGATGTACAAAATTCATCACGACTTTTAGCTCGTAATCGGCTATCTTGTTTAGCATATAAAACACCATGACCGTGTTAAGCCGCCGACAGGCCATACTGACGGTTGTAGAGTTAAGCCAGTAAAACGAGATTGCATGATGAGCGTAATGTTTGATCCTGAAACGGCGATTTATCCTTTCCCTGCTAAACCGCAGCCGCTGACCGTCGACGAAAAGCAGTTTTACCGCGAAAAAATCAAGCGCCTGCTGCGCGAGCGCGATGCCGTGATGGTGGCGCATTACTACACCGATCCTGAAATTCAACAGCTGGCGGAAGAGACCGGCGGCTGTATCGCCGACTCGCTGGAGATGGCGCGCTTTGGCGCCCGCCATTCGGCCTCCACGCTGCTGGTCGCCGGGGTGCGTTTTATGGGGGAAACCGCCAAAATCCTCAGCCCGGAAAAGACCATTTTGATGCCGACCCTGAACGCCGAGTGTTCATTGGATCTGGGCTGTCCGATTGAGGAATTCAACGCCTTTTGCGACGCCCATCCTGACCGCACCGTCGTGGTCTATGCCAATACGTCCGCCGCGGTGAAGGCCCGCGCCGACTGGGTGGTGACCTCCAGCATCGCCGTGGAACTCATTGACCATCTGGATAGTCTTGGTCAAAAGATCCTCTGGGCGCCGGACCGCCACCTTGGGCGTTACGTTCAGCGTCAGACCGGCGCAGACGTGCTGTGCTGGCAGGGGGCGTGCATCGTGCACGACGAGTTTAAAACCCAGGCGTTGATGCGGATGAAGGCTCTGCATCCCGAAGCCGCCGTGCTGGTCCATCCCGAGTCGCCGCAGGCGATCGTTGAGATGGCCGATGCCGTAGGCTCCACCAGCCAGCTGATTGCGGCGGCGAAAAGCCTGCCCCAGCGCCAGCTGATCGTGGCCACCGATCGCGGTATTTTCTATAAAATGCAGCAGGCGGTGCCGGAGAAAACGCTGCTGGAAGCGCCCACCGCCGGCGAAGGAGCGACCTGTCGCAGCTGCGCGCATTGTCCGTGGATGGCGATGAATGGCCTGAAAGCCATTGCCGAGGGTCTCGAGCAGGGCGGCGCTGCACATGAAATCCATGTCGACGAAGCGCTGCGAACCGGCGCATTAATTCCCCTTAACCGGATGCTGGATTTTGCGGCTACACTACGGGGATAACCTATTGTCGCGTCGCCAGACGCTGAGGGGAGGAAATGGATTTTTTTAGCACGCAGAATATTTTAGTACATATACCCATCGGCGCTGGGGGGTACGATCTCTCCTGGATAGAGGCCGTGGGGACGATTGCCGGGCTGTTGTGTATCTGGCTGGCGAGCCTGGAGAAGATCAGTAACTATGCTTTCGGGCTGGTCAACGTCACGCTGTTCGCCATCATCTTCTTTCAGATCCAGCTGTACGCCAGCCTGCTGCTGCAGCTGTTCTTTTTTGCCGCTAACGTTTACGGCTGGTATGCATGGTCGCGACAAAGCAGCAACCATGAGGCTGAGCTGCAGATCCGCTGGCTGCCGCGCAGCAAAGCGCTGGGCTGGCTGGCGGCCTGCGTGGTAGCGATCGGCTTGCTGACCCTGTTTATCAACCCGTTCTTTGCTTTCCTGACGCGGATCGCGGTCAGCCTGATGCAAGCGCTCGGTTTGCAGGTCACTATGCCGGAACTGCAGCCGGATGCTTTCCCGTTCTGGGACTCCTGCATGACGGTGCTGTCGGTGGTGGCGATGATCTTAATGACCCGCAAGTATGTTGAAAACTGGCTGCTGTGGGTGATCGTCAACGTGATAAGCGTGGTGATTTTTGCCCGTCAGGGCGTCTATGCCATGTCGCTGGAATACCTCTTGCTGACGTTCATTGCGTTGAACGGCAGCCGGATGTGGATAAACAGCGCGCGTGAGCGAGGTTCTCACGCGTTTTCTGGCTAATGGTGGTGGTGATGATCGTGCCCGGCGTGCATCGTGTTGAGATGGCACTCCGGGCCGCTGCAGGGCTGGTACTCCATCTGCACCGTGGCATGCGCAATTTCATATTTATGTTCCAGGAAATGCAGGATGCGGTTGAGTAACGCGTCATGGTCGTGCGGTGGAACGACCTGTACATGGAGCGTCATCACCGGTTTTTCCCCCACCAGCCAGACGTGGACGTGGTGAACATCGCGTACCTCCGGGATAGAGCGACGGATATCCCGCTGCAGGGCCGCCACATCCAGCGAACGCGGCGCGCCTTCCAGCAATTCATTCAGACTCTCTTTCAGTAATCGCCAGGCACTACGTAATACCAGGCAGGAAACCAGCACGGAAAGAATCGGGTCGACAGGCGTCCAGCCGGTGGTGAGGATCACCACGGCCGCCACGATCGCGCCGACCGAGCCCAGCAGGTCGCCAAGCACGTGTAGCGCTGCGGCGCGTACGTTAAGATTCCGCTCCTCGCTACCCCGATGTAGGATCCAAAACGCCAGCACGTTGGCCAGCAGACCGGCGACTGCAATGACCATCATCGTCACGCCGGCTACCGGCTGCGGATGCTGGAAGCGCTGAATCGCCTCCCAGACAATCAGCATGGTGATCACCACCAGAGCAATAGCATTGAGAAACGCCGCCAGGGTGGTTAAACGCAACCAGCCAAAGGTATGGCGGGCATTTGGTGGGCGGCTGGCGAAGCGAACCGCCAGCAGCGCAAACAGCAGAGCGGCGGAGTCGGTGAGCATATGGCCGGCATCCGCCAGCAGGGCCAGCGAGCCGGAGATCGCGCCGCCGACGGCTTCAATCAGCATAAAGCCGGCGGTGACGATAAACGCCCATAGCAGCCGGCGGGCGTTGCTGTTATCCGGAGCCTGGACAGAGGAGTGCGAATGCGAGTGCGCCATAGTGTCGTCCCTTAATAGTTATCATTATTACGCTATGACATCATAAACAGAGAGCGATAAAAAACGAAGAAAAGGCGAGACCGGCTCGCCTTTTCTTCGATCTGCCCACCTCATGTGTTACTGGGTGGTGCCGTCGGTTTTGCTGTTGTCTTGGGTCGTATTGCCGCCGTTGTCCAGTTTTTTACCGATGTCCGGACAGCGGCCGTCTTTACACATCGAGTTTTTATGTACCTCATCGCTCGACATATTATCCTGGGTCATCGTCGAGCCCGTGGTGCCCCCAGAGCCAGAGTTGATCTGACTATTGTCCACGTTGTTCGGCGCCACGTTCTCACGGGCATCCGGCGCCACCTGACCGGCATCCGCGGAAGAGTTGGCCTGGCCATTATTGGACTGGGCGCCGGTGTCTGCCGCCAGGGCCGCGCCGCTGGCAAGACCTAAGGTGGCGGTGAGCAAAAGGGTCGTCAGTTTTTTCATATTCATCGGATACTCCTGTTAAGCCGGGAAGGGGAAATGCGCTTCCCGCGGTGAGTGTGCCAGGGATCTGACTCGCTATGGTTTAAGACTCCGCAGACGATCGCAGTGTCACTATATAATCCTGAAACGTAAGACTTAATTAGCTTTAACAGTTAAATATTGTAGTTCATGAGCCTGGTTTCGCTACTTTATGGCGTATTTTTGCCTATTTCCAGGATTATTCCATCACTACTGTAAAATCACGTTTACACTATTTCAGCGAAGAGATAGATTGGAGGGATTGCATTTCATTGAATAAGTATGGCAACGCTGGAAAGAAGATGAATTATCAGAACGACGATTTACGCATTAAAGAGATCAACGAATTATTACCTCCCGTTGCGCTCCTGGAAAAATTCCCTGCTACCGAAAATGCTGCAAACACCGTTGCACATGCTCGCAAAGCGATCCATCAGATCCTCAAAGGCGACGATGACCGTCTGCTGGTGGTGATTGGGCCTTGTTCTATTCACGATCCGGCAGCGGCGAAAGAGTATGCCGCCCGCCTGCTGACCCTGCGCGAGGCGCTGAAGGGCGAGCTCGAGATCGTCATGCGGGTCTATTTTGAAAAACCGCGCACCACCGTCGGCTGGAAAGGGCTCATCAACGATCCCCATATGGATAACAGCTTCCGCATCAACGACGGGTTGCGCATCGCGCGCAAACTGCTGCTGGACATTAACGACAGCGGCCTGCCGGCGGCGGGGGAATTCCTCGATATGATCACCCCGCAGTATGTCGCCGATCTGATGAGCTGGGGCGCCATTGGCGCGCGTACCACCGAATCCCAGGTGCACCGTGAGCTCGCCTCCGGACTCTCCTGCCCGGTGGGCTTTAAAAACGGTACCGATGGCACCATCAAGGTGGCTATCGATGCGATTAACGCCGCCGGCGCGCCGCACTGTTTCCTGTCGGTCACCAAGTGGGGCCACTCCGCCATCGTGAATACCAGCGGTAACGGCGACTGCCATATTATTTTGCGCGGCGGCAAAGAGCCTAACTACAGCGCGAAGCACGTGGCGGAGGTGAAAATCGGTCTGGCGAAAGCGGGTCTTCCGGCCCAGGTGATGATCGACTTCAGCCATGCCAACTCCAGCAAGCAGTTCAAGAAGCAGATGGAAGTGGGCGCCGACGTATGCCAGCAGATCGCCGGCGGCGAGCGCGCCATTATGGGCGTGATGATTGAAAGCCATCTGGTGGAAGGCAACCAGAGCCTCGAGAGCGGTGAACCGCTGACCTACGGCAAGAGCGTCACCGACGCCTGCATCGGCTGGGAGGATACCGAAACGATCCTGCGTCAGCTGGCGGAAGCGGTGAAAACCCGCCGCGGCTAAGCTACTCCGCGCTAGCGCAGGTCATAAAAAAAGCGTGGAGATTTCCACGCTTTTTTGTTCTCACCAGGAGAAATTACTTCGCTTTACCCTGGTTGGCGACGGCAGCAGCTTTCGCCGCGATCTCTTCCGCGTTGCCCAGATAGTAATGTTTGATCGGCTTGAAGTTTTCATCGAACTCATATACCAGCGGTACGCCGGTCGGGATGTTCAGTTCGAGGATCTCGTCTTCGCCCATGTTGTCGAGGTATTTCACCAGCGCGCGCAGGGAGTTACCGTGAGCGGCGATGATCACGCGCTCACCGCTTTTCAGGCGCGGCAGAATGGTTTCGTTCCAGTAAGGCACGACGCGGTCGATGGTCAGCGCCAGGCTTTCAGTGGTCGGCAGTTCGGCGTCGGTCAGTTTTGCATAGCGCGGATCGTGGCCCGGGTAGCGCTCGTCGTCTTTGGTCAGCTCCGGCGGAGTGACAGCGAAGCCGCGACGCCACTGTTTAACCTGCTCGTCACCGTATTTTTCAGCGGTTTCCGCTTTGTTCAGGCCCTGCAGCGCGCCGTAATGACGCTCGTTCAGCTTCCAGGATTTCTCAACCGGCAGCCAGGCCTGATCCAGTTCGTCCAGCACGTTCCACAGGGTGTGGATGGCACGTTTCAGCACGGAGGTATAAGCAAAATCAAAGCTGAAGCCTTCAGCCTTCAGCAGTTTACCCGCTGCTTTCGCTTCGCTAACGCCTTTCTCGGACAGATCCACGTCGTACCAACCGGTGAAGCGGTTTTCGTTGTTCCACTGGCTTTCGCCATGACGAACCAGTACCAGCTTAGTTACAGCCATTCTCTCACTCCTCTCTACACGCCATCCCTCGCGCCGCGAACGGTGCGCTGAATGTGATGGTGTATGTGTTATTGATTGATAACTATTCTCATTATATTGCCGTGATTTGGCGCACGGCAATGCTTATCCCTAACCATAGCGAAAATAGTGGCGCAGTGTAAGGTGCTTGTAATACACAGGTTATTTTTTTGTCCTTTGGTGACGGAAAATAGAGCAGGTTGCTGAAAAAAGAGGCGGCAGAGAGGAGGGCGGGGACGAAAAGCAGCGCCCCCTGATGGAGGGCGCTGGCGATTATCGGGCGATAAACTGATATTCCGTCAGGCTGACGTACTCCTGGCCCGGACGTAATACACAGTCCGGCTGCGGCCATTGCGGATGGTTCGGCGAATCCGGCAGGAATTCGCTCTCCAGCGCCAGCCCCTGCCAGTCGGCGTAGGGCTCCGTCGTCTGCGACGGGGTGCCGCCGAGATAGTTGCCGGAGTAAAACTGCAGCGCCGGAGCGGAGGTATAGACCGTCATCTGCAGCTTGCCATCCTGCGACCAGACCTGTGCCGCAGGCTGGCTGGCGTCGCCTTTGGCATCCAGCAGGAAGGCATGATCGTATCCCTTCACCTTTTGCTGATCGGCATCCGCGAGGAAGTCGGCGGCGATGGTTTTCGGCTGGCGGAAATCAAAGCTGGTGTTAGCAACATCTTTCAGTTCGCCACCCGGGATACCGTCGCTTTCCACCGGCAGATACCTCTGGGCGAGGATCTGGAGCTGATGCTGGCGCACATCGCCCTGCTCACCGTCGAGGTTGAAATAGACGTGATTGGTCATATTCACCGGGCAGGGTTGGTCCACGGTGGCGCGATAGGTAATCGCGATGCGGTTATCGTCGGTCAGACGATAGTGCGCGGTGGCCTGCAGGGTGCCCGGAAAGCCTTGATCGCCATCGGGCGAGGTCAGGGCGAACAGCACTTCCTGCTCGTCGGCGCGGACAATGCGCCAGCGGCGCTTATCAAATCCTTCCGGGCCGCCGTGGAGCTGGTGACCCGCGTCGTTTGACGGCGTGACGTTGACGACCTGGCCGTCAAGCGGGAAGCGGCTGTGGCCGATACGGTTGGCGTAGCGGCCTACCGAGGCGCCAAGAAATGCGGCCTGGCGAGCATAGTCTTCCAACTTTGCGCAGCCCAGCAGCGGTCGGCGCAGGCTGCCATCGGCCAACGGCACCTCGGCGCTGAGCAGCGTCGCGCCCCAGTCCGCCACGGTGACGGTCATCCCCGACTTATTGCGCAGGGTCACCTGCTGCCATGGCTGACCGTCCGGGGCCAGCGCGGTGGTTTGCGTTAGCATTGCCCGGCCCCCTGTGACGGTTTGCAGACATAGAATGTCTCTTTAATACCGGTTTTCGCTTCATACTCGTTGGCAACGGCCTGCTGAACGGTATCGACCAGTTCTTCCGGGATTAACGCTACCACGCAGCCGCCAAAGCCGCCGCCGGTCATGCGCACGCCGCCCTTATCGCCGATCGCGGCCTTAACGATCTCCACCAGGGTGTCGATCTGCGGGACGGTGATCTCGAAATCATCACGCATCGAGGCGTGGGACTCTGCCATCAGCTCACCCATCCGCTTCAGGTCGCCTTTTTCGAGGGCGCTGGCGGCTTCCACAGTGCGGGCATTCTCCGTCAGCACATGGCGTACGCGCTTCGCGACCACCGGATCCAGCTCATGGGCGACGGCGTTAAATTGCTCAAGGGTGACATCGCGCAGGGCGGGCTGCTGGAAGAAGCGCGCGCCGGTTTCGCACTGTTCACGACGGGTGTTGTACTCGCTGCCGACGAGAGTGCGCTTAAAGTTGCTGTTGATGATCACCACCGCCACGCCTTTCGGCATCGAGACGGCTTTGGTGCCTAGCGAACGGCAGTCGATCAGCAGCGCGTGGTCTTTTTTGCCCAGCGCTGAAATCAGCTGATCCATGATGCCGCAGTTGCAGCCGACGAACTGGTTTTCCGCCTCCTGGCCGTTGAGGGCGATTTGCGCGCCATCCAGCGGCAGATGATACAGCTGTTGGAACACGGTGCCGACGGCGACTTCCAGCGAGGCTGAGGAGCTTAACCCCGCACCCTGCGGTACATTGCCGCTGATCACCAGATCCGCGCCGCCAAAGTGGCTGTTCCGCTGCTGCAGATGCTTTACCACGCCGCGGACATAGTTCGACCACTGCTGGGTGTCGTGGCTGATAATCGGCGCGTCGAGAGAGAACTCATCGGTCTGATTGTCGTAATCAGCGGCAATCACCCGCACCGTACGATCGTCGCGCGGCGCACAGCTGATCACCGTCTGGTAGTCGATAGCGCAGGGGAGCACAAAACCGTCGTTGTAATCGGTATGCTCGCCGATCAGGTTGACGCGGCCTGGCGCTTGAATGACATGGCTGGCCGGGTAGCCGAAGGCGTCAGCGAACAGGGTTTGGGTTTTCTCTTTCAGACTCATCATTACACTCCGGATTCACGAAAATGGACGTCGCTGACGGCGCGCAGTCGTTCGGCAGCTTGCTCGGCGGTCAGATCGCGCTGAGTTTCGGCCAGCATCTCATAACCAACCATAAACTTGCGGACCGTCGCGGAGCGCAGCAGCGGCGGATAAAAGTGGGCATGAAGCTGCCAGTGGTTATGGTCTTCGTCGTTAAACGGCGCGCCGTGCCAGCCCATGGAGTAGGGGAATGAGCACTGGAACAGGTTGTCGTAACGGCTGGTCAGCTTTTTCAACGCCAGCGCCAGATCGCTGCGCTGGGCGTCGGTGAGATCGGTTATGCGCTGCACGTGCGCTTTCGGCAACAGCAGCGTTTCGAACGGCCAGGCGGCCCAGTAGGGCACCACCGCCAGCCAGTGCTCGGTGTCCGCCACCGTGCGGCTGCCGTCGGCCAGTTCGCGCTGCACATAGTCCAGCAGCATCGGCTGGCCCTGTGCGGCGTAATACTCTTTCTGCAGACGGTCTTCCCGTTCCGCTTCATTGGGCAGGAAACTGTTGGCCCACACCTGACCATGCGGGTGAGGGTTGGAGCAGCCCATCGCTGCCCCTTTGTTTTCAAAAACCTGCACCCACGGGTAGCTTTTCCCGAGGTCCGCGGTCTGTTCCTGCCACGTTTTAACCACGTCTTCCAGCGCTTCAAGGCTCAGTTCCGGCAGCGTTTTGCTGTGGTCTGGCGAGAAGCAGATGACCCGACTGGTGCCGCGGGCGCTCTGGCAGCGCATCAGCGGATCGTCACTCTCCGGTGCGTCCGGGGTGTCGGTCATCAGGGCCGCAAAGTCGTTGGTAAATACGTAGGTACCGGTGTAATTCGGGTTGGTGTCGCCGGTCACCCGGGTGTTGCCCGGGCACAGGAAACAGTCCGGATCGTGGGCCGGCAAGGTCTGTTTTGCCGGCGTTTCCTGCGCCCCCTGCCAGGGGCGCTTGGCGCGATGCGGGGAAACCAGAATCCACTGTCCGGTTAACGGGTTATAACGACGATGTGGATGGTCAACGGGGTTAAATACGCTCATGAAGGTTCCTTAGTCTGGATAACCCTGCGGATGACGGGACTGCCAGTGCCAGGTGTCCTGCGCCATTTCGTCCAGGTTGCGCGTTACGCGCCAGTTCAGCTCGCGGTCGGCCTTGGCAGCATCCGCCCAGTAGGCCGGGAGGTCGCCATCGCGGCGCGGCGCGAAATGGTAGTTAATGGGTTTGCCGCAGGCCTTGCTGAAAGCATTGACTACGTCGAGCACGCTGCTGCCGACGCCGGCGCCAAGGTTGTAGATATGCACCCCGGCTTTGTCAGCCAGTTTTTCCATGGCCGCGACGTGGCCATCGGCGAGGTCCATCACATGGATGTAATCGCGCACGCCGGTACCATCTTCGGTCGGATAGTCGTTACCAAAAACGGCCAGCGATTCGCGACGGCCAACGGCGACCTGGGCGATGTAGGGCATCAGGTTGTTCGGGATCCCCTGCGGGTCTTCCCCCATGTCGCCCGACGGGTGGGCGCCGACCGGGTTGAAGTAGCGCAGCAGGGCAATGCTCCACTCCGGCTGGGCTTTCTGCAGGTCGGTCAGGATCTGCTCTACCATCAGCTTGCTTTTGCCGTAAGGGCTTTGCGGGGTGCCGGTCGGGAAGCTTTCGACATACGGGATTTTCGGCTGATCGCCGTAGACGGTAGCGGAGGAGCTAAAGATAAAGTTCTTCACGCCAGCGGCGCGCATGGCAGAGACTAATTTCAGTGTGCCGGTGACGTTATTGTCGTAATATTCCAGCGGCTTGGCGACGGACTCCCCGACGGCTTTCAGCCCGGCGAAGTGGATCACTGCCTCAATGGCGTGATCGTGGAGGATCTCCGTCATCAGCGCTTCGTTACGAATATCGCCTTCAATAAAGGTGGCTTCTTTGCCGCCGAGACGTTCAATCACCGGCAGTACGCTGCGTTTGCTGTTGCAGAGATTGTCGAGGATCACCACCTCGTGTCCCTGCTGCAGCAGTTGAACGCAGGTATGACTTCCAATGTAACCGCTACCACCTGTAACCAGAACTTTCATGATTCGCTCCATTCGGCTTATCGTTTGTGAGGAAGATAGCATATCAAAGAAGTGAAAAGTGTGACATAGGGCAAGTTAGTGGAATCGTTTACACTCAAGGGCGAAATGATATCATTGAATATATTTTGCTTTAAAAACATGTCATTATATTATTTTGGCGCTATTTTTCTGAAAAATACCAGGGATCTTTCGATCCCCGGCAGGGGGCGTCAGGCCACGGGGCCGAGCTGATAAGTGTAACCGTCTCCACTGGGAACGAACGCCAGGCGATGGGTAATACAGTCCGGGGCATCTTCCGCATGGTGCGAGACAAACAGCAGCTGTGTGGCCCCTTCGCCAATCAACACGTCGACAAAGCGGCGCACCAGCTGGCGGTTGAGGGGGTCCAGCCCCTGCAGCGGTTCATCGAGGATCAGCAGGGTTGGATGCTTCACCAGCGCGCGGACGATAAGCGCCAGCCGCTGCTGGCCCCACGACAGACTGTGAAACGGCGCGTCGGCGGTGCGCTTATCGATGCCGAGAATATCCAGCCATTGCTGCACCAGCTTATGCTGCTTGTCGGAGACCGCCTGATAAATGCCGATCGAGTCAAAATATCCCGACAGGATGACGTTGCGGACGTTGGTGCTGACCCGGTAGTCCAGATGCAGGCTGCTGCTGACGTAGCCGATATGCTTTTTAATATCCCAGATGGTCTCACCGCTGCCGCGCCGGCGGCCAAAGAGCGTGAGATCGTTGCTGTAGCCCTGCGGATGATCCCCGGTGACCAGGCTCAGCAGCGTAGATTTACCGGCGCCGTTGGGACCGACGATCTGCCAGTGTTCGCCCGGATTCACGGTCCATGAGAGGTGATTGATGACCGGGCGATCGTTATAGGAGACCACGCCGTCGTTGAGCACGATACGCGGCGCCGAGTCTGCCAGCGCATGACGGGCCGGTGGGACATCCGGCTCCGGCAGGGTGATGCCGTCCAGTTTTTCACTGTGCGCCAGCTGGGCGACCAGCGCCTGCTGCAGCAGGGAAGACTTCTCGCCGGTCTCGCTAAGGGTGCAGTCAGCCAGCACGCCGGCGAATTGCACAAACTCCGGGATCTCATCGAAGCGGTTGAGCACCAGCACCAGGGTGATGCCAGCGCTGTGCAGGTCGGCCAGCAGGGCAGCCAGCTGCTGGCGGGAGTTGACGTCGAGACCGTCGAAAGGTTCATCGAGGATCAGCAGTTGCGGATCGGTCATCAGGGCCTGACACAGCAGGGTCTTACGCGTTTCCCCGGTCGACAGGTATTTAAACCGGCGGTCCAGCAGGGCGCTGATGCCAAACTGTTCGGCCAGGCGCGCGCAGCGGGCAGGATCTTTCACCTCATCCTGGATAATCTCCGCGGTGGTGCGGCCGGTATCTTCTTCGCCAGGGCTGAGCAGGTCGGTGTTATTGCGCTGCCACTCGTCGCTGACCAGCTTCTGCAACTGCTCGAAGGAGAGGCGGATTACGCGGGAGAAGTGGCTTTCGCGCTGGCCGCTGAGCAGGGTCAGGTCGCCTGCCAGGGCCCGCGCGAGGGCGGATTTGCCGCTGCCGTTGCTGCCGACGAACGCCCAGCTTTCACCCGCCGCCACGCTCAGGTGGTCTATTTTTAAGGTCTTTGTATCGCTCAGGCGAAACGTGCCTTGCGAAATTTGCAATGATGACATGATGTATCCCATTTTTTGCAGCGATGTGCATCAGGGATACGACTTCAGGCGCGTAATGTCAATGGGGTCAGCATAACGTCGCGAGGATGATGCGATCGGCATTGAAGTAAGCGATCGCCTCCGTTCCTTCCGCCAGGCCAGCGGCCTGCGCCTGTGGCAGGGTGGCGCACAGGGTTTGACCGTCCGCCAGGGTCATCAGTACTTCGCACTGTCCGGACCCGCATTCGATATGACTGATACGTCCCGACAGCTGGTTATCGGCCTGGCGGGCTGCTGCGGGATCGAGGGTGATGCCGACCCATGGCGCTTTGAGCAGGACCAGCACCTCCTGGCCCTCATCGAGTCCCAGCTTCTCAGCGCTTTGCGCGGTGATGGCGACGTTCAGGCGGGTTTTTCCGTCAGCCAACAGTACTTCCACGTGCTGCTGCACCTGCTGGCGATCGCGGCCGGTAATGGTGCCGAACCACTGGTTGCGGGCGCTGGTCTGCAGGGAAAAGCGCGAGATGGCCGCCAGCAGGCTATCCAGCGGCAGGGCATCGTCATCGCTGAGTACATCAAACGCTTTCTGCTGGATCTGCGCCAGCAGATCGTACAGCTGGATCAGACGCTGCCCGTAGCGGGTCAGCACCGCGCCGCCGCCGCCCTTTCCGCCGGTGGCGCGATCCACCAGCGGCTGTTCGCTGAGCTGGTTCATCTCATTGATGGCATCCCAAGCGCTCTTATAGCTGATACCCGCATGCTTCGCCCCCTGGCTTATCGAACCGGTCTGGTCAATCTGTTTGAGCAGGGCGATCCGCCGCGGATCGGCAAACAGGCGCTGCTGTAGCTTAAGGGTGAGAAGAATTTCGGCCTGCATAATCGTTTCCTGACAAAAAAGGGTATTGTGACCGATAGTCGCCCACTTGCAAAACCTCTCTGCGCGGTTGGTCATTACCCACCGCACAAATGGGACGTGTTTTTTCGGCTGAAATCGTTACAATCAGGAAATCATACTATCTGGAGTGAACCATGTTAGAGCTTTTGAAAAGTCTGGTTTTTGCGGTCATCATGGTACCGGTGGTGATGGCGGTCATCCTGGGACTGATTTACGGTCTTGGCGAAGTGTTCAACCTCTTCTCCGGCGTAGGCCACAAAGATCGCAGCCAGCAAAATCACTGATTTCCCGGCGCCCGGTTTAACCGGGCGCTGTGCTATTTCCCTCCTGTATCATTTCCTTCGTTTTATTGTCCTGTGTCACTATAAAAACGCTTCGCATATCGTTATATTATCGACTACATAACGCATTGACAGGAGAGTAAGATGGCAGGTTCTTGGTTACGCGGGGTTGTCGGGGTATCACTCACGCTGTGCGTCGCGGGTCAGGCGCTGGCGGCAGAGGGTAAAGTGACCGTTTTCGCCGCCGCATCGTTAACCAACGCGATGCAGGATATTGCCCAGGCGTACAAGAAAGAAAAAAACGTCGAGGTCGTGTCGTCGTTTGCCTCGTCGTCGACGCTGGCGCGGCAGATAGAAGCGGGTGCGCCAGCGGACCTGTTTATCTCCGCCGATCAGAAATGGATGGATTACGCGGCAGATAAAAAGGCCATCGATCCGGCAACCCGCGCCACTCTGCTTGGCAACAGCCTGGTGGTGGTCGCGCCGAAAGCCAGTGCGCAGGGGGCGATAACCATTGATGAGAAAACCGACTGGACCAGCCTGCTGAAAGGAGGCCGTCTGGCGGTGGGCGATCCACAGCATGTCCCGGCCGGTATCTATGCCAAAGAGGCACTGCAGAAACTCGGTGCCTGGGAGACGTTGTCGCCGAAGCTCGCCCCGGCTGAAGACGTGCGCGGTGCGCTGGCGCTGGTGGAGCGCAACGAAGCGCCGCTGGGGATTGTCTATGGCTCCGATGCCGTGGCCAGCAAGGGGGTGAAAGTGGTCGGCACCTTCCCGGAAGCCTCGCATCAGAAAGTCGAGTACCCGCTGGCGATTGTCGATGGGCACCGCAATGCGGCCGTGAGCGCCTTTTATGACTACCTGAAAGGGCCGGAAGCGTCCGCTATCTTTAAACGTTACGGATTTACCACCCGCTGATGTTTCTGAGCGAACCCGAATGGCAGGCGGTGCTGCTGAGCCTGAAAGTCTCCTCCCTGGCGGTGGCCTTGAGCCTGCCCTTTGGCATCTTTTTTTCCTGGCTGCTGGTCCGGCGCACCTTTCCCGGCAAGGCCCTGCTCGACAGTATTCTCCATCTGCCGCTGGTGCTGCCTCCGGTGGTGGTGGGGTACCTGCTGCTGGTGGCCATGGGGCGGCGCGGGTTTATTGGCAGCTGGCTGTATGACTGGTTCGGCATCAGCTTTGCTTTTAGCTGGCGCGGGGCGGTGCTGGCGGCGGCGGTGATGTCTTTCCCGCTGATGGTGCGCGCCATTCGCCTGGCGCTGGAAGGTGTGGACGTCAAACTGGAGCAAGCGGCGAGAACCCTCGGGGCCAGCCGCTGGCGGGTATTTTTGACCATTACGTTGCCGTTGACTCTGCCGGGGATTATTGTCGGCACGGTGCTGGCCTTCGCCCGCTCGTTAGGGGAGTTTGGCGCGACCATCACGTTCGTCTCCAATATTCCCGGTGAAACGCGCACCCTCCCTTCGGCGATGTATACCTTGATTCAAACCCCGGGCGGGGAGGGGGCGGCGGCCCGCCTCTGCCTCATCGCCATCGGTCTGGCGCTGGTTTCGCTGCTGATTTCGGAATGGCTGGCCCGCGTGAGCCGCCAGCGCATGGGAGGATAATGATGCTGGAGCTGGACTTTACCCAGACCCTCGGTAGCCACTGCCTGCAGATCCGTGAAACTCTGCCCGCCAGCGGGATCACCGCCGTCTTTGGCGTCTCCGGCGCGGGCAAAACCTCGTTGATTAACGCCATCAGCGGCCTGACCCGACCCCAGGCGGGGCGGATCGTGCTCAACGGCAGGGTGCTGAACGACACCGCGCAGCGTATCTGCCTGGCGCCGGAGCAGCGCCGTATCGGCTATGTCTTTCAGGATGCGCGCCTGTTTCCCCATTATAAAGTGCGCGGCAATCTGCAGTATGGGATGGCGAAATCCATGGTCAGCCAGTTCGATAAGCTGGTGGATCTGCTGGGGATTGCGCCCTTGCTGGATCGTCTGCCGGGCCGGTTATCCGGCGGCGAAAAGCAGCGAGTGGCTATCGGCCGCGCCCTGCTGACCGCGCCAGAGCTACTGCTGCTGGATGAGCCGCTGGCCTCGCTGGACATTCCGCGCAAACGCGAGCTATTGCCCTACCTGCAGCGGCTGGCGCAGGAGATCCATATTCCGATGCTTTACGTCAGCCACTCGCTGGATGAGATCCAGCATCTGGCCGATCGTGTGCTGGTGCTGGAGGCCGGTAAGGTGAAAGCTTTCGGTCCGCTGGAGGAGGTCTGGAGCAGCAGCGTGATGCACCCCTGGCTGCCGGCGGAGCAGCAGAGTACGATCCTTAGCGCCACCGTCGCCGCGCAGCACCCGCAGTATGCGATGACGGCCCTGGCGCTGGGGGACCAGTTGCTGTGGGTCAACCGGCTCGAACGTCCCGCAGGCGACACCGCACGGATCCGCATTCAGGCGTCGGACGTTTCGCTGACACTGGCCCAGCCGTCCGGGACCAGCATCCGCAATATCTTGCGCGCCGAGGTGGCTCAGTGTCTGGAGGTCAACGGACAGATTGAAGTGCAGCTCAGAGTGAGTGACCGTCTGCTATGGGCCAGGATTAGCCCATGGGCGCGGGACGACCTGGCGATAGCGCCAGGTCAGCAGGTGTTTGCCCAGATCAAAAGCGTGTCGATCGCCGCCTGATTACAGCAGTTGGCGGTAGATAAACTCGGCGATGCTCGTGGACTCATTGTCGCCGATGACTATGTTGGCGCGGGCTTTCACCTCGTCCACCGCGTTGCCCATCGCCACCCCGGTGCCCGCCGCTTCCAGCATGCTAAGATCGTTGTAGTTATCGCCGAAGGCCACCACATCCTGCATCGACAGCCCCTGGTCGGCCACCCATTGCGCCAGGCGTTTGCCTTTACTGTTGCCGGCGCGCGCGATATCTACCTGATCGTGCCACGACCATTCGCACTCGAGGCCCAGCGTCTCGCCAACCTGCTGCGCAAACCGCTGCAGGCGGGGAATGTCGTCATCGGTGAGAGCGAATTTCCATACCGCGTTAACTTCGCGAACCGCCTGCGCCAGCGAATCGACCTGAGCGAAAACCGGACGCTGATCTTCCGGTAACGCCTGCGCCCAGTTGCGGGTGCGGATCACATGCCCGGTGGGGTGTTCATAAAGCATCGCGTCGTCCACATATGCCAGGCCGTGGATCTGCTGTTTGGCGAGCATGGCAGTGAGGCTTACCGCTTGCTCTACCGGCATAGGATCGGCGGCCAAAACCTTTTTTGCGTGATAATCATACAAATAGGTGCCATTACAACAAATTGCAGGTGTATCGAGAGCCAGTGCCTGATAAAAAGGATGGATAGCGACGTGATGACGTCCGGTGACGACGATGACCTGATAGCCTGCCTCTCTGGCGCGGGCCAGCGCCTCCAGCGAAGCGGGCAGAATGGTTTTTTTGCTGGTAAGCAGGGTGCCGTCTAAATCCAGGGCAATCACGCGTGTTGTCATGTGTTATTTCCGGTTGATGTTGAAAAGTGACCTGGCCATGATGGTACACCGCCGTGGCGTCAGGACCAATTTTTCCACATCTGCCGTGAATGTCTGTATGCCCTTTGTGCCGCCGTCCGGCGGAAATTCGGCGGAGGATGCGAGTATCATGGGCGGATGTCTTATAATTTTCAGGGTGCTGTTATCCTGAAAATGAAAATTCCACGTGCAGTGAGGGAAGGAGTAGTCATGAAACAAACCGTTTATACCGCCAGCCCGGAAAGCCAACAAATCCATGTCTGGAGTCTTGAAGCGGACGGCAAACTGACGCTGGTGCAGGTGGTTGATGCCCCAGGGCAGGTCCAGCCGATGGTGGTCAGCCCCAACAAGGAATTTCTGTACGTTGGCGTTCGTCCGGAGTTTCGCGTGCTGGCCTATCGCATCACGCCGGATAACGGGGCGTTAACCTTTGCGGGCGAAGCTGCGCTGCCGGGCAGCCCGACTCATATCTCTACCGATCACCATGGCCGCTTTGTCTTCAGCGCCTCCTACAATCAGGGCTGTGTCAGCGTGACCCCGCTGCACGATGGCCTGCCGGGCGAAACCATCACCGTGGTGGAAGGGCTGGAAGGCTGCCACTCGGCCAATATCTCCCCGGATAATCGCACCCTGTGGGTGCCGGCGCTGAAGCAGGATCGCATTTGCCTGTTTACCCTCAGCGACGATGGTTTCCTTTCGGCACAGGAGCCCGCGGAAGTGACGACCGTCGAGGGCGCCGGTCCGCGTCACATGGTATTCCATCCCAACCAGCAGTATGGTTACTGCGTCAATGAGCTAAACAGCTCGATTGACGTCTGGGAGCTGAAAGATCCTAAGGGCAACATCGAATGTGTACAGACCCTGGATATGATGCCGCCTGATTTTAGCGGCGTGCGCTGGGCGGCGGATATTCATATCACCCCGGATGGCCGTCATCTTTACGCCTGCGATCGTACCGCCAGCATCATCACGGTGTTCAGCGTTTCGGAAGATGGTAGCGTGCTGGCGGTGGAAGGCTATCAGCCTACCGAGACCCAGCCGCGCGGCTTTAACCTCGATCACAGCGGTAAATATCTCATTGCCGCCGGGCAGAAGTCGCACCATATTGCGGTGTACGATATCGTCGGTGAGCAGGGACTGCTGCAGGAGAAAGGCCGCTATGCGGTTGGGCAGGGGCCGATGTGGGTGGTGGTCAACGCCCACTGAACCGCCATCAGGTAAAAGAAAAAACCTCGCCTTAGCGAGGTTTTTTTTGCTCAGAGCGGACAGGCTCTGCGGAGAAGGCGTTGTCCTGGCGGGCCAGAAGCGTGGCGACGTTAGATATCGTCCATGGTGTAGCCAACGACAATCTCCAGCGTTTTTCGGATCACGTCCGCGGTCACCACGTCATCGGTGGTTTCCAGCGCCTGAATCAGCCATAAAATAATGGCCTTATTGTTCAGGTGACCCTCGGACTGGAGAATACTGTTGATGGCGAGCGACATGACGGCGGACTCATCAACCAGTTTATCACCGGCGTTACGGAAATAGTCGGAGAGTGCGGTGTCCTGCAGTCTTGCGTAAATATCTGGTTGCTGATGCATAGTCTGTCTCATCACATTCTCACTCTGTTTAATTCACCATGGTTGGGATAATCAGTGGATCTTTTTAGCTTCCGACGGCATGCTGTCTGGCGCCAGCGAACCTCTGGTTTCCCAACGGCCATTGATTTTCTTTACCTGTAAAGGCGCGTACTTCCGCTGACGGATAAGCTTCGCGCAAATTTCTTCGATCACGGCAGCGATGATCTTTCTACGCTGGCGATCTGGTTCTGTCGCCTGCATTAACCGAAGTCGAACCAGCAGGGTCGGGGTGGTAATCGGGCGATTCGTTTTCAGAAGCGCTAGAACCGCCTCGCCGATGATTTCATCGGTTATTTCCTCAGTTTCACTGTTATTCATAACCGTCTCTATGCATGCCACCCTTTTCCTGAATAGGCGAACGGCATTCAGGTCAGCAGCAGGTTTGTGGAAGCGATCGCCCCTCATCTGCTACTGCGGCGCTGCAACAGGCGACGATCGATGACGTTATTCCTGGCCAGCAAACAGCAGACCAATTAAGGTCTGATAGTGGCTCTCTTCCTCCGGCGCGCGAGCGCGGTCCAGGCGGCTCAACAGTTTGGTGCATAGCGCTTTGCGGTTGAGATGACGCCCTTCGTTAAGAATATCCATCACGATCTGACCCAGGGTTTCCTGCTGGGAAGGCAAAGATGCTTTGTTGAAATACTGGGCAATTGCGTTCGCTGTATCTGGAATGTAA
This sequence comes from Klebsiella sp. K47, assembly GCF_051858335.1. Taxonomy (NCBI): domain Bacteria; kingdom Pseudomonadati; phylum Pseudomonadota; class Gammaproteobacteria; order Enterobacterales; family Enterobacteriaceae; genus Klebsiella; species Klebsiella sp. K47. The sequence goes on from NZ_JBPYUI010000041.1 coordinate 18,942, forward strand.
CCATTCTGCTGCATATGTGCTCCTTTCATTTCATTCATCTGTTAACTGCCATTAAACTTATACAATAATTATTAACCTGTACACACAAAGTTGCACAACAATGATTCATATGAGGTTAACTGTATGATTTTTAATTGTTTAATTTTTTTTGCCTGGCGCGGTTCTGGCTTGTAAAGGTGGGGTTTAGCGTTGCATGTTGTACAAGGAAAGAAAAAAAGGAAAAACCTTGCACAAAAAAGGGATTTTTAGTGTATCTTTTTTGTTAAGACAAAACGTAGTTTTACGAGACCCTTAGCCTGATAACTGCTACTGTGAATGCTTATCCCTCCCATCTGGAATCACTATGCTAACCACCATCATTTATCGCAGCCATATCTGCGACAATGTCTCATTCAAATCGATCGAGGCCATGGTCGCCAGGGCAAACGAAAGAAATGGGCAGGCGGACGTCACCGGTATTTTACTTTTTAACGGGACGCATTTTTTTCAACTCATTGAGGGGCCTGAAGAAAAGGTTCAGGATATTTATCAGCATATCTGCCAGGATCCTCGCCACTATAATCTGGTGGAGTTGCTTTGCGATTATGCACCGTCCCGTCGTTTTGGTAAGGTCGGGATGGAACTGTTTGATTTACGCGAACACGATCGCGAGGAAGTTCTGCAGGCGGTGATGGACCGGGGGACGTCAAAATATCAGCTCACCTATGATGACCGGGCGCTGCAATTTTTCCGTACTTTTGTCGAAGCCACAGAAAAAGCGAACTATTTTGAGATTCCTTCCGCAGATAGTTGGGTTTTTATTCCTGATAAGGAGACGTTCTATCCTGATACCCCGATTATCGATAATACGGAAGGTTGTTCCTTTGCCTTCCAGCCGATTGTCGACCCTTTCGCCTGCGAAATTATTTCGTGGGAAGCGCTGTTGCGTACACCGGACGGGCAATCCCCCGGCGCCTATTTTGCCGGGCTGACCGGGGACGATATTTATCTCGCCGACCTGCACAGTAAACGGGTGGCGTTGTCGCTGGCGGGAAAATTAGGTTTACGTAATAAGGCGTTAAGCATTAATTTACTGCCGATGACCATGGTCAAAGCGCCGAATGCGGTGGCTTTCCTGCTCGACGAAATTAGTCGCAATGACCTTATTCCGGAGCAGATTATTGTCGAGTTCACTGAGCGGGAAGTGATTTCGCGGATGGACGATTTTACCGATGCGGTGCGCAAACTGAAGGGCGCGGGAATTAATCTTGCCATCGATCACTTCGGCGCCGGGTTTGCCGGGCTATCGCTGCTGGCGCAATACCAACCCGACAGAATTAAAATCGACCATGAGCTGATCCGCAATATCCACCAGGACGGACCGCGCCAGTCGATTGTACAGGCGATTATCAAATGCTGTACTTCTCTGGAGATTGCGGTCTCAGCCGTCGGCGTTGAGCGTGCTGAAGAGTGGATGTGGCTGGAATCAGCCGGTATTTCACAGTTTCAGGGCAATTTGTTCGCCAGCGCGCGCCTGGGGGGCCTACCCGCCGTCGCATGGCCGGAGAAAAAATGAACCACCGCGAAATCAGCTAAACATTTTTTCATCTTTTTTCCCGGGCGCTGTGAGCCGCAACCTGATATCTTTATCTGTACAAGAAAATAGAGTTGTACAGGATGCCTGAATTCGTTAGTTTAGGTATTAAGGTATCAGGTTGATGTGAGGCTGCTATGGCGTTTTACAGTATCGGTGAAGTCGCCGAACGTTGCGGAATCAATCCGGTCACACTGCGCGCCTGGCAGCGTCGTTACGGTCTACTGAAACCGCAGCGTAGCGAAGGCGGGCATCGACAATTTGATGAAGAAGATATCCTGCGTATCGAAGAGATCAAGCGCTGGATAGAGCGCGGTGTATCAGTAGGGAAAGTCAAAGCGCTGCTGGAGGATAACCTGCCGGCGGCGCGCGACGAATCCGCGCATCTTCAGGAAGAGATGATGTCCATTCTGCGTTATATGCAGCCCGCCAGAATCCGCGCCAAATTAATGGCGCTCAGTCATCAACACCCCGTCGACACCCTCATCGATAGCCTGTTAGTGCCGGTACGACAGCGTCTCAAGTTGGATCAGAATACCTCGCTGGTGATTAGCAGCATGCTGGACGGCCTGTTAATTGACTGCGTAGCGTTGTTTCTCGCCGAAGCGCGTAAAAAAAATGGCAAAGAGACGCTGCTGGTGGGCTGGAGCAATGAGGACAGGACGCGTCTGTGGCTGGAGGCATGGCGTCTTTCCCAACGCGGCTGGCATGTCAACGTTCTCGCCGAACCGCTGGAGTCGCCGCGGCCTGAGCTATTTCCCGGGCAGCATATTTTCGTCTGGACCGGACGTGCCGCCACGCCTCTGCAGGAGGAGCTGCTCAGCCACTGGCAGGAGCAGGGCTTCAGCATCCATTTTCACGGCCAAAATTAAGCGCCCCGATCCGTGGTGCGGATCAGGGCTTGAGTGCTGGGTTACAGGTGAATCTGGCTCCAGGATTTGAACGTTTCGCTGCGGCTGATATTAAAAAAATCGGTTCTACCGCTGCAGCCGAGCTTTTTAATCAGATTCAGCCGGATCTGATAAATGGTTTTTATATGCAGGTTTAGCGACCGGCCAATGCTGGCGACCGCTTCGCCATTGCTGATAAGTTGAATAACTTTCTTTTCCCGCTCGGTAAACTGCACCGAGGCGCCTGGCGCCGGATGGGTTTTGTAATAGCGGGTGGGTTGATGCAGAAATATCTTTAACTCTTCCGGCGTCGAGTTGGCCGGTAAGCGCAGCATAGGCAGTTCACTAAGAAAATTAAGATCGTTGCCTTCGGTTAACAGAATAAATAATGTATCCCGCCGATTATAGTTGTGCTGCAGTACCGCGAAATAATTGTCGCTGGTGAAGAAAACATGTTTTTTGCGGAAGTAAGATGCCGGCAGGCTATTCAGGATCAGCGACATCCCATAGAGAAGAAAACCATTATCAAACCACAGATCGTAATGCTCAGAACGATAGCAAGTATTATGGTGTGACATTTTTTTGCCTCAGTTAGCCGATAGAGACCCAGGCGCGCCGGTACAGCAGGTCGAAGCCTGCTGCCAGCACAGTGGGTTTATTTAATGATGAGGTTTGCTGTACAGCATATCCAGCGCCTGCAGATAGAGATCGGAAAGTATTTCGTTACTTTCCGTTTGCAGACGATGCTGGATTTCCGTAATCATCCGCTCATTATTTACCGTTCTGTGCTGCTTAATGAGCGTATTCTCAATATTCTTCATCAGGGCCGAATTGAAGACAAACTCTGCTGGAATGGTATTTTTAATATGCATAGCTCGAACTCTCCCACGTATAAAGCAAACAGACAATAAAAGTCGCAGCGTACCGTTGATACGCGCCAAGTCACGAACAGGAAATGTATAACCAGGAACCACCGTCCGACTCGCTGCGCAATCGTCAAGCTTCCCCGCTTTGTTGCGCAACAAGCAGTTAACACTCCAAAACTATAGACGCTGATTTCACTATGTACAACTTTTTTCATTGCTATATGTACAACGTAACGGTTTATTTTTTGTTTGTGTTTTAATTCTTTGATTTATAATGATTTTATTAAGTGATAACTTGTACAGAAAAGTCGGGTTGTGCAGGATTTCGCTGTAAAACCAGCGGGAAGAAGCTGATGATGGTAGAAGAAAGCCAATTGTGAAAATTCTGTCATGGCTGGCGAAATGCATGAAATTGCGCCGACGCGCGAAGGGGTAAACAGCAACGCTGTCGTCGACAGGTGGCTTTCTTCCGCGTCGGACTCTGAGCATAGCGGAAAATATGATGAGACTTTGTCTGCTTTTTTCACAGTAAGGTAAAGGGGTAACGTCTGCCATGTCGTAAACGGCCCATTCGATTTGTTGGCGAATAAGGGCTGTGCTACGCTTTTTGGTAACGACGCGGCGGTTTGGCATCGTTATCTTTCCCCCATTTCCCTGTCGAGTCTTATACCCCTGTCACGACCGGTAAATACGGCAAAAGCTTTCTGTCCCTGGACAGGCCTTGAGGACTGAGGAGGGAAAATGCGTGGCAAAAGCGTGATGCTCCTGGCCGGGTTAGCCTCTCTCGCGCAGGCGAACGAACTTAACCTCTATTCTGTGAATACCGGTTCCTATGTTTACCATCTGACCAATAATCACGGACAATATACAGAGAATTTCGAAAATCATTTTTTCTCAGTGGAGCGGAAATTCTCTGCAGACTCCAAATACAGCCTTCTGCTTGGCACTATGAATAACAGCTTCAACGATCGCTGCCTGGCGCTGGGGGTGAGAAGAGACTGGTACCACAGCGGCAGCGGGTGGACCTTCAAAGGCGTTTACGGCTATACCGGCGAATTCTTCTTCGACGCCTTCGAGCATTGCGGCGATCATGGCTCCTATAAAGACTTTAAGGACGCCACGGGGATCGGCTTTTCACCCTATATCTACCACGCTATCCAGTATAACTTCACCGATTATTTCGCCGTTGAAAGCGGCATTATTATTCCCAGCGTGTTTGTGATCAGTATCCAGTGGAGCTTCCGCTAAATCGTCCCGTTGTCGGTTACAAGGTAATCACCTTCCTGAGCAGCGTACTGGAGAGCGCGGCAAGGGAAATGAGCACCGACAGGACAAAGGTCAGCGCTATTACCCCCAACTTGGTGGCTAGCGAATGCACAGGGATGAGCATCACCAGCAGGTGAAACACGGAATAGTGGAGGATATAAACTCCGGTCATCGCTTTACTGACCGTCGCCAGCACGGCCTCTTTCCACTCGCGGTTCTTTTTAAACTGCACGGCGTTAGCGGCGATCACCAGCAGGACGATCAGGATATAAATTTGCGATCCCGTGAGAATGAACGCATTACGATCTGCTTTAAACAGGGCGAAGAAGAAATGGCGTTCATAAAACCAGGTAAATAAATAGACAAAGGGCAGAGCGATAATCGACCCTTTAATCACCTGTGGGTTGTGTATCCACTCCGCGACCTTTGGATCGTTAAACAACTGCCCGGTTAAATAAAACAGTAGCCATGTCCACAGGCGATACTGCGGCGGCAAACTGAAAAGATGTCTGTCCGGGTAGATCACCGAGAGCAGGTCGTAACCGTAGGAGCAGCACAGCAGCGTCAGGAGCACGGCGAAAAAGAGCCCGCGCCGCTGGCTGAGCCAGGCGATCAAAGGATGAAAGGTATAGATGACAATCAGGGCGAAAATAAACCAGGGCTGGATCAGGTAGCCGCGCTGGTAAGGCTCCCAGACATAATAGACCGTCACCCAAAACAGAAAGACGATGACCACGCTTTTAATTTTACCAATTTGCCAGTTGGCATCGTGGCGCGTCTGCGCATCAAGATAACCGGCCACGACAAAAAACAGCGGCGTCGCGATGGTCGAGATAAAGGTCAGCAGCCCGAGGATCCAGTGATAGTCATAATCAAAGCGATCCCAGGTGTTATAGATGGTGAAAAAGGTCACCGCTGTCATACAGCCTAATGTCTTGATAATGCTCAGACCGGTACTGTTCATCGTTGAGGCGTCATATCCTTATGGTGAAAGCAGGCGTAAATCACCGGCAGAACCAGCAGCGTCAGCACGGTGGCAAAGGCGAGGCCGAACATGATCACCACCGCCATACTCTGGAAAAAGACATCGCGCAGCAGCGGGGCCAGACCAAGTACGGTGGTGAAGGCGGTCAGCAGGATCGGCCGCAGACGAGAGGTTGCCGCATCAATAATAGCTTGTCGTTGATCTTTCTCCTGTTTTTGTTGCTCTATCTCTTCTACCAGCACAATGCCGTTACGGATCAGCATACCGCTCAGGCTGAGCAAGCCGATTAAGGCCATAAAGCCGAAGGGGATGCCGGTAAGCAGAAAGCCGGGTGTGACCCCGATCAGCGCCAGCGGAACGGTCAGCCAGATGGCGACGGCGTTTTTCAGCGAACTGAACATCAGCACCGTTATGATAAACATCACCAGATAGCCAAGCGGCAGGGTTGTAAACAGCCCCTGCTGCGCCTCACTGGAGTTCTCGGCATCGCCGCCCCATTCGATACGGTAGCCGTGGGGCAGCGGCAGTGCGTCAATGCGCGGTTTCACCCGCGCGAGAATATCACCCGAGGTTTGGCCGCTTAGCGGGCTGGGGTCGGTCTGGACCGTCAGCACCCGGGTACGATCCCGGCGGAGGATCAACGGATCTTCCCACTCCAGGGCGAAACCATTGATGACGTTACTCAGCGGGATATATTGCTGGCGACTCTGGCTCCAGACCAGCACATTATTCAGATGGTTGGCATCCTGACGTTCTGCTTCCGGCGGCCGGACGATCACTGGCAGCAGATCGGCCCCTTCACGATATAACCCGGCGCGACTCCCGGAGAAATTCATCTCCAGCGCGTTATCAATATCCTGTTTATCCACCCCCAGCTCGCGTCCCAGCGCCGGGGAATACTGCGGGCGGATCACTTTGCTGCGGTTCTGCCAGTCATTACGCACGCTGTCGGTCGCCGGGTCCGCGGCGAGGATATCGCCTACCTGACTCGCCAGCGCGCGCAGCGTATCCGGGTCTGGGCCCTTAATGCGCACCTCAATCGCGCTATCCCCGGAGGGCCCGAACATAATGCGTTTGGTGCTGGCGTTAACCTGCGGGTAGTTTCTGGCAATCCAGTCCTCCACGTGGCGGGTGACAGGGGCGATGCCGCGTTGATCATCCATCCGCACCATAATCTGCGCGTAGTTGCTGTACTGGCGCTGCCCGCTGTAGGTGAGAATGAAACGCATACTGCCCTGGCCGATGGTGGAGACGGTGGTGACCACCCCCGGCTGACCGGCTATCGACCGCTCGATATCCCGGGTCATCTTCTCCGTGGCGTTTATATCGGTACCGTAGGGTAGCCACAGGTCGACAAAGAATATAGGCGTATTCGATGACGGAAAAAAATTCTGCCGAACAAAGGTAAAGCCCCAGATCGCTCCGGCTAACAGCGCACCCATCAGCACCAGGGTCAGGGTCTTTTGCTGCAGCAGTATTTGCAGCGCCTGCTGATAGCCACGGTAAAAGCTGCCGCGGTAAGGATCGGCCTTTTCCTCCGCGGCGGCGGCCGACGGGGCGTTTTTAAACAGCCACCACTTAATAAGCACCGGGGTGATGGTCAGAGCGGAAAACCAGCTCAGCATCAGGGAGATCAGCAGCACCTGGAACAGCGATTTGCAATACTCCCCGGTAGAGTCCTGGGAGAGGCCAATCGGCGCGAAGGCGAGGATGGCGATGATCGTCGCGCCAAGCAGCGGCAGGGCAGAGCGACGGATCACATAGTTAATCGCGCCCAGCAGCGGAGAGCCTTGCTGACGGGCGATGAGCACCCCTTCGACAATCACAATGGCATTGTCCACCAACATACTCAGGGCAATGATTAGCGCTCCGAGGGAGATCCGTTGTAGTTCGATCCCCCAGATATACATGATAAGCAGGGTGCCGAGAACGTTGAGCGCCAGCGACAGAGCAATAATAATCCCGCTGCGCACCCCCATAAATACCAGCAGCACGCCGACGACAATCGCCAGGGCCATCAGAAAATTGGTAATAAAGCCATTGACCGAGTGGGCGACCTCAGCTGCCTGATCGTAAAAAATAGCGATGTCGATGCCCGCCGGTTTGTCGGCGGCCATCTGCTGGAGGCGGGCCTCGAGAGCGTGGCCGACGTCAATAACGTTGACGCCAGGGATAAAAGAAACTCCCATGGTCACCGCCTGGCGCCCGTTGGCATGATAGATACTGGCCGGCGAGTCGGTTAGCCCGCGCGACAGCGTAGCAATATCCCGTAGTCGGGTGGTGGCGCTGGCGCCGTGAGGGCTGACCAGTAGATCTCCCAGCTCATCGATGCTCTGAAACTCACCGGTGGGGTGGAGGCGGATCGATTCGCTGCCAACGCGGATCTCCCCGGCGCTGGACACCACGTTGAGTCGGGCCAGGATTGCGGCGAGCTGGTTGAGGGTGATCCCGCGCGCCGCCATCTTCGCCAGCGAGATATCCACATTGATCTGCTGCGGAATGACGCCGCCGATAGCGACTTTACCGACCCCCGGCACCAGCACCAGCTCCCGGCGCAACTGTTCGGCATAGCGCACCAGCTCCGGGTTGGTAAAACTGTCGCCCGAGATAGCGAAGAAAAAGCCAAACACATCGCCAAAGTCATCGTTGACGAAAGGGGGGACTACGCCAGGGGGGAAAAGGCGGCTGGCGTCACCGACCCGGCGACGTAGCTCATCCCAGATTTGCGGCAGCTCGCTGGAATGGTACTGCGAAGCAATATTCACCGTAATTTGCGATAAGCCATTCGAGGAGATGGAGCTGACGTTATCCAGCGAGGGAAGCTGCTGAATCGCGTTTTCCAGCGGCAGGGTAACCTCCTCTTCCACCTGCTGAGCGGACGCGCCAGGGTAGTGGGTGACGATCACCGCCGTTTTGATGGTGAAGGCGGGATCTTCCAGGCGGCCGATATTGAGCAGGGCGAGCAGGCCACCCACCCCTAACAGCAAAATGGCTAACCAGACGCGGGTCGGGTTGTTAATAAACTGACGGGAAATATCCATTTATAATCCTCGTTCACGCGTCCAGACCCGCACCGGCTGCCCGGCATGCAGCTCGCTCACGCCCGCCGCAACCACCTGTTCACCCGCGCGGAGACCGTCGGTGATCGCCACTCCCTGCGAAGTCACCTCGCCGACGGTGACCTTACGCTCCTCAAGATATCGATGCGCGTTATCGCCTTTCACCACCCAGACTACCGGCTCGTTCTTTGGCCGGTTATCGGGGTTAAACACCGCCTCCGCTGGCACAATGAGGGTTTCCCGTCCGGCGCTGGCCGGTAAATTGCCGAGATTGACCGTCACGGTGCCGCTGACCCCGCCGACGGCGGGAAAATCATCTGGCCGCGGCATGGTTAACACGATCTGCCAGGTGAGGGTGCTATTGTCGCTGCTGCCGGTATGCTCTTTGTATTCCGCGGTAAACTCGCGGCCCGGCAGGGTATTGATCCTGACGACGGGACGGTAGGCGGTATTGCGGATATCCAGGGAGGTGAACAGATTTTCGGGAATGCTGAAGACCACATCCAGCAGGTCGGTCCGCGTCAGGGTGATCACCGGTTGGCCGGCGGCGACCACCTGATGGTTGCGGATATGCACGCCGGCGGCAATCCCGCTAAAGGGCGCGATGAGGCTCATTTGCGCCAGCTCTTCGCGAGCGATTTTTAAGGCCGCATTAGCGGCATCGCGATTGGCGCGCTGCACGTCCATCTCCGCCTGGGAAATCGCCTGGCGCCCGGCCAGAGTCTGGAAGCGGTCGAACTGACGCTGGGCGAGAGTGGCCGCCGTTTGCCGCTCATTGACCCGTTGCTGGGCCTCGCGGGCATTCAGGCGCGCCAGCGTTTGCCCCTGGGCGACGCTTGCCCCCTGACGAATATCTAGCGACTCCACCTGGCCACCCCGCTTAAACGACAGTTCGGTGGAATCGCCAGACTCAATGCGTGCCGGAAACGTTCGCTGCTGGGTATTGCCCACGGCGGTCACCTGCGCCACTTTAACCATGCGCGGGGCGGACTCGACGGTGGGTGCTTTCTGATCGCAAGCGGTTGTAAATATAATAACAACCGGGATGAGAGAAAAATAACGGTTCACAATATTCCCCTCAGATTCAGGATTTATTTTACATTTTTATTACATGGCGCCTGCTTATTCTGCGAGAGCGGCGACGACCAGATAAGTGAAGAGCCCCACCGCTGTGCAGGCGACAATGGCCAGCGCGACAAACAAACCCAGGCGTAACAGGCTATAACCCAACATAATTTCCTCCCTTTACTCCCACCCGAACCGTGAATGTCATTTAATTCGGCCCCCACTGTGACCACCGGACATTCGGAGCGGCATGCCTGCTTGTAATCAGCATAGTCGGAGAAAATATGAAGTGTTAAAAAAGAGAATGCCGCGAGCGTTGGCGGCATTAAGGGGAAAGCGCAGGAGATCCGCAGAGAATATGCGGTTTTTATAATATTTTTCAGTCTATTAATCCGCCATTTTCTAATGTTAATTTTCCTGTGCTACGTTTAATAACATCTATTCCGCTCGCCGCTTCTGTTGTTGAGATTTCGTTCCTCCCCAAGTAAGGGGCTATTCATCACTACGCATTGTATTGGTAATAAAAGGATTATCTCATGTATAAAAATATCGTTGTTCCCGTTGACGTGTTTGATGCGGGCCTGGCCGACAAAGCGCTCTCTCATGCGAAATTCCTCGCCCAACATTCTGCCGGGCAAATTCATCTTATCCATGTTATTCCGGCCTTTTCTCCTGTATTAACCCGCGGATTTATCTCTGATGCCCGAAAGATGGAAGACCATTTGCTTAATACCGCTAAGGAAAAGCTGAGCGAGCTGGTGAAGAAAAATGGGCTTGCGGAAGACGCCAGCCATCTTTATGTGCGCAGTGGCAATGTTCGCGATCAAGTGATTGCCCTGGCCGATGAGCTGAAAGCGGATGTGGTGATTGTCGGTTCGCGCAATCCGGGGATCCAGACTCATCTGCTGGGCTCGGAAGCGGCCAATATCGTGCGCTATGCCCATGTACCAGTGTTCGTTGTGCGCTGATGATGGCGGGATGTCGCCCTGACTTCCGCTTCAGAAATCGAGGGAAAGAGTATGAATACAGATAAACCGGGGGCGCCCTATTATCAGCGCTCCGTCGAGGAGACTCTCGCCAGCGTGCAGAGTTCGCCGGAAGGGATTAGCGGAACAGAGGCGGCTACGCGCCTGCAGCAGTATGGCGAAAACGCCCTGCCGCAGAAGCCGGGTAAACCCGCCTGGCTGCGTTTTATTGCGCATTTTAACGATGTGCTGATCTACGTCCTGCTGGCGGCAGCGTTGCTCAAGGCGGTGATGGGCCATTGGATCGACATGGCGGTGATCCTCGCCGTGGCTGTGGTCAATGCGCTGATCGGCTTCATTCAGGAGAGTAATGCGGAAAAATCGCTGCAGAGTATCCGCAATATGCTGTCCAGCGAGGCGGTGGCGATCCGTCAGGGCAACCATGAAACCATCCCCACCACCTCGCTGGTACCTGGCGATATCGTGGTGATCCGCGCCGGCGACCGTATCCCCGCCGATCTACGGGTGATTGAGGCGCACAACCTGCGGGTGGAAGAGGCGATCCTCACCGGCGAGTCGACGGTGGTGGAAAAAACCACCGAGCCGCTAAGCGGCGATTTACCGCTCGGCGATCGCAGCAACCTGTTGTTTTCCGGGACCACCGTTAGCTCAGGGGCGGGAAAAGGGATCGTGGTGGCCACCGGCGGCAATACCGAGCTGGGCCATATCAACCAAATGATGGCGGGCATTGAGAAACACCGCACGCCGCTGCTGGTGCAAATGGACAAGCTGGGCAAAGCCATCTTTATCCTTATTCTGGTGATGATGGCGGCGCTGTTCGTCTTTAGCCTGCTGTTCCGCGATATGCCGGTCTCCGAACTGATGCTGTCGTTGATTAGCCTCGCGGTGGCATCGGTCCCGGAAGGGTTGCCGGCGATTATCTCGATTATTCTGTCGCTCGGCGTACAGGCGATGGCCCGTCAGAAAGCGATTATCCGCAAGCTGCCGACGGTGGAAACCCTCGGCGCGATGACGGTTATCTGCTCGGATAAAACCGGGACCCTGACCATGAACGAAATGACGGTGAAGGCGGTGATCACTGCCGACAGCGTCTATCGGGTGGAAGGGGATAGCTATGAGCCGGTCGGTAAGATCCACGCCATTGACGATCCGACGCCGGTCACGATCGCGCCCGGCTCGCTGTTCGAGCGCTATCTGCGCACCATCGATCTGTGTAACGACAGCCAGCTTATCAAAGAGGAGAGCGGGCTGTGGAAAATCACCGGCGGCCCGACCGAGGGGGCGCTGAAGGTGCTGGCGGCGAAGGTCACTCTGCCGCCGCTGACCAGCGAACTGCGCAGTAAAATTCCTTTTGATTCGCAATATAAATACATGTCGACCCTCTACCGGCTGGGTGAAGAGGAGGTAGTGCTGGTCACTGGCGCGCCGGATGTCCTGTTCCGCCTGTGCCAGTATCAGCAGAGCGACAGCGGATTGCAGCCGCTGGATCTCCCGTACTGGGAAGGCAAAATTGAAGAGTACGCCCGGGAAGGGCTACGGATGGTGGCCGCAGCCTGGAAGCCGGCTGCCGCAGGCCAGACCGAACTGACCCATCAGGATCTGCAGCAAGGGGTGATTTTGCTAGGGGTCGCCGGGATGATGGATCCGCCGCGTCCGGAGGCCATCACGGCGATTGCCGACTGCCTGCAGGCCGGGATCCGCGTGAAGATGATCACCGGCGACCACCCGCAAACGGCGATGAGCATCGGCAAGATGCTGGGGATTGGCAATGCGGGAAATGCCATTACCGGACGTGAGCTGGAGGTGATGGACGACGCGCAGCTGAGCGTAGCCGCGCAGCAGTTTGATATCTTCGCCCGCACCAGCCCGGAAGATAAGTTCCGCCTGGTGCAGGCTCTGCAGAGTAAGAAAGAAATTGTCGGAATGACCGGCGATGGGGTGAACGATGCCCCGGCGTTGAAGCAGGCTGACGTCGGCGTGGCGATGGGGATCAAGGGGACCGAGGTGACCAAGGAGGCCGCCGATATGGTGCTGACCGATGATAACTTCGCCACCATCGCCAGCGCAGTCCGCGAGGGGCGCCGGGTGTATGACAACCTGAAGAAAACCATTCTCTTCGTCATGCCGACCAACCTTGCCCAGGGGTTACTGATCGTGATCGCGCTGCTGGCGGGCAACGTACTGCCGCTCACGCCGGTGTTGATCCTGTGGATGAACATGGCTACCTCCGCCACGCTGTCGTTTGGCCTGGCGTTTGAAGCCGGTGAGAAAAATATTATGCGGCGGCCGCCGCGCGATCCGAAAATTCACGTGATGGACGGCTTTGCCATCTGGCGCGTAGCGTTTGTGGGGTCAATGATTGCGGTCAGCGCCTTTATTCTCGAAGCCTGGCTGCAGCCGCGCGGCTATTCGCCGGAGTTTATCCGTACCGTGCTGTTGCAGACTCTGGTCACCGCCCAGTGGTTCTATATGCTGAACTGCCGCGTATCGGATGGATTCTCGTTAACCAAAGGTCTGCTGGCCAACAAAGGGATCTGGATCGTCAGCGGCGTACTGCTGCTGCTGCAGCTGCTGATTATCTACGCGCCTTTTATGCAGATGCTGTTCGGCACCACCGGGCTGCCGTTCCGCTACTGGGTGATCACCTTTATCATCGGCTTCGCCATGTTCCTGATCGTGGAACTGGAAAAACCGCTGACCCGCAAATGGCGTTCCGCCTGACGGCGTGAAGCGCTGAACGAAAAAGAAAAGAGGGGGCATGCCCCCTCTCTGGCTGACGACAAACCTGTTTCGTCATTGTGCTCGCATTTCTGCCGGGTGGCGACTTTCGCCTTACCCGGCCTACGAAAGACTTCAATATCAAACCGTTATGCAGTTATCTGTAGGCCCGCGCAAGCGCATGGACTGCACCCCAAAAGTTGGACACCCAACTGAGTAAGGTGCAGTTTTATGGCT
>NZ_JBPYUI010000042.1:0-31012 GCF_051858335.1 Klebsiella sp. K47
TGCCCGCCGCGACGCCGGTGGCCGCCGGGGCGCTGGATGTCTGTAGCGCCGCGCTGGGCTGCGGCGCGGTCAACGAAGGGGATATCTACACGATCCTCGGCACCACCTGCTGCACCGGGATCGTCTGCCGCGGCCCGCAGACGGTGAACGAGGCGACGCGCTTTGTCACCCATACCGAAGCCGGACAGGTGATCTCCCTGTTTCCGATGCAGGCCGGTACGCCAAACATTGACTGGCTGCAGCAGCATATTTCGCTGGACGCCGATCTGGGGCGCCTGGAGCAGGCGATCGCGGCGGTGGAGCCAGGCAGCGGCGGCGTCTTCTGGCAGCCGTACCTCAATGGCGAACGTGCGCCGTTTTACAGCCCGGACGCGCGGGCCGGCTTTTTCGGCATTAGCCCGCACACCACCCGCGCCCAACTGCAGCGCGCGGTGTTTGAAGGCCTGGCCTTCGCCATTGTCGATGCGCTGCAGGGTTATCCGCAGGGCGGCGAGCTGTATCTGACCGGCGGCGGCGCAGCCTCGGCGACCTGGCTGCAGATTATCGCCGACTGTACCGGACGCACGGTGGTCTCCAGCGCCTTTAACGAACTGAGCGCGCGCGGCGCGGCGATCCTGGCGGCCCGTAGCGTCGCGGCGCTGGCCGAGACGCCTCCGCTGGCGCAGACCCGCTATCAGCCGCGCCCTCAGGCGCATGCCCGCTACGCGGCGCTGTATCCCGTTTACCGCCTGCTGCGCGAGCAGATGCTGCCGGTATGGCAGGCCAGACAGGCCGCCCTTCAACCTCTTTCTCAGGACCTACAACCATGAAAATCGTTTTTACCGCCGAGCATGCTGGCGACCTTAGCGCCTTCCACCAGCTGGGCGAGCTGCTGGTGGAGGGGTGGGCGCTGGGCAAACCGAAACTCAGCGCCGGTCAGCTGATTGAGCTGGCCCACGACGCCGAGGTGCTGGTGACCAGCTATGATGAGGTGACGGACGCGGTAATGGCCGCCTGTCCGCGCCTGCAGGTGATCGCCTGCACCCGCGCGAATCCGGTGAATATTGATACCCAGGCCGCCCAGGCGCGCGGCATCCGGGTGCTCTACACCCCGGGGCGCAATGCCGATGCCGCCGCGGAGCTGACGCTTGGCCTGATGCTCAGCCTGGCGCGCCATATTCCGCAATCCCATGCGGCGCTGAAGCGGGGGGAATTCACGCAGGCTGACAATGCCGCCGCCACCACTCAGCAGGGTCTGCGGCGGGATGTGGTCTGGGACGTGAGCCCGGAAAGCCCCTATGAAGTGTTTAAAGGCAGTGAACTGCGCAATAAAACGCTGGGGCTGGTGGGGTATGGCAACATTGGCCGCCGGGTGGCGCGTATCGCCCGGGCGTTCGGCATGGCGGTGTTGGTGGTGGATCCGTTCGTCGCCGCAGAGGATATCAATGAGCCAGGGCTACAGAAAACGACCCTGGAGGCGCTGTTCCGCGAGGCGGATATCGTCAGCCTGCACCTGAGCAGCGGGCCGCACAGCGACGGGCTGGTGAATGCCGCGCTGTTAAACAGCATGAAGCCCGGCGCGCTGCTGATCAATACCTCTCGCGCGGCGGTGGTCGACGAGGCAGCGCTGATTGATGCCCTGCGCCACGGCCCGCTGGGCGGCGCGGCGCTGGATGTCTATCACCGCGAACCGCTGTGGCGCGATCATCCTTTTGTCATCGAGTTCGATAACGTGATTATCACGCCGCATATCGCCGGAGCCACCCGGGAGAGTATCGCCAAACACACGGCGATGATTGCCGCCGATCTTCAGCGCTATGTCGCCGGGGAGCCGCTGCTGTACCAGTGGCGTTAAGCCGCTTGCGCCGCCGCATTCTGCAGCGGCGCGGGTCCATCGTCAGGGGCGATGGGCCGCCATAAAAGCCTGGGCCTGTTCCCAGTCCACTACCCCGGCATCCGATCCCATCCCGGTCGCCACCAGCGCGGCCACCGCCGAGGCGACGTCACACGCTGCTTTCACGCTGAGTCCGCGCGCCAGTGCGGCAATAAACCCGCCGCAGTAGCTGTCGCCGCAGCCGGTGGTATCCACCGCCTCGACCGGCCACGGCGCAATATGCTGCGGCCCGCCATCGCGGCCGATAAGCCAGGAGCCGTTCTCGCCGTCTTTCAGAATGCAGGTGCCCACGCCGAGCGCCAGGAAGAAGCGGCCGATGGCCTCCGGCTGCGTCTCTCCGGAGAGAAAGGCGGCTTCCTCCAGCGAAGGCATGAAATAATCCACCGACGGCAACAGGGGCCGCAGTAGTTCGAGGGTCTCTTCATTCGGGGCGATAAGGTCAAAGCTGGTGGTGACTCCGCGCGCTTTGGCCGCCTGCAACAGCCGCGCGCTCTGTCCCTGGTCCATTGCCGCCAGCAGCCCGGTCCCGCCGTGATGCAGGAAACGACAGTCAAGGACGGCGTCAAATTCCGCTTCACTGACAAACAGGGCGTCAGACGCGCCCCGGCAGTGCAGGGCCGGACGTTCGCCGTTGGGGCGAATCGGCAGGATCGTCGCCGAGGTCTCCTTCAGCGCGGTGCGCTGGATAAGCGAGCAGTCGATGCCCAGCCGGGCATAGCTGGCGAGGATAAAGTCGGCCTTTTCATCTTCGCCCAGGCAGGCCACCGCTGCGGTGCGGATCCCGAGCTTCGCGGCGTTGATATTAGCCCCGGCGGCGGTGCCGGCGGGGTTGAGACGAATTTGCTCAATAAAGGCGACGCCGCCGCGCGGCGGGATCGCCACCACCGGGCGCCCGGCAATATCCAGAATAGTCAGGCCGACAAATACGGCGTCAAAGGTTGCCATCGTTCTCCCGTTTAGCGATGCGT
Source organism: Klebsiella sp. K47 (assembly GCF_051858335.1). Taxonomy (NCBI): domain Bacteria; kingdom Pseudomonadati; phylum Pseudomonadota; class Gammaproteobacteria; order Enterobacterales; family Enterobacteriaceae; genus Klebsiella; species Klebsiella sp. K47. The sequence continues at coordinate 2,842 of NZ_JBPYUI010000042.1, forward strand.
TTGGCGCAGGCGCGCCTGCCAGAAGGATAGGGCGAGGGCCACCACCAGAATCACGCCGACCAGCGCGTCCTTCACCAGATAATTGAGCCCCATCAGGTTCAGGCCGTTATCAATAATGGCAAGGAACAGCACGCCGCCGAGGGTGCCGAGGATGCTGACCCGGCCCAGACGGGTAAAGGCAGTGCCGATAAATACTGCCGCAATGGCGTCCATCAGGTAAGACTGCCCGGCCAGCGGGGTAAACTGCCGCAGGTTGGCGGAGAGGATCACCCCGCCGACGGCGCAGAGCGCCGAGGCGGCCACCAGCACGCCGAGCATGGTCAGGCGATCGCGGATCCCGGCGATACGCGCCGCTTCGCTGTTCTGACCGATGGCGCGGACATATTTGCCCCACAGGGTGCGCTCGGTAACCAGCCAGGCCGCCAGCCACAGCGCCAGCACGATCGCTACCGGCGTGGGGAGCCCACCAAGGTTGCCCACCGCCAGGTCGTGATACTCCGGAGCCATCCGCCGATAGGCTATCGCGCCGCCGCCGTCGGTATAGATGCGCTCGGCGCTGCTGGCGATAAACCAGGTGCCGAGCGTGGCGAGGAAGGGGCGGATCCGGCAGATGAGGATCAGAAAGGCATTGAGCAGGCCAATCAGCACGCCGCCGAGCAGAGCGCAGCCCACCGCGGCCTGCCACGGCAGATGCCAGGTTTTCAGGGCGACGAGGGCGAAGGCGGCGCCGAAATCGAGCGCGACGCCCACCGACAGATCAATCGCCCCGGCGCTGACGATCAGGGTCATCGCCATCGCCACAATCAGCAGGATCGCGCTGCCCTGCAGCAGGTTGGCCCAGTTATCCACGGTTAAAAATACCGGATTCGCCCAGCCAAACAGGGCGATGGCCAGCAGGATGATGACGCCAAATCCGGCCCGCGACAGCCAGGCCAGCGGGCTGCTGGCCGTCTGTTCCGCCGACGCAGAGGTTTTCAGGGTGATTTGACTCATGCCTCGCCTCCTTTGTGTCTGACCGCCGAGGCCGCCAGCACCACCAGGATCAGGCCGCCTTTAATGGCGCCCATCCAGAAGATATTGACCCCCAGCAGGCCGAGCCCGTTAGAGAGGGCGTTGACCAGGATTGCCCCCAGCAGCGCCCCCCAGATGGTGACCACCCGACGGCGCGAGAAGGCGGCGCCGATAAAGGTCGCCAGCACGGTCTCCAGCAGCAGCGGCGTGGCCGTCCCGCTGGAGCTGCCGGAGCCCTGGCTGAGCAGCGGCAGAATAGCCAGCCCGGCGGCAATGCCCGCTAACAGCCAGACCAGCAGGGTCAAGCGGCGCACGTTCAGGCCGCTCATCTGCGCCATATCGCGGTTGCCGCCCACCGCCTGCACATGCTGGCCGAAGCGGGAGTGGTGGAGCAGGAACTGGAACAGGATAAACACCCCCAGCAGGTAGACCAGCGGCCAGGGCAGGCCCAGCACGCTGTTGTCGCGAAAGGCGACCATCAGCGGATCGCTGACCGCGATGCGCCGCTGGCCGGTCAACAGATCTGTCAGGCCGGTAAACGCCACCGAGGTCGAGAGGGTGGCCAGCAGCGGCGGCAGGCCGGCCGCCAGCACCAGCAAGCCGTTGATCGCCCCGCACAGCAGGCAAACCGCCGCCAGTAGCGCCAGCAGCAGGAGATACGGCGTGTGCCATTCGGCCAGCCCGAGGCTGAGCAGCGCGACGCCGAGCACCGCCGTCGCCGGCAGGGAGAGGTCGATGCCGCCGGAGACCACGTCATCTCCGCCCACGGCGATAACGCAGACCAGGCCGAAACAAAGGATTGCCAGCGGAACGCTCTGGACCAGCATCAGGCTGATATTTTGCCAGCTGAGAAAGTAGGGCGACTGTACGCTCAGCCATACCAGCAGCGCCAGAAACAGGATCAGGGGAAATTTTTCAATCAGCGTCGCCAGGCCCGGACGGCCGCGACGCTGGATAGCAGTACTCATGGTGAAGGCTCCTGTCCGCCGTTGATCGCCACCAGTAGGGCGTCCAGCGTTAGCCCGCGGGTGGGCAGATTGGCCGCCAGCGCGCCGCGCCAGAGGACCAGGATCCGGTCGCATAGTCCGAGCAGTTCGGGGGCGTCGCTGGAGGAGACCAGCACCGCCCGTCCTTGATCGGCCAGCTGGCGCGTACGTTGATAAATATCCCGGCGGGCGCCGATATCGACCCCCAGGGTGGGTTCATCGAGAATAAACAGCCGGGCATCGGTCCCCAGCCAGCGGGCGAGGATCGCTTTTTGCTGGTTGCCGCCGCTCATGTAGCGTACCGGCAGCCCCGGGCGTCCCGGGCGGATTGCCAGCTGTTCTATCCAGTCGCGCGCTTTCTGCTCGGCGACACCCCGCCGCTCCCAGCCAAAGGTGGCGGTCTCCGGCAGCGAGGCGAGATTAATATTGTCGGCGGTGGTGAAGGGCAGGATCAGCCCCTGATGGCGGCGGTCGCGTGGCACCAGCGCCATGCCGGCGCGGATCGCCTGCTTCGGCGTACGAATGCGCCGCGGCCGGCCCTCGAGGTGGATGGTGCCGCGTTCCGCCGGGCGTAAGCCGTAGAGTAAGTCGACCAGCACATCGCGTCCGGCGCCCAGCAGGCCGGCGACGCCGACGATTTCGCCCGGCTGAATATCAAAAGAAAGATCCTGCAGCTGCCGCCCGTCGCTCAGCTGGCGCACCGAGAGCAACGGGGTCGCCCCATTGTCTGCCGCCGGGCGCTGGCGCGGAGTATACAGCTGGTCGATTTCCCGGCCGACCATCATGGCGATCAGCGCTTCGGTATTCTGCAGCAGGTCGCGGTCCGGGTAGCCGACCACTTCCCCGTTGCGCAGCACGGTGCCGCGGTCGCAGAGGGTGGCTATCTCATTGAGGTAGTGGGAAATATACAGAATGGCAATGCCCTGGTCGCGCAGGCGCAGGATAGCGGAGGAGACCAGACTGGCCTCCTGCGCCTCCAGGGGGGCGGTGGGCTCGTCGAACACTACCAGCCGCGCCGCGCCGTCGATCAGCGCGCGGGCAATCTGCACCAGCTTGCGCTCGGCCAGGCTCAGGTCGCGCACCAGCCGTTCGGGGTCGAGAGCCAGCTGCCAGTTTTGCTGGAAAAATTGCGCCGTGGCGGCCTTCATCCGTCGGCGATCCAGCGCCCCCCAGCGGGTGCGATACTCCTGGCCCAGAAACACCGATTCCGCGACGGTAAAGTGCGGGATCAGGTTCAACTCCTGGTGGATAACGCGGATGCCGGCGGCTTCGATGGCTGCCGGATTGCCGAGGGGCAGCGGGTGACCGTCGAGGGTGGCGCTGCCGCTGTCGGCCTGATAGACACCGGCGAGGATCTTGATCAGCGTCGATTTACCGGCGCCGTTCTCGCCAATCAGGCCATGAATCTCCCCCGGATTGAGGCGCAGGGTAACCGCATTAAGCGCGGTGACGCTGGCAAAACGTTTACCGATCTGCTCCATGACCAGACCAGCGGCGGGGCGTTCCCCGCCTGGATGTTGATTAATCACTGCAGCTCGCCGTATCCCAACTGTTTATACACCGCTTTCGCTTCCTGCGGACCTTTCACCGGAACCACCGGAATAAAGGTTTGCACCGGTAGTTTCTGGCCGGCAAAGTAGCGGGCCACGTTGTCAGCCGAGGTCTGGCCGATCAGATGCGGCTGCTGCGCGACGTTAGCCACGAACGGGCTGCCGGGCTCCGCCATGATCTCCAGGGTCTCCGGACCGGCGTCGATGGCCGTCACTTTCACGTCTTTATCGCGACCGGTCTCTTCCAGCGCCTGGACGATGCCGATGGCCGGTTGATCCCAGCAGGCGACATGGATGGCGTCCAGTTTGCCTTTCGGATACTGGCTGAGTAATTCGAGGGTTTTCTTGCGCGCGTCTTCCGGCGAGTTGGCAAACTGTTCCGCGAGTTCGGGCTGGATAATATGAATATCCGGATAATCCTTAAGGACATATTTCCACTGATCGTAGCGAATTCCGCAAATACGCAGCGCGCTGGAGAATGCGTTAAATACGGCGACGTTGCCTTTGCCGCCTAATTCATCCGCCATGTAGCGGCCGATGGTTGAGCCTAAGGTGTAGTTATCGGAAGTGGTATTGTTGACCGAATATTGAGAAACATGATCTACGGTAAATACCGGGATACCGGCATCACGCAATGCTTTAAATTTTGGTTCGACGGCGCTATCGCCGAGTATACTAATTACCGCGTCCACCTTGCGTGACAGTAAAATATCGTGGTTATTGGCATGCACCTGATTATCGCGACCGCCATCGACGCCAATGACTTTGCCCCCCAGTTTCTCCACCTCCTCTGTCGCGCCTTTAAAGGCCTCGCGATCCCAGAAATGCTGAGTGCCGACCACGGCAACGCCAATGGTTTTTCCCTGTAAGGAGAGGGCGTCTGCGGCAGCGACGCTCAGCGAGGCAAGGGAAAGCAGTCCCAGCGCGGCAGGCAATAATTTTCTTTTCTGCGACATTGTTATTATGATCCTGTGATGAAGGTGGTTGCGGACCGGTAGCATGACAAGAAGCACCTCGCCACCTCAAATACAAAATAAGTCTAAGTTATGCCAGGAATGTTATATCGCAGAAACGTCAGAGAAAAAGTTTATTTTGTCATGAGGAACCTGAAAATATTTCATGATGGCGGATAGACCTTTTTATTTTGTGGTTTTATTTTTGACTTATTCCGTGTTTATTTAGCGGATAAAGACAATTTTCTTAATATTGTGAGTGCATGGGAAATACGGCGTCTACAGAGAAAAAAAGAAGATTGCGCGGGCTAAAGCTTTTTTTAGCAGAGCAATGTCTGGCCGGGTAAGGATTATTACCCTATTTCCCCGCTTTATTATAATGAACCTTAAGCTGAGAAGAACGCGGGCGCTATGAAGAAACAGCATAATTATACGGTGATGCACTGGGGAACCTGGCAGGTGGAGAGCCGTGAGGGCGAGATCGTGGCGGTTAAGCCGGTGCCCTGGGATAAAAATCCCTCACGCATCGGCCAGTCGCTCCCCGACGCGGTGACCAGCCAAACGCGCATTCGCCGTCCGGCGGTGCGCGCCGGCTATCTCCAGCACGGGCCGGCGTCACGAGAAGGGCGAGGTAAAGAGCCCTTTGTCGAAGTCAGCTGGGAGGTGGCCCTGGACCTGCTGGCGCGCGAGCTGCGCTCGGTCAAGGCGCGCTGCGGCAATGAGGCGATCTACGGCGGCTCCTACGGCTGGGCCAGCGCTGGACGCTTTCACCATGCGCAGAGCCAGCTGCACCGGTTTCTCAAGGGCTTTGGCGGGTACACCGCCAGCACCAATACCTATAGCAGCGCCGCGGGCGAGCGTATTCTGCCGCATATTCTCGGGCCGCTGAGCCCGCTACACCGGCAGCATACCCATTTTTCCGAGCTGGCCCGGGAGTGTCAGCTGTTTGTCGCCATCGGCGGACTGCCGCTGCGCAATGCCCAGGTCAACGGCGGCGGCGCCAATGACCATATGCTCCAGTACTGGCTGGATAAGATGCAGGCCAACGGCACCCGGTTTATCAATATCAGTCCGGTGCGCAATGACCTCAGCGCGGTGCCCGACGCCGAGTGGCTGGCCATTCGGCCGGGTACCGATACCGCACTGCTGCTGGCCCTGAGCTATGTGCTGATCGCTGAGTCTCTCTACGACCAGGCGTTTGTTGCCAGCCATACCGTCGGGTTTGCCCCTTACTGCGCTTATCTGTTGGGCGAGCACGATGGCGTAGCGAAAACCCCGGCGTGGGCGGCGGCGATTACCGGCCTGGACGCCCAGCGCATCGCCGACCTGGCGCGGGAGATGGCCCGCCACCGGACGATGGTGAATATCTCCTGGTCTATCCAGCGCGCCCGTCAAGGGGAGCAGGCCTACTGGGCGACGGTGGCCCTGACCGCGCTGCTGGGACAGCTCGGCACCCCGGGCGGCGGCCTCGGGTTTGGCTACGCCTGCACCAACCTGGCGGGCGCGGTGCGAAAAGCGTTTTCCGGCCCGCGCTTACCCGCCGGAGAGAATGCGGTGGACAGCGTTATCCCGGTGGCGCGGCTGTCCGATATGCTGCTGCACCCGGGAGAAACCTATGAGTTCGACGGCCAGCAGCGGCGCTATCCCGATATCCGTTTAGTCTACTGGGCGGGAGGCAATGCGTTTCATCATCATCAGGACATCAACCGACTGTGCGAGGCCTGGCGCCGCCCGGAGACGGTGGTGGTGCATGAGCAGTACTGGACCGCGCAGGCCAAATTCTCCGATATCGTTCTGCCGGCCACCACCTCGCTGGAGCGAGAGGATATCGGCAGCGGCGGTCACGACGGGTTTATGATCGCCATGAGCGCGCAGATCCCGCCGGTGGGCGAGGCGCGTGACGATTACGCTATTTTCTGCGATCTGGCCGGGCGGCTGGGCTTCGGGGAAGCGTTCAGCGAAGGGCGTGACGCCGGGCAGTGGCTACGTCATCTCTATGAGGAGTCAAGACCGCGGGCGCAGGAGGAGGGTATTGCGCTGCCCTCGTTCGATGACTTCTGGCAGCAAGGGGTGCTGGAATACAGCGCGCCGGAGCGGCCGCAAATTTTTCTCGCCGATTTTCGCGCCGATCCGCAGCGCTATCCGCTCTCCACCCCCTCCGGCAAAATTGAACTCTTTTCCGCCACCGTCGCCGGGTTTGGCTATCGCGAATGCCCTGGCCATCCGTGGTGGGATGAACAGGAGGCCGCCCGCCAGCGGCAGGAGGCGGCGCGCTGGCCGCTTCATCTGCTCTCCAGCCAGCCGCGCGCCCGCCTGCACAGTCAGTACGACCACGGCAGCGTCAGCCGGGCGACGAAAGTTCAGGGACGCGAGCCGCTGTGGATGCATCCGAGCGATGCGCAGGCAAGGGATATCCGCGAAGGCAGCGTGGTGAAAGTCTATAACGACCGCGGGGCGATTCTGGCGGGGGTGCACCTGAGCGAGCAGATTTTGCCCGGCGTGGTACAGATGTCCACCGGCGCCTGGTATGACCCGCTGGATCCGAAGGAAGAACGGTCGCTCGATAAGCACGGTAATCCCAACGTATTAACCGAGGATCGCGGCAGTTCGCGCCTGGGACAGGGCTGTAGCGCCCAGAGCTGCTGGGTGGAGATCGCCCCGTGGCGAGAGGAGCTGCCGCCGATCACTGCCTTTGATCCGCCGAAGTTTATTGAAGTTTAGGCGTTGTCGCTCGCCGGCGGCGGGGCGGGTAGCCCGGAGAAGGCGCGGTATGCGCCGCCTCCGGCAAAGCCCGCGCCTGGCGGTTTTAGACTGACGACAGTTTGACGTTACGCCAGCCGCGGGTAGGCGCTGGCGATATCGTCGCCGGTAAACTGGGCGATCCAGCCTTCCGGGTTATCAAAAATGCGAATGGCGGTGAAGTTCGGTTCTGATCCCATATCAAACCAGTGCGGAGTGTGGGCGGGAACCGAAATCAGATCGTTCTTTTCGCACAGCACCTGGAACACCTCGTCGCCAATGTGCAGGCAAAACAGGCCAGCGCCCTCGACAAAAAACCGCACCTCGTCTTCGCCATGGGTGTGCTCGTTCAGGAACTTTTCCCGCAGCGCCTCTTTTTGCGGGTTATCGGCGCGCAGGCTGATGACGTCCCAGCTCTGGTAGCCCTTTTCGGCGACCAGTTTATCAATCGCATGCTGATAGGCGGCAATCACCGTTTCCGGGCTGGGATTTGCGCCGAGGTCGCGGTCGGCCTGCCAGCGCTCGAAGCGGACGCCTTTGGCGTTAAGCTGCGCCTGAATCGCGCTGGCGTCGGTGCTGTGCCAGACCGGCGTTTGCGGATCGGTCACGGAAAAAAGAGTTAATGCGCTCATGCTGGGATCTGCTCCGGATGAATGTCGTCAAAACGCTGAACCTGAGGATGGTGGCTCGCCGGGTCGCGGTCGCCGCGAACCAGTTGCACAGTGCGCAAACCCGCGGCCTCGGCGGCATCAAGTTCCTGATGGATATCCGACAGGAACAGGATGGTGCCAGGGGCATGGCCCAGGTGTTCAGCAATGTTACGGTAGGACTGCACCTCACGTTTGGCGCCTACCAGGGTATCGAAATAGCCCGTGAACAGATGAGTAATATCACCTTCATCGCTGTAGCCAAATAACAATTTCTGCGCAGCCACGGAACCTGAGGAATATACATACAGATCAATACCCTGCGCTTTCCATTGCTCCAGCGCCGGCAGTACGTCCGGGTAGAGATGGCCGGTAAAGTCGCCGTTGAGATAGCCGTCACGCCAGATGATCCCCTGCAGCGCCTTCAGCGCCGTGGATTTACGGTCTTCATCCATAAAGGCGAAGAGGGTAGTGATAAGGTCGGCGGTGCTGGCGGCGGGGGCGTCTGTTTCGCGGCGCAGGTTGTCGAGAATGGTTTTGACCGGTTCAGCGTGCTGCTGAGCGGTCACAAAGCCGGCCAGTCGTTCGCGGGCGTAGGGGAACAGCACGTTATGCACAAAGCGGATATCGCTGGTGGTGCCTTCTATGTCGGTCACGATGGCGCGGATCATGGTTTCTCCAGAGTGGGCGTAGCGTGGAATAACATTAGCATTTAGACGTCTAAGCGTCTTGATTGCCAAATATTAACATCGTGTTATAGTGGCTTCAACAACAGCATTACAATCGGTATAAAAAGAATGAACAATAACCCCTTGATTCCAGAGAGTAAACTTCCTGCGCTCGGCACCACGATTTTTACCCAGATGAGCGCCCTGGCCCAGCAGCATCAGGCCATAAACCTGTCCCAGGGCTTTCCCGATTTTGACGGCCCGCGCTATCTGCAGGAGCGTCTGGCGTACCACGTGGCGCAGGGGGCGAATCAGTACGCCCCGATGACCGGCGTGCCGGCGCTGCGCGAGGCGATCGCCGGGAAGACGGCGGAGCTGTATGGTTACCAGCCCGACGTTAACAGCGAGATCACGGTCACCGCCGGCGCGACGGAGGCCCTGTATGCGGCGATCACCGCCCTGGTGCGCCGCGGCGACGAGGTGATCTGTTTCGATCCCAGCTATGACAGCTACGCCCCTGCGGTGGCGCTGGCCGGCGGCGAGTTACGTCGTATTGCGCTGCAGCCGCCGCATTTTCGCGTCGACTGGCGGCAATTTGCCGCCGCCCTGAGCGAGAAAACCCGGCTGGTGATCCTCAACACCCCGCACAACCCTTCGGCCACCGTCTGGCAGCGCGAGGATTTTGCCGCCCTGTGGCAGGCGATCGCCGAACGCGAGATCTATGTCCTGAGCGATGAAGTCTATGAGCATATCTGCTTTGCTGAGGGCGGCCACACCAGCGTACTGGCGCATCCACAGCTGCGCGAGCGGGCGGTGGCGGTCTCTTCGTTTGGCAAAACCTTTCATATGACCGGCTGGAAGGTCGGCTACTGCGTGGCCCCGGCGGCCATCAGCGCCGAACTGCGCAAGGTGCACCAGTATCTGACCTTCTCGGTGAATACCCCGGCGCAGCTGGCGATCGCCGACATGCTGCGCGAAGCGCCGGAGCATTATCGTGAGCTGCCGGCGTTTTATCGGGAACGTCGCGATCTGTTTATTGAAGCGCTGCGCCCAAGCCGGCTGGAAATCCTGCCCTGTGAAGGGACCTATTTCCTGCTGGCGGACTACAGCGCCATCTCCGATCTTGACGATGTCAGCTTCTGCCGCTGGCTGACGACAGAAGTCGGGGTAGCGGCGATCCCGCTCTCCGTCTTCTGCGCCGATCCGTTCCCGCACAAGCTGATCCGCTTGTGCTTCGCCAAACAGCCGGCGACTCTGCTGGCTGCGGCGACGCGTTTGTGCCAGCTGTAGTTACTTAATCGTCCACGCCTGGGAGAACTGGCGGCCGGCGAACATCTCTGTCAGGCCGCTAATTTGCTTCAGACGCAGCACTTCATCGGCATCCATCCCCAGCTCTTTGCCGATTTTCTGCGGCGTCCAGCCGAGCCGGGTCAGCTCGCGGACGATCTCTGACATGGCGTGGATTTGGTGGCGACCGCGCGCCCGGTTATGGCGTATGGTCGCTGCCATCAGCCCGTCACGCGAGGCAGCTTCACTCGTCAGGCAGGTCACCGGCAAATAGCCTTTTAGCGTTTTTTTCAGCGCGGCTTTGCTGCAGGCCAGCTCATGGCGGTGAAAACCATCGACAATCGTATACGCCTGTGGGCGTTGCTGGATGACGACGACCGGCTGGGTAAAGCCGTCGGCCTCCAGCGACGTTTGCAGCAGACGCTTCTCCGGCGGCGCCACGTTATTCGGGTTGTAATCGTTGGGGGCGACCAGCTCCTGTTTGACCCACAGCACGCAGTCGACGGGCTGCGAGCGGAAGGGGCTGTAGTGGTGGAGCACCTGGCGAAACGCGTTGATAGCCTCAATGCGCGCCTCGTCATCCAGCTTTTGCAGGTAAGCTTCCAGCGCCTGCGTCAGTTGTTGTTGCATAATATCCCCCATTGTTGGCGATGTTTTTCCATGCGTTTACGGTAGCGCTGATAGTGGCTGCTTTTGGTTGGGCTAAACGAAAGCTGACGGCACCAGTAATCGTTATTGAGCAGTACTTTGCAGACTCGCCGCCAGGATGGGATATCTTTGGTGCCAATGTCCGCAGGTTGGGTATCCGGAATATCCTCCATACCTTTTTTCTGGTACCAGCGCAGGTAGACGGCGATTTTATTGCGGTAGTGCTCGGCGGTGGTTTCCGGCATGCTGTCGAGCAGGAACAGGGCGTAGCTTTTCCACGTCAGGTGGTCGGGCTTGTCGATTTTCCGATGACCGTAGAACTGATTATCATGCCCGGCATAGACCCCGCCGCTGTGCGCGCCGCTCACTCGCTGGCACATCGCGGCCCAGCGCTCAGGTTCCAGCACGTGATACAGCCACAGCCCCTGGCGCTGCTCGGGACCAAACGGTTCGCAAATGCGCATATAGCGCAGCGGCACCCCGGCCTGATACATCAGATCGTACAATGGGTTATAGGGCTCGCCGCTTTTGGCAAACCAGGTCCAGATATCGGCGGTTTTCCAGTCATAGAGCGGGTAGATGTACCAGGCATGGCCGCCCGGCGCTGAAGTGGTCCATGGTTTATCGTCGGCGAAGCGCTGTTTACGCTGTGAAGAAATCGTCATAAAGCGATTTAGCGATTCGTCGGCGCGAATGCCCACCAGTACGGCGGCGGGACGACGCTGCGAAAACCACTCGGCGAAGTGGCTGACGAAGGCTTCAAAGCTCATTCCGGGTTGATAAAATGAAAAATAGCCCGGGTGGGTAATGGCCCAGGGCGGCGGCTGGCGTACCCACTCGGTTCCGGGCTCCCAGCATTGCCATTGCGGCTTATACTGCGTCAGGGCATTTTGGGTGGTGAGCGGCAGGGCGACCCAGTAAAAGGTTTCGATGACATCCGCATACAGCGCACGCAGTTTTTCACAGTGGGCGATGGTGCAGGAGAACTGCGCTTCCCAGTCAATAAACAACACGCAGATTTTTTTCCCCTGTAACCGCGCCGCCTGGGCGGTTAAATGCAGCATAACGGTGGAGTCTTTTCCCCCGGAAAAAGAGACACAGATGCGCGAAAAATTATCCATGACCCACTGGATCCGCTGCTCAGTTGCTTGCAGCACCGATTCCGGTAAGGGATATTTAATAAACGACATGACCATTAATCCTTTAATAGTAGAAAATTCCCGTTAGCTCAGTATAAACGATGAGGGGTAGGAAATTAATGGTCGATTATTGTTTCTGGCAGCGGGGGAACAGAAGGGCGTTATTCGCTGTGATTAAATTTGGGCCGTGATGCCTCTCGATCATTCATTAATATGGTGATTAATTCAGTTAAAAAATGATTTTGCGAAGATGCATGGTGGTAATTAATGTAGATCGTGATATCCGGAAAAAGATTATCTATGTTGATGGCGTGAAGCTGCATAGTGGGTGAGATAAAGTCATATAAATAGGAAGGCAAAAAGCCAATTAAGTCGGTTTTATTAATCATGTTAAGAATGGTCATAAAAGAGTCGCTGCGAAAGGCAATATTGCGCGGATTCAGCCAGGCGATGCTGCTTTGCTGCACGCGCTGAATAACGGGATCGTTGGTAATATAGTGAGTGAAAAACTCCTGTGCCAGTGACTCTACCGAGGTAAGCGTTTCGCGTCGCGGATGGCCCGCCCGGCAAACCGCCAGCGTCTGCACCGTCTGATAGGGCTGACAGATCGTGGCGCGGTTAGTAATGGGCATGCGGGTGAACACCAGGTCCGCCTGGCGATACGCCAGCAGCTCCTCAGCCGATTCGGTGGTGGTCAGGTTATGGTGCTCAATTTGCAAGTTCGCCTGATGACAGAGCTGGTTAATCATAACGTGGCTATTGACTGAACAGAACAGCGGGGGGCCATATATCACAATACGTTTACGCAGTTCTGAGCGATTATTAAGATTGATGGTTTTTTCCAGCTGCTCCAGATTTTGCTGTAGATGATAATGAAGATTGACGCAGGCGGTGGTGGGTGTCATTCCTTTGCCAACACGAACAAATAGCGGATCGTTTAACTGCTGGCGCAGACGCTGCAACGACTGACTCACCGCTGAGGGGGTGATAAATAACATCGCCGCCGCTTTGCTGATGCTCAAATGTTGATAGATACATTCGAAAATAACCAATAAATTCAAATCGAACTTTTTCAGATCGTAAAGGTTTGCCATTAATGCAGTCCTGTTTATTACCGGTGCGGATTATAATATTCTTAATGATAATGTTTTGTGGCTTAATATTTGCGGTGTGAATTTAACTATTGGCAAATACAGTTAAGTTCTGCTTAATATATCTTATCGTCGACGGTGGCGCCAGCGGTCGCTTCCGCCAGGCGCCATTGCGGGATGGAATTACTCTTTTTCACCCATCATAATATGCAGTTTCTCTTTATCCGGTAGGCCGACCACCTGCTGCAGCATATTATCTTTATTCATATAATAAATCGCCGGCGTCACGTTGGCTCCCAGATCGTCCATCAGCTGCTGGTTGACGTTGAGCATTTTCATTTTCTCCGGCGGAATTGCTTTCGGGATCGTCAGAGCCATTTTCCCATTCGATTGCTCGTAATCATGCCAGGTTTTCGCCGGATCGCTGCTGGCGAGAATCGCCGCGGCGGTGGCCGGGCTCTCCGGCTTAATCACCCCCACCAGCAGAGTGCGGATCTGCACTTTACCGGCCTCTACCCAGGGGCGGGATTGCTGCCAGAACTGCTTGCAGTAGGGACAGAAGGGATCGGCAAAGACATACAGCACGATAGGGGCGTCCTTGCGACCATCCTGCAGCCAGTGGGCGCTGGCCATCTTCTTCCACATCTCTTGTCCCGCCGGGGTATAGAGTTCTTTCTGAAACAGCTGCTCGCTGAGGTTACTGCCGTTCTCATCATACATATAGCCGGAGATCGCGTGTTTACCATCCGGCGTTAGGTAGATGGCGACCCCCATGTCCTGGTATTTGCCCAGCCAGCCTTTCATTCCCCCCGGCGCCTCAAAGGGTTTTATAATGGTAATGCCCTGTTTTTCAATCGCTTTTACCGGAGCGGGGAGTTCCTCCGCATGGCTGCATAACGGCAAAAGGCTGAGTAACAGCAGACGCTTTAACATAAGTATTCCTTGTAAAATCAGCAGGAAAGGGCAAAACGATTGTCGAACCTATCACAGTCATAGGCAAGATCAGCAGAATGACGGATTGCCCTTTGCTGGCGTGGGTGATGTAATCCTGGATGCTGTTACATTAAGGTAATGTAGAGCGCAACACATAGCCAGTCTGACTGGCGCTGAACCTACCCTCGGGTATTTCAGGTAACGGGGCCGCCTGAAAAGGTGGCCTTTTTACTTTTGTCGCGGCAAATGATGCGAAAAACAGCGATTAGCGCTGAACGCGTCGACAGGTTCACAGAGTTGTCTTGTTCCGGTTGTTAGATAACGCTTATTGATTCGATAATGTAAACGCATTGGTCGGGTCAGGAAAAATTCGTTAACTTAGACCTCAACGAAAACACGGAGGAAGTATAGATGTCCTTAATTAACACCAAAATCAAACCGTTCAAAAACCAGGCATTCAAAAATGGTGAATTCATCGAAGTCACCGAGAAAGACACCGAAGGCCGCTGGAGCGTCTTCTTCTTCTATCCGGCTGACTTCACCTTCGTCTGCCCGACCGAACTGGGCGACGTGGCTGACCATTACGAAGAACTGCAGAAGCTGGGCGTAGACGTTTACTCTGTGTCTACCGATACCCACTTCACCCACAAAGCGTGGCACAGCAGCTCTGAAACCATCGCCAAAATCAAATATGCGATGATCGGCGACCCGACTGGCGCCCTGACCCGTAACTTCGACAACATGCGTGAAGATGAAGGTCTGGCTGACCGCGCTACCTTCGTCGTTGACCCGCAGGGTATCATCCAGGCGATCGAAGTTACCGCTGAAGGTATCGGCCGTGATGCGTCTGACCTGCTGCGTAAAATCAAAGCGGCGCAGTACGTTGCTTCTCACCCAGGCGAAGTCTGCCCGGCGAAATGGAAAGAAGGCGAAGCGACGCTGGCTCCTTCTTTAGATCTGGTTGGTAAGATCTAAGTCTGTTTGTGCCCGGCGGCGCTACGCTTGCACGGGCCTACAAGATCGTAGGTCGGGTAAACGGCGTGCCACCCGGCAATCAATGGGCGCTTTCGCGCCCATTTTATTCCAACACCATGATGCAAGCGCATTCAGGCAGCCTGACGAGGCAGCTTGCATGATGATGTTTTAAGCCCAGGAGATAACAATGCTCGACACCAACATGAAAACCCAGCTCAAGGCCTACCTTGAGAAGCTGACCAAGCCTGTTGAGCTGATTGCCACGCTGGATGACAGCGCTAAATCGGCAGAAATCAAGGAACTGTTGGCTGAAATCGCTGAACTGTCAGACAAAGTCACCTTTAAAGAAGACAACACGCTCGCGGTACGTAAGCCCTCGTTCCTGATTACTAACCCAGGTTCCGACCAGGGGCCGCGTTTTGCGGGCTCGCCGCTGGGCCACGAGTTTACCTCGCTGGTGCTGGCGCTGCTGTGGACCGGCGGTCATCCGTCGAAAGAGGCCCAGTCGCTGCTGGAGCAGATCCGCGATATTGATGGCGATTTCGAATTCGAAACCTACTATTCGCTCTCCTGTCATAACTGCCCGGATGTGGTCCAGGCCCTGAACCTGATGGCGGTGCTCAACCCGCGCATCAAACACACGGCGATTGACGGCGGGACCTTCCAGAATGAGATCACCGAGCGTAACGTCATGGGCGTGCCAGCGGTGTTCATGAACGGTCAGGAGTTTGGTCAGGGACGGATGACGCTGACTGAAATCGTCGCCAAAGTGGATACCGGTGCGGAAAAACGCGCAGCGGAAGAGCTGAATCAGCGTGACGCTTACGATGTACTGATCGTTGGCTCCGGCCCGTCCGGCGCGGCGGCGGCGGTCTACTCTGCACGTAAAGGGATTCGTACCGGCCTGATGGGCGAACGCTTCGGCGGTCAGGTGCTGGATACCGTGGATATCGAAAACTATATTTCGGTGCCGAAAACCGAAGGCCAGAAGTTGGCAGGCGCGCTGAAAGCGCACGTCAATGACTATAACGTCGACGTGATCGACTCCCAGAGCGCGACCAAACTGACGCCGGCGGCGACAGAGGGCGGCCTGCATCAGATCGAAACCGCCTCCGGCGCGGTGCTCAAGGCGCGTAGCGTCATCATCGCCACCGGGGCGAAATGGCGCAATATGAACGTGCCGGGCGAAGATCAGTATCGCACCAAGGGCGTGACCTACTGCCCTCACTGCGATGGTCCGCTGTTTAAGGGCAAACGCGTAGCGGTAATCGGCGGCGGGAACTCCGGCGTGGAAGCCGCCATTGACCTGGCGGGCGTCGTAGAGCATGTGACCCTGCTGGAGTTTGCCCCAGAGATGAAAGCCGACCAGGTGTTGCAGGATAAAGTCCGCAGCCTGAAGAATGTCGACATCATTCTTAATGCGCAGACCACGGAAGTGAAAGGCGATGGCAGCAAAGTCACCGGCCTGCAGTATCGTGACCGGGTGAGCGGCGATGAGCATCATATCGCGCTGGCGGGGATCTTCGTCCAGATTGGCCTGCTGCCTAACACCACCTGGCTGGAAGGCGCCGTTGAGCGCAACCGCATGGGCGAGATCATCATCGATGCGAAGTGCGAAACCAACGTCAAAGGCGTGTTCGCCGCGGGCGATTGCACCACCGTGCCGTACAAACAGATTATTATCGCGGCAGGGGAAGGGGCAAAAGCGTCGCTGAGCGCTTTCGACTACCTGATCCGCACGAAAACCGCATAACAAGTCAGACAATAGACCTGCATAACAAAGAGGCTACCCCTGGGTAGCCTCTTTTTTTATACTCTTTTCGTCATTCTTACCTGACGACCATTACCGGGATATGGGCATGGCGGATCACGCTTGAGGCATTGGAGCCGAGCAGGTGGGTACTGATGGAGGGATTGCGTGAGCCAATAACTACCACGTCGGCGTTAATTTCGCTGGCCAGCTCGTTGACCATATCGCGCACGCTGCCAAAACGGACATGTAGCTTGATACGAGACGGGTCAATGCTGAAGTGGCTGACCATCGTCTGCAGGCGAGTCTCCGCCTCATGCTGCAGATGTTCCTCAAACCGCCGCAGGTCGGCGGTAAAACGGCTCATGGTAAAGCTCGCGGAACCCGGTAAGACGTGGAGCAGATGGATCACCCCGTCCTGCTGGGCCAGAAACTCCGCGTGCCGGACGGCTTTATCGCTCAGCGCCATCTCAAAGACATCAACCGGCATAATGATAGTCTTATACATATGCAATCCTCCTTGTTCGTTTGCGTCTATATCAACATATTATATGCGGATATTGTGTCATTCAGGTCGCAAAACTGTCAGCCAGGCAGGCGCAAAGCGTAAAAAAGGGTAAGCGGCGGGAAAACAGCAGAAAGAGGATGTGCGGACATCCTCTGAATAAAGCGCGAAACGCCTCAGGCAGCGGGATTAGCGGTGGAATTCGCCAGCGGCTTCCGGCTGGTACAATAGCTCCAGCACTTCCAGGTGCGTCGATGCGCCGCCCGGCAGCTCCCAGTGAATGGTGCTGCCGACTTTCAGGCCCAGCAGCGCGGCGCCCACCGGCGCGAGGACGGAGAGCTGGCTGGCGCTGTCGGTCACCTGTGACGGAAACACCAGCGTCCGCACGCGCTCTTCGCCGCTGGTTAAATCACGGAATTTTACCCTGCTATTCATGGTGACGACATCATGCGGCATCGCTTCCGGGGCCAGCATTTGCGCGCGGTCGAGTTCCTCATTCAGGGCATCGGCAACCGGTGAGTTGGCGAAAGCCGGCTGCTCCAGCAGCCTGTCGATACGTTCGGCATCCAGTTCATTAATGATGATTGCGGGTCTGGTCATTGCATACTCCATGTTATCCAGGAACCTGTCCGTAAAAGAAAACCCTCGCCGAAAGGGGCAAGGGTTAAGGTCCTACCATCATACTGAGAGTTGCCGGCAGTTTGAAGTGATGAAACGCACATTCAGCGTGCAACACCATCCGGCGGACGGTGTTTTCCAATCAGCATCCCGCTTTGCGCTAGTGACCAACCTTATCGAGGATAAACTGTGCGCCGCAGTTACCCGGGTGAGGCTGGGGCAGAAAAGCGGAAGTGGCCAGCGGGGCGTTGATGGTCGCGGCGTTGAGCGAGATTTGCATCTCCGTCAGATAGGCCGGATTACCGTTGCAGGTTAGCTTAAACGCCTTCACGCTCTGCGGACCCCAGGCGCGGGCCACGGCGGCGTCGAAGTCGGCGCGGCTGACCGTTTGGCCATAGTGCTTCGCGAGAAAATCCCCCACCGGGCTGCGCTTAATTTCACCGTTTAGTCGCACCATGGCGCCAAAGTAGCTGTCGGGATCGAAGCCGAAGCAGACGCCATGTTTGGCATATTCGTAGCGTTCCAGACAGGAGGTGCCGCCCGATCCCGGCATCACATTATTAAGTTTATTGGCCATCTCCAGCGACAGTCCGGTCTCCGCCGCCTGGCATTTGCGGTTCGCTTTTACCTCCGGCATGTTGGGCACCGGACGCGTGGCGCAGCCGTAGCGCATCCAGCGACGTTCATCCACTCCGCGCGCGGCAATGGACTTTGGCAGCCCGGGCCACAGGCCATGCACGGTCAGAAAGTCGGCTTTATTCGCGGTGTCCTGCTGCAGGCGACACTCTTCCGGTTCGTTGCGATTGCGGTCATACATGCTCTGACAGAATCCGGTTTGCCAGGAGAGGGCAAGGACGTAGCGGTCAAAATCAGCGTATCGCGTCGCGGTGAGCGGTTCAGCACCGGCCTGAGTGGCGGTAAGCACAAGGGCAATCGCGGCGAAATCCTTCCTGAACATTTTTATTCCTGATTATGGATGGCAAAAGATAACGGGGAGTTATTAAAGCATAAAAAAGGCGCCCGCTGGCGCCTTTTCGCGTGGTTAGACCATTAGTGGAGCGCGCTGCCGGGCACCAGGATTTCAGTAGCAACGATCACCACCAGCAGGCCAACGAGCACCGGCACTGAGGTGCGCTTGACCACTTCGAATGGGGAAATCTTCGCCATCCCGGCAACGGCGACCACCACCCCGGAGACGGGCGATATCGTGCGGCCGAGGTTAGAAGCCTGCAGCATCGGAATCGACAGGTAGGCCGGATTGATGCCGGAGGAGTGCGCCAGCTTGGGGATCATCTCAACGAAGGCGTAGAACGGGGCATTACCGGAACCGGTGGTCATCGCCGCCAGCATGGTCAGGATCACCAGCACCAGCATCAGAATAATGCTGGCCGAGCCGAAGGAGGTGGCGATTGAGATCAGACCGTTGATAAAGCCGATAGTGCTTAACCCCTGGGCAAAGACGCCGGCGGCAACCAACAGCATCACTACGCCGGCGAAGGCGTCGGCCATTCCACGGTAGGCGACTTCCAGCCCGCTAAAGACGTTTTTGGTGTTGAAACCGCGCAGGAACTCGAGGATCGCCGCCAGCAGCATGCAGCCAACGAGGATGGTGATAATGTGCAGCTCCGGCCCCCATTTACCGTCAAAGATCAGCACGCCGATGATCGGGGTAAACGGCAGAATGGCATACAGCGCCGGGGCGGTGGTGGTGATGTCGTTGACATCGAGCATCTCGTGAGAAATGTGCTCTTTTTTATCCAGATAGCGCTGCCAGAAAAAGTGGGCGATCGCCATGCAGATAATGGCCGCGATGGAGATCGGCAGCGTGGTTTTAAAAGCAAAGTCGATCAGCGGCATTTCAGCGGCTTTGGCCGCCAGGACGACGTCACCCGAGGTTGGCGAGAGGATAATCGCCGCCGGTGAGGCGCAGATGGCGGCGGCGGCCCCGCGGCTGATACCGACATTCACCATTACCGGGAACAGCGTCGCCATCAGTAGTACGCCAAGGCCGGTCGCGGAGGAGACGGCCAGCGACATCAGGCAGGCGACAAAATAGGCGGCAATCATCAGCAGATAGGGCGAATTAATATAGCGCAACGGCTTCGACGCTAATTTGACCACCATATCATTGGCGCCAATATGGGTCATATAGGTGGCGAAGCCGCACAGCATCATGATCATCATGCCCAGATCGCCGCCGCGGCTCATGAGTAGAATCTTAATGTATTCAATAATATCGGTAACGGAATAGCCGGTGCTCGCGGTATTACCCGGTAACACTTTATGTCCCAGCAGGGCGCTGACGATCAGTAAGATTAAGCCTCCGACGAACAGCACCCCGGTGGCCGAGTAGCCTTTAATGATATAGCGGGCTACGCCCACAATGACCACGATCCCTATCAGGATCTCAATAAACGTCAGCATTTATTACCCCTAAACCCAAAGAATATGTAGATAAAAAGCACCACACCAAATTTTAATGTGCGAATGTGCCGAAAAAACGGACAAAACTCGCTGATGCAAATCAATAAAGCGATAAGAACTACACGTCCCCCGTCACGCCTGGATATAATCACCAGATGGATAGTTAAGCCGTTCTGATGGACAGCGGGCGAAAATCAGGAGTTTGCCTTATTTCGTTCAACCTGCATTGAGATTATCTTTGCTATTTTAGGTGGTTTTTAAATCAAAGTGGTAATAGAAAAGTGTTGATGTTACGTCGTTTTTCATTGTTTTCTCTTGGTTTTTTAGGATGGTTATTGGTGTCCGGAAACGCCAGCGCGTCGTTTTCATCGACCCTTAGCGAAGGTTACCATACCTTAAGTAATAACGTAGCGCAGACCTGGAATGAGCCGGAGCACTATGATTTGTACGTTCCAGCCATCACCTGGCATGCGCGCTTTGCCTATGACAAGGAAAAAACCGATAAGTATAACGAACGTCCGTGGGGGGCAGGTTTCGGCGTCTCGCGCTGGGATGAGAAAGGGAACTGGCATGGCCTGTACCTGATGGCGTTTAAAGACTCTTTTAATAAGTGGGAGCCCATCGGCGGCTACGGCTGGGAGAAAACCTGGCGCCCGCTGACGGACCAGAATTTCCACCTCGGCCTTGGCTATACCCTCGGCGTCACGGCGCGCGATAACTGGAACTACATCCCGATCCCGGTGATCTTGCCATTGGCGTCAATAGGTTACGGTCCGGCAACTTTCCAGATGACCTATATTCCCGGCACCTACAATAACGGTAACGTTTACTTCGCCTGGGCGCGCTTCCAGTTTTAATTCGCTAAGTCTTAGCAATAAATGAGATAAGCGGAAGGTCTTGTGCAAAAACAAGGACTAAAGCGTTACCCACTAAAAAAGATAGCGACTTTTATCACTTTTTAGCAAAGTTGCACTGGACAAAAGGTACCACAATTGGTGTACTGATACCCGACACAGCATTAGTGTCGATTTTTCATATAAAGGTAATTTTGATGTCTAAGATTAAAGGTAACGTTAAGTGGTTTAATGAGTCCAAAGGATTCGGTTTCATTACTCCGGAAGATGGCAGCAAAGATGTATTCGTACACTTCTCTGCAATCCAGTCCAACGGTTTCAAAACTCTGGCTGAAGGTCAGCGCGTAGAGTTCGAAATCACTAACGGTGCCAAAGGCCCTTCTGCTGCAAACGTCATCGCTCTGTAAGCAACGCGTCAGTAGAATATAAAAACCCGCTAATAAGCGGGTTTTTTTTTGCCTGTCTCCTTCGCTTTTAGCGGCTGGCCGCCTGCGAGAAAAGCCAGAAGGCGACCGCCGTCATCGCAAACGAACCCAGCAAATTCACCGCGACGTTGAGCAGCGCCCAGCTTACCCGGCCCTGCTGCAGGAGAAACACCACTTCCGCAGAAAAGGTGGAGAACGTGGTCAGGCCGCCGCAGAAACCGGTGGTAATCAGCAGTTTCCACATCGGGTCAATACCGGTCAGACGATTAAACCACGCCAGCCCGGCGCCAATCACAAAGGCGCCTAACAGGTTGGCCGTTAGAGTCCCAATCGGGATAGCATGGTGCACAGGATTGAGCTTCATGCCGAGCCACCAGCGCAATACACTGCCGGTGCCGCCGCCAATAAAAACGGCGCAAAGAAGTTGAAACACGGTCGTTTCCTGCTATTTGATGTAAGAGAGTGTCAAGTGTAGCGCGCATCGGGCGCGATTGGCTATCCATAACCTGACGGGAGAAGAACATGCGGGTAGCGGCAGGACAATTTGCCGTCACGCCAGTATGGCGGACGAATGCGCAAACCTGTGTGGCGATGATGCAGCAGGCGGAGCAAGAAGGGGCGGCGCTGCTGGTGCTGCCGGAGGCGTTGCTGGCGCGGGATGACAACGACCCGGATCTGTCAGTTAAATCGGCCCAGCCGCTGGATGGCGCATTTTTGCAGCCGCTGTTGGCCGAGAGCAGGCGTAACAGCCTGACCACGGTCCTGACGCTCCATGTGCCGTCAGGGGAGGGGAGAGCGACCAACACGTTGGTGGTATTGCGGGAAGGCGCAGTGATTGCCCATTATCATAAACTTCATCTATATGACGCCTTCGCGATGCAGGAGTCCCGGCGGGTGGATCCCGGTCAGCAGATCCCGCCGGTGATTGAGGTGGCGGGATTACGCGTTGGCCTGATGACCTGCTACGATCTTCGCTTTCCGGAACTGGCGCTTTCGTTGGCCCTGAATGGGGCACAGCTGCTGGTGCTGCCCGCTGCATGGGTGAAAGGGCCGCAGAAAGAGCATCACTGGGCGACGCTGCTGGCGGCACGCGCTCTCGATACTACCTGCTATATCGTGGCGGCAGGCGAATGCGGAACGCGCAATATCGGGCTGAGCCGCATCGTCGATCCGCTGGGGACCACTCTGGCGGGGGCCGGGAGCGAGCCGCAGCTGATCTTTGCCGATCTCTTAGCGGATGACCTTGCGCGCGTTCGCGAGCGTTTGCCAGTGCTGCGGAACCGACGATTTGCGCCACCGCAATTATTATGACGTTTTTTTAAACAAGGCTTGATTCACCTTGTTACAGATTGCTATTGTGTCCGCGCGTCAAATACCCGTATTGTTTATCCCAATAATTCGCTGTGCACGTCAGGATGGACATCTCAGCGCTCACTCCCGGAGGGGAGGCTATGGGCCGAAACACGCAGCCCACGCACAGGTGGATTACAATAGGACGGATAAATGCGTGTATGATGGCGTATTCGCAGCTTGTATAGAGAAGAAGGTTAGCTATGGGTGAGATTAGTATTACCAAACTGCTGGTAGTCGCAGCACTGATTATCTTAGTGTTTGGTACCAAGAAATTACGTACGCTGGGCGGCGACCTGGGGTCGGCTATCAAGGGCTTTAAAAAAGCCATGAACGAAGATGACGATAGCGCGAAGAAAACCACCGCAGAAGAAGAAGCGCCGGCGCAGAAGCTCTCTCATAAAGAGTAATTCTCCGGCTGCGTCCCCTGACGGGATGCTGGCGGTACGGCGAAGAGGCCGCGACGTTTATCGTTGCGGCCTTTGTCGTTTTTGTCGACGCCGCGGAGAAAAGATGCAACTAACTGTTACGGACAGGCGAAACGGATGAAGCGGAGAGAGCCGCTGCGCCGAACAGGCGCGCAGCGGCGGAAGCGGTGGGTTATTTAACTTCCATCCCTTTAGCCTGCAGGTCGGCATGATAGGAAGAGCGGACGAAGGGACCGCAGGCGGCGTGGGTGAAGCCCATCGCCATCGCTTCCGCTTTCATCTCTTCAAACTCTTCCGGGCTGACGTAGCGCTGCACCGGCAGGTGGTGACGGCTCGGCTGCAGATACTGGCCTAACGTCAGCATGGTGACGCCATGGCGACGCAGGTCGCGCATCACTTCGATGATCTCGTCGTTGGTTTCGCCCAGACCTACCATCAGGCCGGATTTCGTCGGGATCTCCGGGTGCGCTTCTTTAAAACGCTCCAGCAGCTTCAGCGACCAGTTGTAATCCGCGCCCGGACGTACCTGACGATAAAGACGGGGCACGTTTTCGAGGTTATGGTTGAAGACATCCGGCGGGGTCACCGTCAGAATATCAAGTGCGCGATCCATGCGGCCGCGGAAATCCGGAACCAGCGTTTCGATCTTAATCGACGGGTTTTTCTCGCGAATGGCGCTGATGCAGTCGGCAAAATGCTGTGCGCCGCCATCACGCAGGTCGTCACGGTCTACCGAGGTGACTACGACATAGCGCAGACCCATATCGGCGATAGTTTGCGCCAGCTTTTGTGGCTCGTTTGCATCTGGCGCGACCGGGCGTCCATGCGCGACGTCGCAGAACGGGCAACGGCGGGTACAGATCGCGCCGAGGATCATAAAGGTCGCGGTACCGTGGTTGAAGCATTCTGCAAGGTTCGGGCAGGAGGCCTCTTCGCACACAGAGTGCAGGCCGTTCTTACGCATCGCTGCTTTGATTCCCTGGATACGGGACGAGTCTGCCGGAAGTTTGATTTTCATCCATTCCGGTTTTCTGAGCAGAGCTTCACGCTCAGTTGCCACGTTTTTCACCGGGATAAGGGCCATTTTATCGGCGTCGCGGTACTTAACACCGCGTTCCATCACAATGGGTTTACTCATAGCGTGCGTGTTCCAGTTGCGAGTCACGAAGGAAAGCGAATTAATTCAATGAAATGTTGCAATTATCAACTATTTTTGAATCAAGAGCAGGCAGTATACCATTGAAAAGGGGCAGAAAGCAGCCTGCCTGCCCGGCAAATTGTAAAATAGTTGTTGTTTTATCCTTTTCCCTTCCGTGCGCTACGCCTTAAACGAACGGATCACCGTCTCGATGATCTCTTTCAGCAATGGCTCTTTCCCGCTCAGCTTATTAAAGTGCAGCGCAACGTCAATCTGCTCTTCACCGAGGGAGGGGAAATCCAGGGTCTGCAGCGGCCAGAGACGGGACACCATGGCGAACAGGCGTTCGGTGGTCAGACCCAGCATATCGCTTCCGGCGATCATCGCCGCCTGGGTCATCAGGTTAAAGGTGCTAAAGCCGCAGCGGCGCTCGCCCATCTCTTCCTGTAGTCGGCGATGGAGGGTGGGGTAGCGCTGGCCTTCCGGCAGCAGCAGGGCAAATTCGTACTCCGCGAGGATCGTTTCATCCTGCGGACCGTCCAGCGCGGGATGCCCTGCGCGGCAGTACATCTGTACCCGATCCTGATACAGCACATGATGGCTTATCGCCTGGCCGCTGTGCAGGTGGGTATCAATGAGCAGATCCACCTGGCGCTGGTCAAGCTGCCGCGCGGCGTCGACGATGGCGATATTGTGCAACAGGATCTGCGGAAAGGTCGGCTTCAGCGCGCTGGCCAGGCCAGGCATCAGCAGCGCTCCCATCGCTGGCGTAGTGGCGATAGTGATCACCCGCTGCTGGTGCGGGCTACCGGTGATATCCAGCGCGCTGAGGAAAGCTTCCATGCCGCGGCTGATGTATTGATGAAGATGGGTGGCATAGGCGGTGGGGGTGACGCCCTGTCCTTTGCGGATAAATAGCGGATCGGGGAACAGCGCCCGCAGTTTGTTAATTGACTGGCTAATCGCCGACGGTGTGATATTGAGTATCTTCGCGGCGTTGACGATACCTTTATGCACGTATACCGCTTCAAAGATCGTCAACAGATTGAGGTCAATATTACGCAGGATGCGAAACATTTGACGATCGTAACGTTCATCCTGTCTGTCAGGAGATTCTGACGGAGGCGTATTCTCTGGCACGCGATGAGTCCGGTTGGGAATGATAGGCCAAGTATAGCGGCCCACCGCGTTGCCGTGCGTGACAATTGATTGCAAAAATAACGTGTTACTCGTTTAGCGCCCCGCTGACAGCGGGACGTTGGCCTGCCGCTTAATCCCGGGGAAGATATTCGTGTGGTGGATGATTTAGCAGCGCCAGCAGATTGGCGACCAGTCGCGGAGCGACCGTCTCCGGGGAGGCTGCCGGCTGCCACTGGCGCATTTGCGTCATCTCCATACCGGCATAGCCGCAGGGGTTGATACGCAGAAACGGTGTGAGATCCATGGCGATATTAAGCGCCAGACCGTGGAAAGAACAACCTTTACGGATCCGCAATCCCAGGGAGCAGATTTTGCGTTCGCCGACATAGACGCCAGGGGCATCGGCGCGGGGGTGCGACTCGATACTATATTCAGCCAGGGTATTGACGACCGTTTGCTCCAGCAGCGTCACCAGCTCCCGCACGCCCAGCTTACGGCGCTTGAGGTCCAACAGGACGTACATCACCTGCTGTCCCGGACCGTGATAGGTGACCTGGCCGCCGCGATCGCTCTGGATCACCGGAATATCGCCGGGCACCAGCACGTGTTCCGCTTTGCCGGCCTGACCCTGGGTGAATACGGGGTGATGTTCCACCAGCCAGATCTCGTCGAGGGTATCTTCATCACGGGCGTCGGTAAATTCATGCATCGCCTGCGAGACGGGTTCGTAAGGTTGCAGGCCAAGCTGCCGGATAAGAATTTTATTGTGCTGCAAAACAACATCTCCGCCGGGAAGAGAGAATTCAGGTTGGGGAGTATATCACAGCCGTGCAGAAGGGAATGAGAAGACCCGGCACGGCGGCCGGGTCAGGGAAAAGGTTACAGCACCATCCGAACGATATCGATATTGCCTAACTCTTCGTACAGCGTTTCCACTTGTTCAATGTGGGTGGCGTTGATGGTGATGGAGACCGAGTGGTAGTTACCTTTGCTGCTCGGTTTTACTGACGGCGAGTAATCACCAGGCGCATGGCGCTGTACCACTTCCACCACCTGATCAACCAGCTCCGGCAACGCCTGCCCCATTACTTTGTAAGTAAATGGCGTAGGGAATTCAAGCAGTTCGTTAAGTTTGGTTTTCATGTCAGCTCCGGTGTTACGACAAAATAATAACTCCCACCAAGGGCGGGAGTTATCAGGTTACTTGGATGAATAGTATATGGGGATGGAAATCACACTTTCAAGTGTTCGATTTTTAACCAAACCAGTGGTGGAACATTAATTTAATGTAATCAATAATTTTGCCGAAGAAATTACCTTCCGGAATTTCCTGCAGGACCACCAGCGGACGCTGGTCGATGGTTTTACCATCCAACTGGAAGTTAATGGTGCCGACAACCTGGTTTTTCTGCAGCGGGGCGTGCAGCTCAGTGTTATTCAGCACGTAGCTGGCTTTCAGATCTTTCATTCGGCCGCGCGGAATGGTCAGGTAGACGTCTTTATCCACCCCCAGCGAAGCGCGATCGCTGTCGCCGAACCAGGCCGGTTCGGAGGCAAACTCTTTGCCAGCTTTAATCGGGTTGACGGTTTCGAAGAAGCGGAAGCCCCAGGTAAGCAGTTTTTTGCTTTCCGACTCACGGCCTTTGAACGTCCGGCCGCCCATTACCGCGGAGATCAGGCGCATCTGGCCTTCGGTGGCGGAAGCGACGAGGTTGTAACCCGCTTTGTCGGTATGGCCGGTTTTGATGCCGTCGACGTTCAGGCTGTTATCCCACAGCAGGCCGTTACGGTTCAGCTGGCGGATGCCGTTGAAGGTGAACTCTTTCTCACGATAGATGGAGTACTCGTTCGGTACGTCGCGGATCAGCGCCTGGCCAATCAGCGCCATGTCGCGCGCGGAGCTGTACTGTCCGTCAGCATCAAGACCGTGAACGGTCTGGAAATGGGTGTTTTTCAGGCCCAGAGCGTTGACGTAGTTGTTCATCAGGCTGACGAAGGCGTCCTGGCTGCCGGCGACGTAGTCGGCCATCGCCACGCAGGCATCGTTACCGGACTGCAGGTTAATACCACGGATCAGCTGAGAAACCGGCACCTGCATGCCCGGCTTGAGGAACATCAGAGAAGAGCCTTTGAAAACCGGGTTGCCGGTGGCCCAGGCATCGTTGCCGACGGTGACCAGATCGGACTCTTTGAATTTGCCCGCTTTCATCGCCTGACCGATAACATAGCTGGTCATCATTTTGGTCAGACTGGCCGGGTCGCGGCGGGAGTCGGCATTGTTTTCAGCCAGTACCTTGCCAGAGTTGTAATCGATAAGGATCCAGGATTCGGCGTCAATCTGCGGGGCGCCTGGGATCATCGTTTTGATATTCAGGTCATCGGCGCGGGCAGCGGAGGAGAGCGCTGCAACGGAGAGCGCCGTAATGAGTAAACGAGCGGTGAAAGAGGTCTTCATGGTCAGAACAACGGCATCCGTGATGGAGTTAAAAAAGTGCCTTACTATAGCAAATGCTCTGCGGGCCAGCATCCGACATTGCGCATGAGTTTGTTAATGACTTTTACATGCGCGAGGTGAACGGGCGGCCCGCGGCGTTTAGTTGGCGCGAGTAATAAAGGACTGCAGCTGCGCTTCGCTTTGCAGGCGCTGCTGCACGGCGCTGGCCTGTGCTTTATCAGCAAAGGGACCCAGCTGAATACGCCAGACCGCGCCGTTTTGCATGACCCGGCCTGGCACAGAAAACTGCTGGCTCAGGCGCTGCTGATACTGCTGCGCCCGCGTCTGGTCGCTTACTGCGCCCACCTGGACAACAAAATTACCGCTGGCGCTGGAGGTCGCGGAGGACGAGGCCGCCACGGCGCCAGCGGCTGCGGCGGTGGCCGCAGCGGGCGCCACATTACCCTGAATGGAGCCA
>NZ_JBPYUI010000043.1:0-26167 GCF_051858335.1 Klebsiella sp. K47
TGATCCACCCGATCGCGATGGACGACGGTCTGCGTTTCGCAATCCGTGAAGGCGGCCGTACCGTTGGCGCGGGCGTTGTAGCTAAAGTTCTGGGCTAATTCGTTAGCTTTGAATTAAAAAGGGCGCTTCGGCGCCCTTTTTGCTGTCTGTCATTCAGCGAAAAACGGATTTTTGCTGGCTATTCATATCGTGCGTTGCGGCGGATAATGAGCAAATGGTCTATTGTAATCATAACCATTCTCATTTAATATTTGTGCATAAATTGAACGGGAGTTTCTATGTACGTTTGTTTGTGCAATGGCGTCAGCGATAAAAAAATTCGTCAGGTTGTGCGCCAGTTTCAACCGCAATCTTTTCAGCAATTACGTAAGTTTGTTCCCGTGGGAAATCAATGCGGTAAGTGTGTTCGTGCCGCGCGTGAAGTGATGGAAGATGAATTAACCACCATGCCGGAATTCAAAGAAATCGCCTGAAGTCCACGCTTCTCTTTTGACATCCCTATAGGCCGGACTACGCTTCAATGAGTGGAAGCGGAGGGACTATATAATGAAAGGTGATGTCAAAATCATAAGTTATCTCAATAAATTATTGGGAAATGAGCTAGTCGCAATTAATCAGTACTTTCTTCATGCGAGAATGTTTAAAAATTGGGGCCTGATGCGCCTCAACGATATTGAGTACCACGAATCCATCGACGAAATGAAGCACGCCGATAAGTATATCGAGCGTATTCTTTTTCTCGAAGGTATCCCTAATCTGCAGGATCTCGGCAAACTTGGCATCGGTGAAGATGTGGAAGAGATGCTGCGGTCCGATTTGAGGCTGGAGCTGGAAGGGGCGCAAAATTTGCGTGAGGCTATTGCCTATGCCGACAGCGTCCATGACTACGTCAGCCGCGATATGATGATTGAGATCCTGGCGGATGAAGAAGGCCATATCGACTGGCTGGAAACCGAACTCGATTTGATTGGCAAAATCGGTCTGCAAAATTACCTGCAGTCGCAGATCAAAGTGTCAGATTAGCCAGCGTCTGCCACCCGCACCAAAAACCCGCGGCCGCCAGGAATGGCCCAAACGGCAGCGGGTTGCTTCTTCTCCATTTGCTCCTCCCGCCGCAACTGGCGTATAAACCTGCTCCTGCCCACGCTATGCCGGCGAGTAGCGAGGCAACCAGGACCAACTGCGGCAGCAATCGCCAGCCATGCCAGGCGCCGAGGGCGGCAAGATATTTTATATCTCCATAACCCAACCCTTCATAGCCGCGGATACCGCGGTATAGCCAGTAAATCGCAGCCAAAGAGAGATAGCCCGCTATCGCCCCCCAGACGGCATCATGCAGCTGGTGCGGCGCCAGACAGAGATAAAAAAGTAAACCACTCCACAGCAGGGGACAGGTGTAACGGTCGGGCAGCAGACCGTGGCGCAGATCCTGGTGGCATAATGCCACGGTCAAACCGCTATAGCACAGCAAGAAGGGGAGGGCGGCGAGCATAGTGACCCCGCAATGATCGATGAACATTGCGTCACTATGCTCATCCTCTCCCGTTCAGCACAAAAGGCATTTTCCGGGAATGGATCCCACAATCCGCGCTCTTACTCCGCATTGCAGCCCCGTACAGCGCGCTAACGCGAAGGCGCGCAAATCCTGGTGATGATTTTCTAAACAGCACTTGCGTCGCGCCAGAATTTGCGTATAATGCGCGGGCCTGTCAAAGTTGACGGCCGGTTCAATATGAACCCTGGTAATCGCATTTGGGTTATCAAACAATGTCCCCAATCGGGGGACTATGTAAGAACGGTTACACTCTCCCATCAATCGTAATGGGTATGAGGAGTAATCATTTCGTCTATAAAATAATTGGAGCTCTGGTCTCATGCAGAACCAAAGAATCCGTATCCGCCTGAAAGCGTTTGATCATCGTCTGATCGATCAATCAACCGCGGAAATCGTCGAGACTGCTAAGCGCACTGGTGCGCAAGTCCGTGGTCCGATCCCGCTGCCGACCCGCAAAGAGCGCTTTACCGTTCTGATCTCCCCGCACGTCAACAAAGACGCGCGTGACCAGTACGAAATTCGCACTCACAAGCGTCTGGTTGACATCGTTGAGCCAACTGAAAAAACCGTTGATGCTCTGATGCGTCTGGATCTGGCTGCCGGTGTAGACGTGCAGATCAGCCTGGGTTAATCAGGTCATCGAGCGATTGAGAGGTTGAAACAATGATTGGTTTAGTCGGTAAAAAAGTGGGCATGACCCGCATCTTCACTGAAGATGGCGTTTCTATCCCAGTAACCGTAATCGAAGTTGAAGCAAACCGTGTTACTCAGGTTAAAGACCTGGCTAACGATGGCTACCGCGCAATCCAGGTTACCACCGGTGCTAAAAAAGCTAACCGTGTAACCAAGCCGGAAGCGGGTCACTTCGCTAAAGCTGGCGTTGAAGCTGGCCGTGGTCTGTGGGAATTCCGTCTGGCTGACGGCGAAGAATTCACCGTAGGTCAGAACATTAGCGTTGAACTGTTTGCTGACGTTAAAAAAGTTGACGTAACCGGTACCTCTAAAGGTAAAGGTTTTGCTGGTACCGTTAAGCGCTGGAACTTCCGTACCCAGGACGCTACTCACGGTAACTCCTTGTCCCACCGCGTTCCGGGTTCTATCGGTCAGAACCAGACTCCGGGCAAAGTGTTCAAAGGCAAGAAAATGGCAGGTCAGCTGGGTAATGAGCGTGTAACCGTTCAGAGCCTGGACGTAGTACGTGTTGACGCTGAGCGCAACCTGCTGCTGGTTAAAGGTGCTGTCCCGGGTGCGACCGGTAGCGACCTGATCGTTAAACCAGCTGTGAAGGCGTGAGGAGATAGCAATGGAATTAGTATTGAAAGACGCGCAGAGCGCGCTGACTGTTTCCGAAACTACCTTCGGTCGTGATTTCAACGAAGCGCTGGTTCACCAGGTTGTTGTTGCTTATGCAGCCGGTGCGCGTCAGGGCACTCGTGCTCAGAAGACTCGTGCTGAAATCACTGGCTCCGGTAAAAAACCGTGGCGCCAGAAAGGTACCGGCCGTGCGCGTTCTGGTTCTATCAAGAGCCCGATCTGGCGTTCCGGTGGCGTGACCTTCGCTGCTCGTCCGCAGGACCACAGTCAAAAAGTTAACAAGAAGATGTACCGCGGCGCGCTGAAAAGCATTCTGTCCGAACTGGTACGTCAGGATCGTCTGATCGTTGTCGAGAAGTTCTCTGTTGAAGCGCCGAAAACTAAGCTGCTGGCACAGAAACTGAAAGACATGGCTCTGGAAGATGTGCTGATCATCACCGGTGAGCTGGACGAGAACCTGTTCCTGGCCGCACGTAACCTGCATAAGGTTGACGTACGTGATGCGAACGGTATCGACCCGGTTAGCCTGATCGCCTTCGACAAAGTCGTAATGACTGCTGATGCTGTTAAGCAAGTTGAGGAGATGCTGGCATGATTCGTGAAGAACGTCTGCTGAAGGTGCTGCGCGCACCGCACGTTTCTGAAAAAGCGTCTACTGCGATGGAAAAAACAAACACCATCGTTCTCAAAGTTGCTAAAGACGCGACCAAAGCAGAAATCAAAGCTGCTGTGCAGAAACTGTTTGAAGTCGAAGTCGAAGTCGTTAACACCCTGGTTGTTAAAGGGAAAGTTAAACGTCACGGACAGCGTATCGGTCGTCGTAGCGACTGGAAAAAAGCTTACGTCACCCTGAAAGAAGGCCAGAATCTGGACTTCGTTGGCGGCGCTGAGTAAGTCGGAGGAGTAATACAATGGCAGTTGTTAAATGTAAACCGACATCTCCGGGTCGTCGCCACGTCGTTAAAGTGGTTAACCCAGAGCTGCACAAGGGCAAACCTTTTGCTCCGTTGCTGGAAAAAAACAGCAAATCCGGTGGTCGTAACAACAATGGCCGTATCACCACCCGTCATATCGGTGGTGGCCACAAGCAGGCTTACCGTATTGTTGACTTCAAACGCAACAAAGATGGTATCCCGGCAGTTGTTGAACGTCTTGAGTACGATCCGAACCGCTCCGCGAACATCGCGCTGGTTCTGTACAAAGACGGCGAGCGCCGTTACATCCTGGCCCCGAAAGGCCTGAAAGCTGGCGACCAGATTCAGTCTGGCGTTGATGCTGCAATCAAAGCAGGCAACACCCTGCCGATGCGCAATATCCCGGTTGGTTCTACCGTTCATAACGTAGAAATGAAACCAGGTAAAGGCGGTCAGCTGGCTCGTTCCGCTGGTACTTACGTTCAGATCGTTGCTCGTGACGGTGCTTATGTCACCCTGCGTCTGCGTTCTGGTGAAATGCGTAAAGTCGAAGCAGACTGCCGCGCGACTCTGGGCGAAGTTGGCAATGCTGAGCATATGCTGCGCGTTCTGGGTAAAGCAGGTGCTGCACGCTGGCGTGGTGTTCGTCCTACCGTTCGCGGTACTGCGATGAACCCAGTAGACCACCCACATGGTGGTGGTGAAGGTCGTAACTTTGGTAAGCACCCGGTATCCCCGTGGGGCCTGCAGACCAAAGGTAAGAAGACCCGCAGCAACAAGCGTACTGATAAATTCATCGTACGTCGCCGTAGCAAATAATTTTAGAGGATAAGCCATGCCACGTTCTCTCAAGAAAGGTCCTTTTATTGACCTGCACTTGCTGAAGAAGGTAGAGAAAGCGGTGGAAAGCGGAGACAAGAAGCCCCTGCGCACTTGGTCCCGTCGTTCAACGATCTTTCCTAACATGATCGGTTTGACCATCGCTGTCCATAATGGTCGTCAGCACGTTCCAGTATTTGTTTCCGACGAAATGGTCGGTCACAAACTGGGTGAATTCGCACCGACTCGTACTTATCGCGGCCACGCTGCTGATAAAAAAGCGAAGAAGAAATAAGGTAGGAGGAAGAGATGGAAACTTTAGCTCAACATCGCCATGCTCGTTCTTCTGCTCAGAAGGTTCGCCTTGTAGCTGACCTGATTCGCGGTAAGAAAGTGTCGCAGGCCCTGGATATTCTGACCTACACCAACAAAAAAGCTGCTGTACTGGTCAAGAAGGTACTGGAATCTGCCATTGCTAACGCTGAACACAACGATGGCGCTGACATTGATGATCTGAAAGTTGCGAAAATTTTCGTAGACGAAGGCCCGAGCATGAAGCGCATTATGCCGCGTGCTAAAGGTCGTGCAGATCGCATCCTGAAGCGCACCAGCCACATCACTGTGGTTGTGTCCGATCGCTGAGACTCTGGAGACTAGCAATGGGTCAGAAAGTACATCCTAATGGTATTCGCCTGGGTATTGTCAAACCATGGAACTCTACCTGGTTCGCGAACACCAAAGAATTCGCTGACAACCTGGACAGCGATTTTAAAGTACGTCAGTTCCTGACTAAAGAACTGGCTAAAGCGTCTGTATCTCGCATCGTTATCGAGCGTCCGGCTAAGAGCATCCGTGTGACCATTCACACCGCTCGCCCGGGTATCGTTATCGGTAAGAAAGGCGAAGACGTAGAAAAACTGCGCAAGGTCGTAGCGGATATCGCTGGCGTACCTGCACAGATCAATATCGCCGAAGTTCGTAAACCTGAACTGGACGCAAAACTGGTTGCTGACAGCATCACTTCTCAGCTGGAACGTCGCGTTATGTTCCGTCGTGCGATGAAGCGTGCTGTACAGAACGCAATGCGTCTGGGCGCTAAAGGTATCAAAGTTGAAGTTAGCGGCCGTCTGGGCGGCGCGGAAATCGCACGTACCGAATGGTACCGTGAAGGTCGCGTACCGCTGCACACTCTGCGTGCTGACATCGACTACAACACCTCTGAAGCGCACACCACTTACGGTGTAATCGGCGTTAAGGTATGGATCTTCAAAGGTGAGATCCTGGGTGGTATGGCTGCTGTTGAACAACCGGAACCGGCTGCTCAACCTAAAAAGCAGCAGCGTAAAGGCCGTAAATAAGGAGCGTCGCTGATGTTACAACCAAAGCGTACAAAATTCCGTAAAGTGCACAAAGGCCGCAACCGTGGTCTGGCGCAGGGTACGGATGTTAGCTTCGGCACTTTCGGTCTGAAAGCTGTTGGCCGTGGTCGTCTGACTGCACGTCAGATCGAAGCAGCACGTCGTGCTATGACCCGTGCAGTTAAGCGTCAAGGTAAGATCTGGATCCGTGTATTCCCGGACAAACCGATCACCGAGAAGCCGCTGGAAGTTCGTATGGGTAAAGGTAAAGGTAACGTGGAGTACTGGGTTGCCTTGATTCAGCCGGGTAAAGTCCTGTATGAAATGGACGGTGTACCGGAAGAGCTGGCCCGTGAAGCATTCGGCCTGGCAGCAGCGAAACTGCCGATCAAAACCACCTTTGTAACTAAGACGGTGATGTAATGAAAGCAAAAGAGCTGCGTGAAAAAAGCGTTGAAGAGCTGAACGCTGAGCTGCTGAACCTGCTGCGTGAGCAGTTCAACCTGCGCATGCAGGCTGCAAGTGGCCAGCTGCAACAGACTCATCTGCTGAAGCAAGTGCGTCGTGATGTTGCACGCGTTAAGACTTTACTGACTCAGAAGGCGGGTGCGTAATGACCGATAAAATCCGTACTCTGCAAGGTCGCGTAGTTAGCGACAAAATGGAGAAATCCATTGTTGTTGCTATCGAACGTATGGTGAAACACCCGGTTTACGGTAAATTCATCAAACGTACGACCAAACTGCACGTACATGACGAGAACAACGAATGCGGTATCGGCGACAAGGTTGAAATCCGCGAATGCCGTCCGCTGTCCAAGACTAAGTCCTGGACGCTGGTTCGCGTTGTAGAGAAAGCGGTTCTGTAATAGAGTACGCATTCTCGATACGGATAAACGGCTCAGCGATGAGCCGTTTATTTTTTCTACCCATATCTGGTTTGTGGTGTTATAATGCCGCGCCCTCGATATGGGGCTTTTTAACGACCCTAATTTTCGGGTCTCAGTAGTAGTTGACATTAGCGGAGCACTAAAATGATCCAAGAACAGACTATGCTGAACGTCGCCGACAACTCCGGTGCACGTCGCGTAATGTGTATCAAGGTTCTGGGTGGCTCGCACCGTCGCTACGCAGGCGTAGGCGACATCATCAAGATCACCATCAAAGAAGCAATTCCGCGTGGTAAGGTCAAAAAAGGTGATGTGCTGAAGGCGGTAGTGGTGCGCACCAAGAAGGGTGTTCGTCGCCCGGACGGTTCTGTCATTCGCTTCGATGGTAATGCATGCGTTATTCTGAACAATAACAGCGAGCAGCCTATCGGTACGCGTATTTTTGGGCCGGTAACTCGTGAACTTCGTACCGAGAAGTTCATGAAAATTATCTCTCTGGCACCAGAAGTACTCTAAGGAGCGAATCATGGCAGCGAAAATCCGTCGTGATGACGAAGTTATCGTGTTAACCGGTAAAGATAAAGGTAAGCGCGGTAAAGTTAAGAATGTCCTGTCTTCCGGCAAGGTCATTGTTGAAGGTATCAACCTGGTTAAGAAACACCAGAAGCCGGTTCCGGCTCTGAACCAACCAGGCGGCATCGTTGAAAAAGAAGCTGCAATTCAGGTTTCTAACGTTGCAATCTTCAATGCGGCAACCGGCAAGGCTGACCGTGTAGGCTTTAGATTCGAAGACGGTAAAAAAGTCCGTTTCTTCAAGTCTAACAGCGAAACTATCAAGTAATTTGGAGTAGTACGATGGCGAAACTGCATGATTACTACAAAGACGAAGTAGTTAAGAAACTCATGACTGAGTTTAACTACAATTCTGTCATGCAAGTCCCTCGGGTCGAGAAGATCACCCTGAACATGGGTGTTGGTGAAGCGATCGCTGACAAGAAACTGCTGGATAACGCAGCAGCTGACCTGGCAGCAATCTCCGGTCAAAAACCGCTGATCACCAAAGCACGCAAATCAGTTGCAGGCTTCAAAATCCGTCAGGGCTATCCGATCGGCTGTAAAGTAACTCTGCGTGGCGAACGCATGTGGGAGTTCTTTGAGCGCCTGATCACTATTGCTGTACCGCGTATTCGTGACTTCCGCGGCCTGTCCGCTAAGTCTTTCGACGGTCGTGGCAACTACAGCATGGGTGTCCGTGAGCAGATCATCTTCCCAGAAATCGACTACGATAAAGTCGACCGCGTTCGTGGTTTGGATATTACCATTACCACTACTGCGAAATCTGACGAAGAAGGCCGTGCTCTGCTGGCTGCCTTTGACTTCCCGTTCCGCAAGTAAGGTAGGGTTACTTAATGGCTAAGCAATCAATGAAAGCACGCGAAGTAAAGCGCGTGGCTTTAGCTGATAAATTCTTCGCTAAACGCGCTGAACTGAAAGCTATCATCTCTGATGTGAACGCAACCGACGAAGATCGTTGGAATGCCGTTCTCAAGCTGCAGACTCTGCCGCGTGATTCCAGCCCGTCTCGTCAGCGTAACCGCTGCCGTCAAACAGGTCGTCCGCATGGTTTCCTGCGGAAGTTCGGGTTGAGCCGTATTAAGGTCCGTGAAGCCGCTATGCGCGGTGAAATCCCGGGTCTGAAAAAGGCTAGCTGGTAATTGTCACCAATTGAATCACGGGAGTAAAGACAGATGAGCATGCAAGATCCGATCGCGGATATGCTGACCCGTATCCGTAACGGTCAGGCCGCGAACAAAGCTGCGGTCACCATGCCTTCCTCCAAGCTGAAAGTGGCAATCGCCAACGTGCTGAAGGAAGAAGGTTTTATCGAAGATTTTAAAGTTGAAGGCGACACCAAGCCTGAACTGGAACTTACTCTCAAGTATTTCCAGGGCAAAGCTGTTGTAGAAAGCATTCAGCGTGTCAGCCGCCCAGGTCTGCGCATCTATAAGAAAAAAGATGAGCTGCCGAAAGTTATGGCCGGTCTGGGTATCGCAGTTGTTTCTACCTCTAAAGGTGTTATGACTGATCGTGCAGCGCGCCAGGCTGGTCTTGGTGGCGAAATTATCTGCTACGTAGCCTAATCGGAGGAAAAAATGTCTCGTGTTGCTAAAGCACCGGTCGTTGTTCCTGCCGGCGTTGATGTAAAAATCAACGGTCAGGTTATTACGATCAAAGGTAAAAACGGCGAGCTGACTCGTACTCTCAACGATGCTGTTGAAGTTAAACATGCAGATAATGCACTGACCTTCGGTCCGCGTGATGGTTACGCAGACGGTTGGGCTCAGGCTGGTACCGCGCGTGCCCTGCTGAACTCAATGGTTATCGGTGTTACCGAAGGCTTCACTAAGAAGCTGCAGCTGGTTGGTGTAGGTTATCGTGCAGCGGTCAAAGGGAATGTAGTAAACCTGGCTTTAGGTTTCTCTCACCCGGTTGATCATCAGCTGCCTGCGGGTATCACTGCAGAATGTCCGACTCAGACTGAAATCGTGCTGAAAGGCGCTGATAAGCAGGTGATCGGCCAGGTTGCAGCAGATCTGCGCGCCTACCGTCGTCCTGAGCCTTACAAAGGCAAGGGTGTTCGTTACGCCGACGAAGTCGTGCGTACCAAAGAGGCTAAGAAGAAGTAAGGTAACACTATGGATAAGAAATCTGCTCGTATCCGTCGTGCGACCCGCGCACGCCGCAAGCTCCAGGAGCTGGGCGCAACTCGCCTGGTGGTACATCGTACCCCGCGTCACATTTACGCACAGGTAATTGCACCGAATGGTTCTGAAGTTCTGGTAGCTGCTTCTACTGTAGAAAAAGCTATCGCTGAACAACTGAAGTACACCGGTAACAAAGACGCTGCAGCAGCTGTGGGTAAAGCTGTCGCTGAACGCGCTCTGGAAAAAGGCATCAAAGATGTTTCCTTTGACCGTTCCGGGTTCCAATATCATGGTCGTGTCCAGGCACTGGCAGATGCTGCCCGTGAAGCTGGCCTTCAGTTCTAAGGTAGAGGTGTAAGATGGCTCACATCGAAAAACAAGCTGGCGAACTGCAGGAAAAGCTGATCGCGGTAAACCGCGTATCTAAAACCGTTAAAGGTGGTCGTATTTTCTCCTTCACAGCTCTGACTGTAGTAGGCGATGGTAACGGTCGCGTTGGTTTTGGTTACGGTAAAGCGCGTGAAGTTCCAGCAGCGATCCAGAAAGCGATGGAAAAAGCCCGTCGCAATATGATTAACGTCGCGCTGAACCACGGCACCCTGCAGCACCCGGTTAAGGGTACTCACACGGGTTCTCGTGTATTCATGCAGCCGGCTTCCGAAGGTACCGGTATCATCGCCGGTGGTGCAATGCGCGCCGTTCTGGAAGTCGCTGGGGTTCGTAACGTTCTGGCTAAAGCGTATGGTTCCACTAACCCGATTAACGTGGTTCGTGCAACTATCGACGGTCTGGAAAACATGAAGTCCCCGGATATGGTCGCTGCCAAGCGTGGTAAATCCGTTGAAGAAATTCTGGGGAAATAAACCATGGCAAAGACTATTAAAATTACTCAAACCCGCAGTGCAATCGGTCGTCTGCCGAAACACAAGGCAACGCTGCTTGGCCTGGGTCTGCGTCGTATTGGTCACACCGTAGAGCGCGAGGATACTCCTGCTGTTCGTGGTATGGTCAACGCGGTTTCCTTCATGGTTAAAGTTGAGGAGTAAGAGATGCGTTTAAATACTCTGTCTCCGGCCGAAGGCTCCAAAAAGGCGGGTAAACGCCTGGGTCGTGGTATCGGTTCTGGCCTCGGTAAAACCGGTGGTCGTGGTCACAAAGGTCAGAAATCTCGTTCTGGCGGTGGCGTACGTCGCGGTTTCGAGGGTGGTCAGATGCCTCTGTACCGTCGTCTGCCGAAATTCGGCTTCACTTCTCGTAAAGCGATGATCACCGCAGAGATCCGTCTCTCCGATCTGGCTCACGTAGAAGGCGATGTAGTAGACCTGAACGCGCTGAAAGCGGCTAACATTATCGGTGTCCAGATCGAGTTCGCGAAAGTGATCCTGTCTGGTGAGGTAACTCGTCCGGTAACTGTTCGTGGCCTGCGTGTGACTAAAGGTGCTCGTGCTGCTATCGAAGCTGCTGGCGGTAAAATTGAGGAATAAGTAGCAGATGGCTAAACAACCGGGATTAGATTTTCAAAGTGCCAAAGGTGGCCTTGGCGAACTGAAACGCAGACTTCTGTTTGTGGTCGGTGCGCTGATAGTGTTCCGTATTGGCTCTTTTATTCCGATCCCTGGTATTGATGCCGCTGTACTTGCCAAACTGCTTGAGCAACAGCGAGGCACCATCATTGAAATGTTCAACATGTTCTCTGGTGGTGCTCTCAGCCGTGCTTCTATCTTTGCGCTGGGGATTATGCCGTACATTTCGGCATCGATCATCGTGCAGCTGCTGACGGTGGTTTATCAACCGCTAGCGGAACTGAAGAAAGAAGGGGAGTCTGGTCGTCGTAAGATCAGCCAGTACACCCGCTACGGTACTCTGGTGCTGGCGATATTTCAGTCGATCGGTATTGCTACCGGTCTGCCGAATATGCCTGGTATGCAAGGCCTGGTGATTAATCCAGGCTTTGCATTCTATTTCACCGCTGTTGTCAGTCTGGTCACAGGGACTATGTTCCTGATGTGGCTCGGCGAACAGATCACTGAACGTGGTATCGGTAACGGTATCTCGATCATTATCTTCGCCGGTATCGTTGCGGGACTCCCGCCGGCCATCGCCCATACTATCGAGCAAGCGCGTCAAGGCGACCTGCACTTCCTCCTGTTGCTGTTGGTTGCAGTATTAGTATTTGCAGTGACCTTCTTTGTTGTATTCGTTGAGCGTGGTCAACGCCGCATTGTGGTAAACTACGCGAAACGTCAACAGGGTCGTCGTGTCTATGCTGCACAGAGCACACATTTACCGCTGAAAGTGAATATGGCGGGGGTAATCCCGGCAATCTTCGCTTCCAGTATTATACTGTTCCCGGCAACCATCACGTCATGGTTCGGGGGTGGTACTGGTTGGAACTGGCTGACAACAATTTCGCTGTATTTGCAGCCTGGGCAACCGCTTTATGTGTTACTCTATGCGTCTGCAATCATCTTCTTCTGTTTCTTCTACACG
This sequence comes from Klebsiella sp. K47, assembly GCF_051858335.1. Taxonomy (NCBI): domain Bacteria; kingdom Pseudomonadati; phylum Pseudomonadota; class Gammaproteobacteria; order Enterobacterales; family Enterobacteriaceae; genus Klebsiella; species Klebsiella sp. K47. The sequence goes on from NZ_JBPYUI010000043.1 coordinate 12,045, forward strand.
GCGTTGGTTTTCAACCCGCGTGAAACAGCAGATAACCTGAAGAAGTCCGGTGCATTTGTACCAGGAATTCGTCCGGGAGAGCAAACGGCGAAGTATATCGATAAAGTGATGACTCGCCTGACTCTGGTTGGTGCGTTGTACATTACTTTTATCTGCCTGATCCCGGAGTTCATGCGTGACGCGATGAAAGTGCCGTTCTACTTCGGTGGGACCTCGCTGCTTATCGTTGTTGTCGTGATTATGGACTTTATGGCTCAAGTGCAAACTCTGATGATGTCCAGTCAGTATGAGTCTGCATTGAAGAAGGCGAACCTGAAAGGCTACGGCCGTTAAAACTGGTCGCCCGAGAAGTTACGGAGAGTAAAAATGAAAGTTCGTGCTTCCGTCAAGAAATTATGCCGTAACTGCAAAATCGTTAAGCGTGATGGTGTCATCCGTGTGATTTGCAGTGCCGAGCCGAAGCATAAACAGCGCCAAGGCTGATTTTTTCGCATATTTTTCTTGCAAAGTTGGATTGAGCTGGCTAGATTAGCCAGCCAATCTTTTGTATGTCTGTACGTTTCCATTTGAGTATCCTGAAAACGGGCTTTTCAGCATGGTGCGTACATATTAAATAGTAGGAGTGCATAGTGGCCCGTATAGCAGGCATTAACATTCCTGATCACAAACATACCGTTATCGCTTTAACCGCTATTTTCGGTATCGGCAAAACCCGTTCTAAAGCCATCTGCGCTGAAACGGGCATCGCTGAAAATGTTAAGATCAGTGAGCTGTCTGAAGAACAAATTGATATTCTGCGTGAAGCAGTAGGTAAATTTGTCGTTGAAGGTGATCTGCGCCGTGAAATCACCCTGAGCATCAAGCGTCTGATGGACCTTGGTTGCTACCGTGGTTTGCGTCATCGTCGTGGTCTCCCGGTTCGCGGTCAGCGTACCAAGACCAACGCACGTACCCGTAAGGGTCCGCGTAAACCGATCAAGAAATAATCGGGGTGATTGAATAATGGCAAAGGCACCAATTCGTGCACGTAAGCGTGTAAGAAAACAAGTCTCTGACGGCGTGGCTCATATCCATGCTTCTTTTAACAACACCATCGTTACCATCACTGATCGTCAGGGTAACGCACTGGGTTGGGCAACAGCCGGTGGTTCCGGTTTCCGTGGTTCTCGCAAATCCACTCCGTTCGCAGCTCAGGTTGCAGCAGAGCGTTGCGCAGAAGCCGTAAAAGAATACGGCATCAAGAATCTGGAAGTTATGGTCAAAGGTCCGGGTCCGGGTCGCGAATCTACCATTCGTGCACTGAACGCCGCTGGTTTCCGCATCACTAATATTACTGATGTGACTCCGATCCCTCATAACGGTTGTCGTCCGCCGAAAAAACGTCGCGTATAACGCTGCGTTTTCCAGGTTAGTTGGAGAAAGAAAATGGCAAGATATTTGGGTCCTAAGCTCAAGCTGAGCCGTCGTGAGGGCACCGACTTATTCCTTAAGTCTGGCGTTCGCGCGATCGATACCAAGTGTAAAATTGAACAAGCTCCTGGCCAGCACGGTGCGCGTAAGCCGCGTCTGTCTGACTATGGTGTGCAGTTGCGTGAAAAGCAAAAAGTTCGCCGTATGTACGGTGTGCTGGAGCGTCAGTTCCGTAACTACTATAAAGAAGCAGCACGTCTGAAAGGCAACACCGGTGAAAACCTGTTGGCTCTGCTGGAAGGTCGTCTGGACAACGTTGTATACCGTATGGGCTTCGGCGCCACTCGTGCTGAAGCACGCCAGCTGGTTAGCCACAAAGCGATTATGGTAAACGGTCGTGTTGTTAACATCGCTTCTTATCAGGTTAAAGCGAATGACGTTGTCAGCATTCGTGAGAAAGCGAAAAAGCAATCTCGCGTGAAAGCCGCTCTGGAGCTGGCTGAGCAGCGTGAAAAGCCAACCTGGCTGGAAGTTGATGCTGGCAAGATGGAAGGTACGTTCAAGCGTCAGCCGGAGCGTTCTGATCTGTCTGCGGACATTAACGAACACCTGATCGTCGAGCTTTACTCCAAGTAAAGCTTAGTACCAAAGAGAGGACACAATGCAGGGTTCTGTGACAGAGTTTCTAAAACCGCGCCTGGTCGATATCGAGCAAGTGAGTTCGACGCACGCCAAGGTGACCCTTGAGCCTTTAGAGCGTGGCTTCGGCCATACTCTGGGTAACGCACTGCGCCGTATTCTGCTCTCATCGATGCCGGGTTGCGCGGTGACCGAGGTTGAGATTGATGGTGTACTGCACGAGTACAGCACCAAAGAAGGCGTTCAGGAAGACATCCTTGAAATCCTGCTCAACCTGAAAGGGCTGGCGGTGAGAGTTCAGGGTAAAGATGAAGTCATCCTTACTTTGAATAAATCTGGCATTGGCCCTGTGACCGCAGCCGACATTACCCACGACGGTGATGTCGAAATCGTCAAGCCGCAGCACGTGATTTGCCACCTGACTGATGAGAACGCTGCTATTAGCATGCGTATCAAAGTTCAGCGCGGTCGCGGTTATGTGCCGGCTTCTGCCCGAATTCATTCGGAAGAAGATGAGCGCCCAATCGGCCGTCTGCTGGTCGACGCCTGCTACAGCCCTGTAGAGCGTATTGCCTACAATGTTGAAGCTGCGCGTGTAGAACAGCGTACCGACCTGGACAAGCTGGTCATCGAAATGGAAACCAACGGCACAATCGATCCTGAAGAGGCGATTCGTCGTGCGGCAACCATCCTGGCTGAACAACTGGAAGCTTTTGTTGACCTACGTGATGTACGTCAGCCAGAAGTGAAAGAAGAGAAACCAGAATTCGATCCGATCCTGCTGCGCCCTGTTGACGATCTGGAATTGACTGTCCGCTCTGCTAACTGCCTCAAGGCAGAAGCTATCCACTATATCGGTGATCTGGTACAGCGTACCGAGGTTGAGTTGCTGAAAACGCCGAACCTGGGTAAAAAATCTCTTACTGAGATTAAAGACGTGCTGGCTTCCCGTGGACTGTCTCTGGGCATGCGCCTGGAAAACTGGCCACCAGCAAGCATTGCTGACGAGTAACCGGATCACAGGTTAAGGTTTTACTGAGAAGGATAAGGTCATGCGCCATCGTAAGAGTGGTCGTCAACTGAACCGCAACAGCAGCCATCGCCAGGCTATGTTCCGTAACATGGCAGGTTCGCTGGTTCGTCATGAAATCATCAAGACGACCCTGCCGAAAGCGAAAGAACTGCGTCGCGTAGTTGAGCCGCTGATTACTCTTGCCAAGACTGATAGCGTTGCTAATCGTCGTCTGGCATTCGCCCGCACTCGTGATAACGAGATCGTGGCAAAACTGTTTAACGAGCTGGGCCCGCGTTTCGCGAGCCGCGCCGGTGGTTACACTCGCATTCTGAAGTGTGGCTTCCGTGCAGGCGACAACGCGCCGATGGCATACATCGAGCTGGTTGATCGTGCTGAGCCGAAAGCAGAAGCTGCTGCAGAGTAATCTGTAGTAACGTAAAAAAACCCGCCCTGGCGGGTTTTTTTATATCTACCCCATCCCCATTTCACTACACTATCTGTACTCTTTTTGTTCATCCCCTGGAGCCGTAGAATGTGGTTGCTGGATCAGTGGGCGGAACGTCATATCCTCGATGCCCAAACCAAAGGTGAGTTCGATAATTTACCCGGCAGCGGAGAACCGCTGACTCTCGATGACGATTCACATGTGCCGGCGGAGTTGCGGGCAGGCTATCGCCTTCTGAAAAATGCAGGATGTCTTCCTCCGGAACTGGAGCAACGCAAAGAAGCGTTGGCTCTGGCAGACTTACTGAACGGCGTCCGTCAGGACGATCCGCGTCATGCCGAACTTAGCAAACGCCTTGCCCTGCTCGAGCTGAAGTTACGTCAGGCAGGTCTGAACACCGACTTTTTACGCGGTGAGTACGCCGATGCGTTGCTGCAAAAAATAAATCAGGAGTAAATATGTATCGTATTGGTGAATTGGCAAAACTGGCTGACGTGACGCCTGATACCATCCGCTACTATGAAAAGCAGCAGATGATGGATCATGACATACGCACCGAGGGAGGATTTCGTCTGTACTCGGATAACGATCTTCAACGGCTGCGCTTTATTCGTTATGCCCGACAACTGGGTTTCACCCTGGAAGCGATCCGCGAATTATTGTCGATCCGCATCGATCCGGAGCATCATACCTGTCAGGAGTCGAAAGGGATCGTTCAGGCGCGATTAAGTGAAGTCGAGGCGCGGATTAAAGAGCTACAGACGATGCGCCGCTCTCTGCAGCGGCTCAACGATGCCTGTTGCGGCACTGCCCACAGCAGCGTTTACTGTTCTATCCTTGAGGCCCTTGAACAAGGGGCCAGCAACGGCAATGGCGGACGTTGATTTTTTAAACGCGCGGATCTACACTCGCGTCGAGTTTATACATATACCGGAGTAACTATGAGTCGCTATCAGCATACTAAAGGACAAATTAAAGATAACGCCATTGAGGCACTTCTCCACGATCCGTTATTTAGGCAGCGCGTAGAGAAAAACAAGAAAGGGAAAGGAAGCTATCAACGTAAAGATAAACATGCAGGAAGGGTTGATCGGGAGGCCAGTGGCAAGCAAGCGAATCGCTTTTTTACCACTGGCCTTCTGCTTTCTCTGCTGATTAAGAACGGTTGTTTTGTTCTTTCAGCAGATCGCGAATTTCGCTCAGCAGAACTTCTTCTTTAGAGGGAGCTGGCGGTGCCGCCGGAGCCTCTTCTTTCTTACGATTTAACTTATTCATCAATTTAATCGCCATGAAGATGGCAAACGCGACGATGATGAAATCGAAAACGTTCTGAATGAATACCCCATAATGCATCACCACAGCCGGGACATCGCCCTGGGCATCACGTAGCGTGACGGCAAACTGTTTAAAATCGATCCCGCCAATCAACAGGCCGAGTGGCGGCATAATAATATCCGCGACCAGTGATGAAACAATTTTACCGAATGCTGCACCGATGATCACACCCACTGCCAAATCGACAACGTTCCCGCGCATCGCGAATTCGCGAAACTCTTTTAAAAAACTCATTTTATTCTCCTTGTGCCAGCTGACGTTGTAAGTTTAACAAATGTATTTTCATTTGCCATTCCCAGCAGATAGTTACTGCAAAATATTAACCTTTGAATAATAAGGGATAATAAAAAGGCGCCTGTTCGGCGCCCTGGGAATTACAGGAAGAAAGGACTTGGCTGGAACAGCCTTTCGACATCGGAAATAAACTTCTTATCGGTCAAAAACATGATCACATGGTCGCCCTGCTCGATCCGTAGATTATTATTGGCGATCATCACGTCATTGCCCCGCACGACGGCGCCGATGATCGTGCCCGGTGGAAGCTTGATCTCGTCGATCGAACGCCCGACTACCCGGGAGGTGCTCTCATCGCCGTGCGCGACTGCCTCAATCGCTTCTGCAACGCCGCGGCGCAAGGAGGAGACGCCGACAATATCGGCTTTACGGACATGACTGAGGAGTGCGGAAATTGTGGCCTGCTGAGGCGAAATCGCAATATCGATGACGCTACCCTGGACCAGATCCACGTAGGCTCTGCGCTGGATTAGCACCATCACTTTTTTCGCGCCCATTCGCTTGGCCAACATAGCCGACATAATATTGGCTTCGTCGTCGTTAGTGACGGCAATAAACAGGTCCACCTGGTCAATATGCTCTTCAGCCAACAGCTCCTGGTCCGATGCATCCCCGTAGAAGACGATAGTATGCTGCAGCTTTTCCGCTAGCTCAGCGGCTCGCTGCTGATTACGTTCGATAAGCTTAACGCTGTAATCTTTTTCCAGCTTATGGGCCAGACCCGCGCCAATATTGCCCCCGCCGACCAGCATAATACGCTTATACGGCTTTTCCAGTCGCTGCAGTTCACTCATGACCGCGCGAATATGCTGCGAGGCGGCAATAAAGAAGACTTCATCTCCGGCCTCGACAATCGTCGAGCCCTGCGGGCGGATGGGGCGATCGTGGCGGAAAATGGCGGCCACGCGCGTATCGATATGCGGCATATGCTCCCGCATAGTGGATAAGGCATTCCCCACCAGCGGGCCACCATAATAGGCTTTTACTACCGCGAGACTGACTTTTCCTTCGGCGAAGTTCACGACCTGCAGCGCGCCGGGATATTCGATCAGACGGTGGATGTTGTCGATGACCAGTTGTTCCGGAGCGATTAAGTGATCGATGGGTACCGCTTCAGAGTTGAAGAGCTTTTCCGCATCACGAACGTAATCAGGCGCACGAATACGCGCTATGCGGTTTGGCGTATTGAACAATGAGTAAGCGACCTGGCAGGCCACCATGTTGGTTTCGTCCGAACTAGTGACCGCTACCAGCATATCGGCATCATCGGCTCCCGCCTCGCGCAGTACGCGAGGGTGAGAGCCATGCCCCTGGACGACACGCAGATCGAACTTATCCTGCAGGCTGCGCAGACGGTCGCCATTGGTATCAACCAGCGTAATATCATTGTTCTCGCCGACGAGGTTTTCCGCCAGCGTGCCGCCGACCTGGCCGGCGCCCAGAATAATAATCTTCATCTGCAGTGACCCATTAGTTCCGACGTTTGATTAGCTTAGCGTAAAAGAAGCCATCACCTTCTTCCACGCCCGGCAGATTTTGCTGCCCGGGGCTCGCCGGCGTGCCGGTGGCGTGAAGTTCTGCATCCGGAGTTCGCGCGAGGAAAGCGGCAATTTGCTGACTGTTCTCTTCCGGCAGAATAGAACAGGTTGCGTAAACCAGCGTGCCGCCTGGCTTCAGGTGCGTCCAGGTGGCATTGAGGATCTCGGCCTGCAGTTGGGCTAACTCGGCGATATCCCGATCCCGGCGCAGCCATTTGATATCCGGATGGCGGCGAATAACGCCGGTTGCGGAGCAGGGAGCATCCAGCAGAATACGATCGAACTGCTCATTGCCACACCACTGCTCAGGGAAGCGGCCATCGCCCTGTTTTACATCCGCTTTTACACCCAGACGCTTCAGGTTGTCATAGACGCGGGACAGACGCTGTTCATCAATATCCACCGCCATAACCTGAGCCTGGGGAGCGACTTCCAGAATATGCGTCGTCTTCCCGCCCGGCGCCGCGCAGAGATCGAGAATGCGTTCGCCATTTTCCGGTTGCAGGTAGCGCATACAGCCCTGAGCCGAGGCGTCCTGGACGGTCACCCAGCCTTCGGCAAAGCCTGGTAACGCGTGGACCGGAGCAGGGGTGGCCAGGCGTACGGCGTCCGGATAATCAGGGTGGGTAAAGCCCTCTAAACCGGTCTCGTTAAGCAGGGCAAGCCACTCATCCCGGGAATGATGGTTGCGGTTAACGCGCAGCCACATCGGCGGGCGCTGGTTGTTCGCCTCGACGATCTCCTGCCACTGCTGCGGCCAGGCCTGCTGCAGGCGTTTCAGCAGCCATTTGGGATGAAGATAGCGGTTTTCATGCTCAGCAAATTCGGCTAACAACGCTTCCTGCTGGCGCTGGAACTGGCGTAGCACGCCGTTGATTAGCCCTTTAAGCTGCGGGCGTTTAATGGCCACCGCGCCTTCTACCGTTTCCGCCAGCGCGGCGTGTGGTGGAATGCGGGTGTAGAGTAACTGATAGAGACCAACCATGATCAGAAAGTGCACGGTGCGCTGTTTGCCGGTCATCGGACGCGCCATTAGCTTGCTGATAAGCCACTCCAGCTGGCTTAGAGTACGTAGTACACCAAAGCACAACTCCTGCAGTAGCGCTTTATCTTTATCGCTGACTTTCTGCTGTAGAGGGGGCAGTACGTTGCTTAAAGACTGCCCTTTTTCAACAACTTGCTCGATAGCCTGGGCGGCCAGGCTGCGTAAATTTATATTCTTTTTCATAAGCGCAAAAATAAAAATGCCCGGCGAACCCGGGCTTCAGAAGAGACGACCGTCAGGCGAGACGGGTGCCAGGGATAAACCACTCCCGGCGGGAATTGAGTAAGTCCTGGGCGCTCATCGCTTTTTTACCCGCAGGCTGTAGCGACTCCAGGCTGAGGATCCCATCCCCCGTGGCGATCTGAATACCCTGTTTGGTTGCTGCCACGATAGTACCCGGTTCGGCGTGAGCGGCTTCGGCGATGACCGATGCCCGCCACACTTTTACCGGTTGTCCGTCAATTTCCAGCCAGCTCATTGGCCACGGATTAAACGCGCGGATGCAGCGTTCCAACTGCGCAGCGGAAAGCGACCAATCGATACGAGCCTCTTCTTTACTCAGCTTTTCGGCATGGCACACCAGCGATTCATCTTGTACTTCAGGCCGTGCGGTGCCGTTGGCCAGCTGGGCTAACGTTGCCAGCAGCCCCTGAGGGCCGAGCTCGGCCAGCTTATCGTACAGGCTGCCGCTGGTATCCTCTGCGGTAATGGGGCAGGAAAGCTTATACAGCATATCCCCCGTATCAAGGCCGACGTCCATCTGCATGATGGTTACGCCAGTTTCGCTATCCCCCGCCCACAGTGAACGCTGAATAGGCGCTGCGCCACGCCAGCGCGGTAGCAGCGAGCCGTGAACGTTGATACAGCCCAGACGGGGCATCTCCAGCACCGCTTTAGGCAGAATCAGACCGTACGCCACTACCACCATAATATCGGCGCCGAGATCGGCGACTAACCGCTGGTTATCCTGCGGACGCAGGGAGGATGGCTGGAACACAGGTAAGTTATGGGCTTCTGCCAGCACTTTTACCGGGCTTGGCATCAATTTTTTGCCGCGACCAGCAGGGCGATCAGGCTGAGTGAATACGCCAACAACCTGATGTTCAGACGACAGCAGCGCATCAAGATGACGCGCTGCAAAATCAGGGGTGCCGGCGAAAATGATACGTAGTGATTGTGACACGGTATTCCTTGTTATCAGGCACGGGAACGTAAACGATCCAGTTTCTCTACCTTCTGACGAATGCGCTGTTGTTTGAGTGGTGACAGATAGTCAATAAACAGTTTGCCGACCAGGTGATCCATCTCATGCTGGATACAGATAGCCAGCAGGCCATCGGCCTCCAGTTCAAACGGCTTACCATCGCGATCCAGTGCCCGGATCTTCACTTTTTCCGCACGCGGCACCAGGGCGCGCTGTTCAGGAATAGACAAGCAGCCTTCTTCAATACCGGTTTCGCCATCTTTCTCCAGCATTTCCGGGTTAATTAATACCAGCTGCTCTTCACGATTTTCCGACACATCAATAACGATAATGCGCTGATGGATATCGACCTGGGTTGCGGCCAGACCGATGCCTTCCTCGGCGTACATGGTGTCGAACATATCATCGACGATACGCTGAATTTCCGCATTCACTTCTTTGACCGGCTCGGCGACTTTGCGAAGGCGCTCGTCCGGAATATGTAACACTTGCAAAACTGCCATAAAGTTCCAGAGTCGTATTCAGGAGTTGATAAGATTATTAGCTCTATTCTAGACAAAACCCCCTGCAATTGACAGTCTCACTGTCCAATCGCAAAGATTGTCAATACCGCTTATGGCAGGGGGTAAGGATGACGCCCGACGAGATTTGGCTGCGGCTGATGAAGGTCAGTAGCTTGTATGGCGACAGGATGGTAGAGGTCGCTCAGCGCTTATGCGCAGCCGCCAGCGTTGATCGTGAAGCGCTGCATGCCGTCGGGATGACCGCGGCGCAGGCAAAGTTATTTTTCCGGCTTGACGAGCATGAGCTTGACGAGACGCGGCGCTGGCTGGAACAACCGGATCATCATCTGTTACGGGGTGACGATCCGCGCTATCCATTGCGGTTAAAGGCTATCGCTGATTACCCCGGCGCGTTGCTGGTCAGCGGCGGCCTCGCCCTGCTTCACAGCGCGCAGCTTGCCGTTATTGGCAGTCGCTCGCACTCCTGGTATGGCGCCCGCTGGGGGAAACTGTTCAGCGAAACGCTGGCGCATAAAGGGATTACCATCACCAGTGGGCTGGCGTTAGGCATTGACGGGGTCGCGCACCGCGGCGCGCTGGCGGCGGAGGGTAAAACTATCGCGGTACTGGGCAATGGGCTGAGTCAGGTTTATCCGCGGCGCCATGCAACTCTCGCCCGGCAGATCATCGACAATGGCGGTACGCTGGTATCTGAATTTCCACTCATTACGCCGCCGCTTCCCGCACATTTCCCCAGGCGCAACCGGATTATCAGCGGCTTAAGCCTGGGCGTGCTGGTGATTGAGGCGGCGTTGCGAAGCGGATCGCTGGTCACCGTCCGCTGCGCCCTGGAGCAGGGAAGGGATGTGTTCGCCCTGCCTGGCCCGATAGGCAATCCGGGATCGGAAGGCCCGCACTGGTTAATTAAGCAAGGCGCGGTGCCAGTGACCTCGCCAGAGGATATTGTGGAATACTGGCATAACGAGCTGGCCTGGCTGACTGATACGTCTGATTCGATAAATATTTGCGTCGATCAGCCGTCTGTAGCATTGCCATTTCCGGAGCTCCTGGCTAACGTAGGAGATGAGGTAACACCTGTTGACGTTGTCGCTGAACGTGCCGGCCAATCTGTGCCAGTAACCGTAGCTCAGCTACTTGAACTGGAGTTAGCAGGCTGGATCGCAGCTGTACCCGGCGGCTATGTCCGATTAAGGAGGGCAAGCCATGTTCGACGTACTCATGTATTTGTTTGAAACTTACATCCATAGCGAAGCAGAAATGCGCGTGGATCAGGACAAACTGACGCGGGATCTTACCGATGCGGGTTTTGAGCGGGAAGACATCTATAACGCGTTAATGTGGCTCGAGAAACTGGCTGATTATCAGGAAGGTCTCGTTGAACCCATGCAGCTCGCTTCCGACCCGCTCTCTCTTCGGGTATATACCGAAGAGGAGTGCCAGCGTCTGGATGCCAGTTGCCGGGGGTTTTTACTCTTCCTCGAGCAGATTCAGGTGTTGAACCTCGAAACGCGAGAAATGGTGATAGAGCGCGTACTGGCGCTGGATACGGCGGAATTTGAGCTGGAAGACCTGAAATGGGTCATCCTGATGGTACTGTTCAATATTCCGGGCTGTGAAAACGCCTATCAGCAAATGGAAGAATTACTCTTCGAAGTAAATGAAGGTATGCTGCATTAATCTTTTTGCAGCAACATCGAGTTGTTATGACCAAATCAGCACTGTTTTCGGTGCGTAAAAATGAGCCCTGCCCGCAGTGCGGGGCCGAACTGGTGATCCGTTCCGGGAAACATGGCCCGTTTCTCGGCTGTTCGCATTATCCGGACTGTGACTATATTCGTCCCCTGAAAAGCCAGGCGGACGGGCATATCGTTAAGGTGCTGGAGGGGCAAGAGTGCCCATCGTGCGGTGCGGTTATGGTGTTACGCCAGGGGCGTTTTGGGATGTTCATTGGCTGTAGCCGCTATCCGGAATGTGAACATACCGAGCTGATTGATAAACCCGATGAGACGGCTATCGCTTGCCCGCAGTGCGGACAAGGCCATCTGGTCCAGCGTCGTTCCCGTTTCGGTAAAACCTTTCACTCCTGCGATCGCTATCCTGATTGCCAGTTCGTTATCAATTTTAAACCGGTGGCGGGCGAATGCCCTGAATGCCATTACCCGCTGTTAATAGAAAAGAAGACGGCGCAGGGGCTCAGACGCTTCTGTGCCAGTAAACAATGTGGAAAGCCGATCCCGGCGGAATAAATCAGTGAACAATAACCTGCCCTCAGAAGCCGTCGCCCATGCCGTGGCGGTCCTGAAAAATGAACATGTCATCGCCTATCCCACCGAAGCTGTGTTTGGCGTCGGCTGCGACCCTGACAGCGAAACGGCCGTTATGCGCCTGCTGGAGCTGAAGCAGCGTCCTGTTGAGAAAGGATTGATCCTTATCGCCGCCAGCTTTGAGCAACTGAAGCCCTATATTGATGATTCACGGTTAAGTGACTCACAGCGGGAAGCCATCTTCTCTTGCTGGCCGGGACCGGTGACGTTTGTATTCCCGGCGCGTCCTGAAACGCCGCGCTGGCTGACTGGACGTTTTGATTCACTGGCCGTACGCGTGACTAACCATCCGCTGGTAATCGAATTGTGCGAAGCCTACGGAAAACCACTGGTTTCGACCAGCGCCAATCTCACCGGGCAACCACCGTGCCGTACTACCGCAGAGGTCCATGCTCAGTTTGGCGACAGCTTCCCGGTGGTGGATGGCGCCACGGGCGGCCGGCAAAACCCATCTGAAATCCGTGATGCCCTGACGGGTGAACTGTTCCGCCAGGGGTGAACCATGGAAACCTATGCCGTTTTTGGTAATCCGATCGCGCACAGCAAGTCGCCTGCTATTCATCAGCTGTTTGCCCGCCAGTTAGGAATTACTCATCCTTATGGACGTGTACTGGCGCCGCTGGACGATTTTGTCTCTTCTCTGAATCAGTTCTTTGCAGAAGGAGGAAAGGGGGCCAACGTCACCGTTCCTTTTAAAGAGGAAGCCTTTGCGCGTGCCGACGAACTGACAGAACGCGCAGCGCTGGCGGGAGCAGTAAACACCCTGAAACGCCTGGAAGATGGCCGTTTACTGGGGGACAACACCGACGGTATTGGTCTTCTGAGCGATCTGGAACGCCTGGGATTCATTAAGCCACGCCAACGGATCCTGCTGGTTGGTGCTGGTGGGGCATCTCGCGGGGTTCTTTTGCCGCTTCTGTCGCTGGGATGCGCCGTCACGATCGTGAATCGCACCTATTCTCGTGCCCGTGAGTTAGCCACTCTCTTCGCCCATACCGGGAGCGTTAGCGCAAGGGAGATGGATACCTTATCCGGGGAAACATTCGATCTGATCGTCAATGCGACGTCCAGTGGAATAGACGGTGATGTACCAGCTATCCCGGCATCTATTGTCAACGCTGACGTATATTGCTATGACATGTTTTACCAGAAAGGGCCGACACCGTTTCTTCACTGGTGCCAGCAATATGGCGCAGTCCACTGTGCCGATGGGCTGGGAATGCTGGTGGCGCAAGCCGCCCATGCTGTTCTGCTATGGCACGGCGTTCTGCCGGCTATCGCTCCGGTCATTGAAACGCTGCAGCAGGAACTGAATGCATGAATCAGGCGATTCAGTTTCCTGACCGGGAATCATGGGATGCCGAACGGCAGGGCGTGGTTTTTCCCGTGCTGGTGAATGGGATGCAATTAACCTGCGCAATTTCAGGGCAAATCTTGCAGCAGCGTTTCGGCGCAGAGGGGCCAGCGCAGTGGCTGGCCGCCTTCCAGGAACATCGTTGGGATCTAGAGGAAGAGGCAGAAGCATTGATCCGCGATGGTCAGGAAGATGCTCAGGGCTGGATCTGGTTATCCTGATCCAGGTACTCATTTTTCCATTTCACATAGTTATTTGCTGAATACTTGAGTCCTTCCCGTTCCGCCTCTGTCAGGGGGCGGATCTGTTTGACCGGATTGCCAAAGTAAAGGTAGCCGCTTTCCAGCTGTTTGTTCTGCGGAACCAGACTGCCCGCACCAATCATGACGTCATCGCCAACGACGACACCATCTAATAAGATCGAACCCATACCAACCAGTACGCGGTTGCCGATAGTGCAGCCGTGCAGCACCACTTTATGACCAACAGTTACATCCTCACCAATGATCAGCGGATTTCCCTCCGGCTTATAAGAGGACTTATGGGTCACATGGAGAACGCTACCGTCCTGAATATTGCTGCGTTGACCTATCGATACATAGTTGACGTCGCCGCGAATGGCCACCAGAGGCCAGACGCTGACGTCATCGGCAATTCTGACATCGCCGATGACAACGCTGGATGCGTCAATCATGACGCGAAGACCGATTTGTGGGAAAAATGCTTTGTAGGGGCGCAGCTGAGCAGACATATAGACCTCAAAATACGGGAACGTAAGAAGACTTTGGTGGCTTTTATCTCCCTGTGCAACCCCTGAAAACGGTGAAAATTGAGCAAATCGTGCAATTACACGGCGAAAAGGGTGAAAAATCACCATTCAGAAAAAAAGATCGAAAAAAGGCTTGTGCAAAAAAATGGGATCCCTATAATGCGCACCCACTGACACGGCAGATGTGAATCACTTCACACAAACAGCCGGTTCGGTTGCAGAGAAAA
>NZ_JBPYUI010000044.1:0-12412 GCF_051858335.1 Klebsiella sp. K47
TAAGGCCTTTGAATAAGACAAAAGGCTGCCTCATCGCTAACTTTGCAACAGTGCCATGCCTACGCCACTTTCAGCGCCCCGGAACTTTTACCCTTTCTGAAATATTACGCAGCGCAGCTGCTCGGGAATATGGCCCGCCGTCGAGCCCCTGCTGTTAACTCAGTGGATTTGTAAGGGATTTGCACAATGTTAATCCTCGATTGCTCCTCACGCTCTCAGGCGTTGAATACACTGTCTGCCGGGTTTGGATGTCCCCCTGAAAAGCTTAAAAAGGTGCTTCTGTCGCTCGATCTGGAGCATATCTACGAAACAGATCAAAGCATTATGGTGGATGCAAATCAGTATCTGAAAGATTATGTCAGCGCGGAACTGGGCGAACCAGGTCCCTTCTCCCGGGCTTTCTGGTTTCATGGCACCCGGACTTTTGCCGGGAATACTTTCCCGAGGGGGTTACTTGCGCTGAATCATTCGAAATCGCTTGCGGCAAAGATGCTGGTAGACCTGGCCCCGGATGAGTTAGTCCGTAAACGCCTGCGGCAGTGGGTTGAAACGGGAGATGTTCCGGATGCGCTGTTTCAGCTCAGAACCGGCGACAGCATGCACTGGGGGCCTTATGGCCATCTGGTTCGGGAATTGCATTTTCATGCCCGAGAAAACGGACTACACGATTATCTCCACTTGCCTGAGTTGGTAGAGGATGTCTGTAACGCCTACCTGAAGCAGTATGGTCACGATCTTACGGCCTATTATCTTAAGGTGCTGCATCCCTGCATTATCTGGTTCGAGGCGGATATCTCTTATGAAAAAGGAGCGATTGAAACGGCCCTGGCATATGCATATACGTCAGTCCGGGCGCTTCCGCCGGACTGCCATGCAACTATCGGCATCGACTGTAAAGGAAAATCGGTGTCCAGGTCGTCGATTGCTAAAATCGAGTTTCTGCCGCCCTAGCAGATATAATACGTGAAAAAATGGGGCTGTGATCTGGCCCGGGTTATACCGTTTCCCTTCCCCCTGACAGGTAAAGGATCTCTGAATGCACTTTTATGTGGATGAAACCGGTCATACCGGTCCGAATCTTTTTGACCGCACCCAGCCAGTACTTTCTTATGGCGTCCTGTCTTCACCCGATGACCTAGACAAGGTTGCAGAAACTGAACTGGCCAGTTTGCGAAAAAAACTGGGTGTACAACGTCTTCATGCCGCTGAACTGGGCATGTACCGCCTTGATGATGTGGTCGATACCCTGCTTGTTCTGCAGAAGAAACACCGGATACGGTTTGATATCTGGCAGGTGGTTAAACGGGATCACGCCATTATTTCATTCTTCGATCAGGTATTTGACCAGGGACTGAATCCGGTTGTGCCCTGGACTGCCTACTGGACCCCGCTGCGCTATCCGTTGTTGCTGAATCTGGCCATTCTTTTTGATGAAGAGCTGGCTGAAAAGGCATGGCGTGCCCGTCTTGAGGCACATGATGAACGTTCTTCCTGCTTATTCAATGAGGTGTGTGGTGAGCTGCTTCAGCGCGTTCACATTCTGAGCGATGCCCGTTCAGTTGAACTCATTACAGATGCCCTGTCCTGGGCGATGGTCAACTTCGATGAGCTGGGGTACAACTGCAAAACCAACAAGGAAAAGCTGCAGATCATGCCCAACATGATCGGATTCCAATCCGTTCTGCACGGGATCTGCGCCCGTCTGGGGGCACCGAACCGGAAAGCCAATATCATTGTTGACCAGCAGTCGCAGTTCAATACCACTCAGCGGGAGCTGAACGAGTTTTACTACCAGATACGCGAACAGCCGTGGGAACTTGGCCCGGGTTTACCCGTCATGGACATGAAGAACATGCCGGCAAAACCGCTAGTCTTCCAGTCGGGTACGAAAAGTGCAGGGCTGGAGCTGGTCGATATTTATCTCTGGATCTTCAAACGCTACTTGGAACAGAAGGAACTGACCAAACCCCTTACCCGCCTTCTCTACACCAACCTCAATACCGCCAGAACTGACAGTGTTTCCCTGCAGTCTGTCGCCAAACGATTTAAGGAGTTTTTTGAAACACTGCCTGAACCCACTGCAGAAATGACGCAAAAAGGGCGCGAATACAAGGAGCGGGAAGAAGCCCGTCGCCTGCAGCACCGAATTCCTGGCCTCAGTGGCTCCTGACAGGCGTATGGCACGATGAGCAATCAAGCACACCTGACGCTGATCCACTCGCTGGTCAAAACCAATGCGTTTAACCTGTACACCCTGGCCAGCACAGAGAGCTGGCAGAGGCCTTCGGTCCGGGACATCGCCGTGGTCCGGGGGCTGATTCCACTGACCGACGTCGAGCTGGCCCACAGGCTGGATGTGGACGAACGCACCATCCGCAAGTGGAAAATCCGGCCAGACATGGATGGTGTACACCGCCTGGTGCTGTCTGTGCTGGCTAGCCGGACTGGGGATGCCGTTCGATCACGTTATCAATGACTGAAGATATGCTTCCAGATGCGACGGAGTATGAAACAGCGATAGTATCGCCCGTTTCGCTTCCAGATATATGGAAGGTCGTCAAAATTGGTCAAAAACCAGGTTAGATCACGGTAAGCCACAACGATTGTCCAGATGAAGTGGCCGATGCCGATTAGGGTAAAGATTACAGCAAATACTGCAGCTAAAAATGTAGACATAATGTTCTCCTTAATGTCTTGGTTGATGTGCAGGTATTTACTGTTCGCGGGGCGGCCTTTAAGGCCGGTTAGTGAAAAAATAACTGAAAAAAATTTCCTTTCGCTAATTTTTGCCATTTCAGGCTAACTCTGTTTTGAATTTTGCCCCTCAGGCAATAATCTATTCACCGCAACAATGTTCCGCTTTTTGTGACTTTCCGGCAATAATCCTCGTTCTCTCCACTGCAGATCCGAAAACTCCATTAATCGGAATTTTAAATTTCATAGGTACAGACAGGGCATGAAACACAGGTATTATCGGTCAGTTCTTTTTTTCAAATGATTAACTGCAAACCAGTGGCCCATGCCGTCAATACAGATGCGGCAGCGTTGCTTTTCAGGGAGATAATGTTATGGCCGAGCCAATAAATCTGCAGACAGACGTGGTCAGGCAGCATACGGTTCCTCGTTTTTTACTGAAGCACTTCAGTACGCCGGGAAAGGGTAAGCGCCTACGTTTATACGCCTTTGATAAGGCCGCCGGGCGCGCTTATGCCACCACGCCGGATGACGCCACCGTCCGGAATACGTTCTACAATCTCGATGATCACCCTCAGCGGCTCAGTCTTGAGCCGCTGCTGGGAATTTACGAACATGAAGCAGCGCCGGTCATTGCCGACCTTCTGAGGCATAAGGACATTCGCCAGCTAACTGCAGACGATCGCTACAAGCTAGCCGTGTTTGTTGCCGTGCAGCGTGCACGAACCTTCGGTGAGCTGGAGCGTATTTCAGGCATGATTTCAGTGCTCTTTAGTAAGATGGCGGCAATGGGCGCGACTGAGGAGCAGGCAGGAGAAACCCTGGGGTTATCGCCCGGGGGAGATAACAGAGATGTTTTTCTTCGGCAGCTTGTCCAGCAGATATCACATATTGATCACCTGCTGAATAAGGACTGGTACCTGCTGGAAACAAAGCCAGAACATCCCTTCTACGTGTCAGACAATCCGGTGGTACTGGAGAACCGCAACGACTTCGGTCCGTACGGCAATATTGGTCTGGCCGTGCTCGGAATACAAATCTACCTTCCCCTGTCATCGACGCTGATGCTGGCCATGTATTGCCCTTCCATCCGTGAACAGAAGATTCGTGATAAGCAGGATCTTCATCATCTCCTTGCCAGAGCGCCACACCTGATCCCGCGTCACATGCGCCCGTTTGAAATGCTCAGACATCTCAGCAGGTTTACGGACTATCATCTCATGCCGCTTACTGCGGATCATGTGACGCATTACAACGCACTGCAGGTGGAGTATGCGGAACAGTATGTGTTCTGTGGTGAAAACGATTTTTCTCTGGTTGAGAGAATGCTGGCAGATGATGACCGTTACCGGACAGGCCCGAGGTTTATGTTTTAGGGCAAATTCCGACCTGCGCTGTGTCGGGAAATGCCGGTGGCAGACCCGGCTGACCATCACGGCACAGATGAGTGTTGCCGAGAAACCCCCACGTGAAAGCGGCAGTGGCCACTGTGACCACCGCCGGAAGATGAGGATGAATATCTGTTGACATTCATCCTCTGTTCGTGTAGCTTTCGGGATCTTACTTGCTTAGAGTAAACTTTCGGCAGATGGCCCCAACCATCTTACCGATACCCCAGAGTAGCAAACCCCTTAACGGCATGACCCAGAATGGTGAAATGGCAAGTTTCACCAGAAAAAAAGTCTTAAGCCAGGGCATTACAGCCCACACCACTCCGGCCGTAAGCCCCACGTAAGCCACAAGAAGCAGGACGCAGAGACAGGCGCTCCAGTATTGCTTCTGGCTGATGTGGTCCCTGGCACTGACGACCAGGCGTTGAGTAGTGGTGAAAATCGCGATAATAAAAGCGATTTCAGTCTGGAACGGGAATACGGATGTTCCCACGATGTCGGACGTATTTTTCATTAAGCCTCCAAAGGCAAGTTGTTGATAACACAGATGTATTAGTGTTCTTCATGTTGTGAACCTCATTTTTTGTCAAAAGGCACCCCGCGCCTCACATGATGTGAACGCCGTCGATACCGCACAGAATGTGATGTTACCTGTCCTGCTACGATGTATTCATTCGTGACCTCCATACTGATGCTGTCGTTAGATCTGCCGCCTGAACCACTGAAAAAAAACAGCATGAAACCGAGACAGGACGCCACAGCGGCCTGACGGGTGGATGCAATAAGTTTCAGGGGATTGGGATAACAGGAAGGGCTGGTTACCTGATGTTATAGTATCAGGATATCGATCCATTTGTCAATGAATTTCGATAACATCTCTCCAATTATCCAATAATACCACTGTTGCAACTCGCTGAATTTAGCAAAAAGTGCTTTTCTCCTCAATCATTCCTGAGACTCTAGTATCTCAGCAGCGGGGGGTGTTGAGCTAATGCGTTTTTCAGTTATTTGCTCCCTGCCCCGCCGGTGCTGTCTCGTAAACTCTGACATAGAGGTGTGTGGCCGTTCCAGCCCGGCGACGGGTAAATTCTCCCGCTGCGGTTCCCGACGTCAGGCGGCATCTGCGCCCGGCTCTGGAAAAGGCAGCTTTCAGGGATTTTGATACTTCACTCCGGGCATCGTTTTCATCCGGGTTCAGCGCCAGGCAGACGACCTGCCCGTGAGCCATCTTTGCAATCGCGGAAAAGGAAACGTTGCCACAGACATATCGACTGTTTCTGCTGTTACTCATATTACAGCTCCTCTGATTATGGTGCCGGCCTCTAGTGGCTAGATCACACCATCTGATTTTCAATGCAGGCCAGCAGCTGTTGTGTCAGGTTGTTCTCAACAGCTCCGTCTGTGACAAACTCCCCTGCATGCCAGGCATAGACATGAAATTCACACCGGTTATTGCGGAAGAAATAGGCCGGGCCAGTACCGTCTGGCGAACTGAGCGACGTGGTGTACCCCGGATCTGCAACGATGACCCATCCGGGAAACCTGGGGACCGGAACGGGCTGTTTCCCGTTATGGCCGTCTTTCAGCATGGCCTGCACCCGCCATCCTGATTCGCCGTAACTCACCGGACGGTAACTGTATAAAGTCACGAACGAACCTTCAGTCACAAAACCGGGTACGAGTGGAGGCAGTTTTTTGAGCAATCTGACGGAGTCGATGTGTTTATAGAACTGATTTTCAGCATCAGGCTGAGGTGAGTAAAAAGCCTTTTCCCAGGCCATCCTGATAACCGCCTCATCCTGAGCGGCCAGCTCTGCAAACAGAGCCAGTTCAAGCGACAACCCACGCCTGAAGTAACCGACCCCGGCCATTCCTACTCTTGCCATATCCCGCAGATAAGGCGCATTATTAAAAAGGATGCGCTTGAGATCATCATCGTTCTTCAGGTTCAGAAAACTGATGTAACCCTCGTTGATGCCAGGCAGCAGTCCTGAGTACCCGTTAGGGTCTGCACTGGCTCGCAGGTACTCCAAAAGCTCTGCATCCAGGGAAGCCACCAGACCGTTTTTACGGACAAAATTCTGAATGTGATCGCTGAAAATATCTGCCAACATTTCGCGCAGCCAGGTTGCCTTGGGCTTACCGGCGCTGGCCGCCTGACTGGTAATATTCGCATCCAGCGAAGCTGAAATATTTCTGATGGTATACGAAACCGTACCATCATCGGCTTCACTGTCCTGCCTGTTGTCAATAATCATATCATTCACCTTTTTCTATTCCGTATCAGTTTATGGAAAAAGGATACTTCAAAGTAAAAGTTATCAAAATACTGCAAAGTATACTTTTTAAAAAATCGCATCTGATTGGTTGTTTTTTATTCAACCCTTGTTTGTCAGATCCGATTTCTTCCGGTTCCGGATCTGCTTCAGCCCCGCCGGGGCGCAGCGGCCCGGAAACACAATATCTAGCGGTGTTCTCAGCTGGTTGTAACGCTATATGTTGTGTCCCTCCCCTGCCCCGCGACCGCCTGCTCACCACCGGAAAACGCCGCTTTGCTTATTCCCTGACCGTGGTACACTTCCGGAAACTTCATAAAGTGCGAAAAGTCGGATCCAACCGGAACGGCCGTCCGGTAATTTAACGGCGTGGCTGTATGGCTGCTTGTTATCTCTCTGGTGATTATTGTGTATGTGAATTTCACGGTGTGAAATGAATGGCGACATAACAGTATGTTTCTGTCTGGCGTGTGTCAGCTGCATCATTAAGCTATACTGTTATACATATCATTAGTATGTATTCCGGAGTGCATCATGAAGCAGCGCATCACCGTCACCATAGACAGCGACAGTTATCAGTTACTGAAATCCGCGGACGTCAATATCTCCGGCCTGGTGAACAGGGCCATGCAGAATGAGGCCCGTCGTCTGCGTGCCGAACGCTGGCAGGCCGAAAATCAGGAAGGGATGGCCGAGGTTGCCCGCTTTATTGAGATGAACGGTTCATTCGCCGACGAAAACAGGGACTGGTGAGATGCAGTTTAAGGTTTATGCCTATAAAAGAGAGAGCCGCTATCGTCTGTTCGTGGATGTGCAGAGTGACATCATCGATACCCCCGGGCGACGGATGGTGATCCCGCTGGCCAGCGCCCGGCTGCTGTCGGATAAGGTCTCCCGTGAACTCTATCCGGTGGTGCACATCGGGGACGACAGCTACCGCCTGATGACCACGGACATGGCCAGCGTCACGGCCTCCGTCACCGGGGAGGAAGTGGCCGATCTCAGCCACCGGGAAAATGACATCAAAAATGCGATAAACCTGATGTTCTGGGGAATTTGACAGCCTCCCCGCCCTGAAAGACAGGGAGGATGTCAAAACGAAGCTTTTAGGCGAGGTATGGGTAAACCAACATTTAGATCATTTAACGATGTGGTCCGGGAGCTTGAGGATGTATATGGCCACCAGGAGCTGTGGCTTTACTCTGGCCTTAATGAGGACTGCCCCGTCGAGACAGCCCGGCGGCGTCAGGAATGGCGATCTCCCAAAATTCTCAAACGAAACGGCAGAATGGTGGCAGAACAATCAGGCCAGCCTGATTTCTGGGTGCTCACCGGAGACTACCATCTGTCGCAGTCTGAACACAGCGGTCCGCCGTGGAAAGCCTGCCTCATCGATAAGGTCTTTAAACTGTATTGTTCACTGTTCTGATGATGGCTTCACAAGGCTTACAGGCGGAATTTTCAGTTAAGGAAGGATTATGTGTGATTTATGCAGGGCGGATGAGAATTACTTCCATACGGCAGAATGCGTGTATGACCAGCTGGTCAGTGAATACCCCGTGATGTGGCTGCGGGACTCGACCCGGATCGGGGCCTGCTACACCCTTCGTGAACTGCTGTCGCCGGAAGGGATGGTGCTGGCCATACAGAACTCTCTCCCGATGAAGGGGTGGCGGCTTCGCATGCTTTACAACGAAGCCATTGACGAAGAAATTAACCCACTGCACGGGGACTGTATTGAACTGCCCTCCAGAGCGGATGCCCTGCAGGCTTTCGTGGGGTCAGGGGACACTCCCCTATCCGATAACTGCTGACAGCACCGGGGTATAACCCTCCAGGGAAAAAACATGACCGACTTCGTGACCCGGACTGTTATGGACAAAACAATGTGGCTCGTGACATTGCCGAAGATCATTACAAATAACAGTACCCGCCAGGAGGAAAATCTGGTCGTCATTCTGAGCAGGGAGCAATCGTGGGGGGCAACTTCTGACCATTTTCCCGACGGATTGTACCGGGTCTCCTGCATAATGACACTGTACCTGGCCGATACCGAACAGACGAAGACTCAGACTTTCACTGCAATCTACTGGCCTCAACAGAAGGCCCTGCATCTGTTTACAGATGAGTTCAGACTGGAACGCCGCCTGCAGGGACACGGCCTGGGTAGCTGGATCACGCAGCAGTTTGTGCTCTGGGCCAGAGGCCTTCCGCCAGAAACCAGGGTTTTGCCGATTGAAATTTCCCAGGTTGATGAAAAAAACGAAGAAAACAAGATCCGGAGGGACAGACTGTGGCACGCAATGGGTTTCCGGTTCCCGGCCGGGGAAACCAGCTCAATGCCGCTGCGGGCAGACGAACTACAGTTGCCGCGGGGCAGGTATTCAACGCTCCGGGTGGAGCCCCTGGTATCCGCGGTACGCCGGCTGGAAGACTGTTATCGCGGGCTGCAGGAAAAAATCGTGCAGCTCGAAGGCAAAAAACGGTCGCAAAAACAGTTAATTACTTCACTTAAGAATCGTCCATTTTATCATCTGTTGCACAGGAAAGGGGGCCAGCTCCCGGACGAGAAATGTGACGCCCTGCCACTGCGGGTAGAAAAACTGTCTCTGCCGCAGAGCGGGGATTCAGACCTGGAGGTGGCGCAACGGGCAACCGGGGTCATCCGGCTGGCTACCCTGTGTGCTCAGTCGCAGAAAAGAATCCTGGAGCTGGAAAGGGAGCTTGCCTCGCAAAGTGAGGAGCTCGTTGACCTGCAGGCACATCCCTTTTTTAACCTGCGGGATAAATACCGCGGCCAGATCCTGTTCTGGGGATGGGGGATGGGTTTTCTGTGCTTTATCTACTGGATGTTGGTGTCATGAATGTTCCCGTTCTATAGCCACCCACTGAAGAGGAGTGAAACCTGTGCCCGAAAATATCGTGTCTACCGTCATTGACGGGGTAGTTTTGTTTGCGACTTCGTCTGTTTTCTGGCTGGCCGTCGCTGGCTGGTTAGTCATCCTGACTCCGGTAATATTACGAAGAAAATTCTCGGCAAAGAAAAAAGTTAAAAGAAATTATGAATAACCTGGTTCCAGTTGGATCTCCGGCATCTCCCGGAACATTGCTCCCGGTGGCCATCGATTACCCTGCCGCCCTCGCCCTGCGCCAGATGGCGCTCGTGCAGGATGAACTGCCGAAATACCTGCTGGCGCCGGAAGTCAGCGCCCTGCTCCATTACGTGCCGGATCTTCACCGCAAGATGCTGCTGGCGACGCTGTGGAACACCGGCGCGCGCATTAATGAAGCGCTCGCGCTGACCCGGGGGGATTTTTCGCTGGCGCCGCCGTATCCGTTCGTGCAGCTGGCCACGCTCAAGCAGCGTACCGAGAAAGCGACCAGGACGGCAGGTCGTGCCCCCGCAGGCAGTCAGATCCATCGTCTGGTTCCCCTTTCCGATCACCACTATGTCAGCCAGCTGCAGATGATGGTGGCCACCCTGAAAATTCCGCTGGAAAGACGAAACAAGCGCACCGGCAGAATGGAGAAGGCACGTATCTGGGAGATCACAGACCGTACCGTGCGCACCTGGCTTAGCGAAGCGGTGGAGGCCGCAGCGGCCGACGGGGTGACGTTCTCAGTACCGGTTACCCCCCATACGTTCCGTCACTCCTACGCGATGCATATGCTGTACGCCGGCATACCACTGAAGGTTTTGCAGAGCCTGATGGGCCACAAATCGATCAGTTCCACGGAGGTCTATACGAAGGTGTTTGCGCTCGATGTCGCGGCACGGCACCGGGTGCAGTTTCAGATGCCCGAAGCGGATGCGGTAGCCATGCTGAAAGGGAATATTTAAGTGCTTAGGAGAATGATGCTGGCGAACGTCCTGCTCGCCGGTGAGGTCTGTCAGACGTTATCTGGACCAGCTGACGGGAATATCTGCTCTGTATTCCTCATACTGCTCATAGATCGCATGCTGAAGCATCGTAATACGTTCTGACAATCTGTTGGCGTCTGACATATGCCGCCATTCCCCCTCAATAGTGGTTTTCTGTCCATCCGGGAGATTGAGCGTGATCAATACCTTTGTATCACGAATAATCACCCCACCAGTGAAAGAATTAAGGCAACTCCTTACGGTATTATCTATCTGTATATCTTGAAGTTTCATCTTGTTACCTCCTGTTGTCCGGATCCCAAGCATAGATATCTGAATTCAAATTGCCTAGTGAAATGCCTGGATATGCCGCATTTTTCCCCTTATACAGCGAAGCTGGCCAAAGGCCAGCCCGCATGGATTTATCGCTTTTGCCAGTAGATCAGCATGGCAAGGAACAGGATTGTTGCCCCCTGAGAAGCGGGAGAAGCGGTCAGGAAAGTTTCCAGCAATGACATTATCGTAAAACTCCGCATTATTAATTTCAGGTGTGTGATTCAGGGGCCTTAGTCCCCCTTTTACAGGACGTAGTGTTCTGTCACGACGGGAGCCAGGGTTAATAAAAACGATTCGAATATGTCTGCAGGGACGATAGAAATCTTCGTGCGGGTTGTCTCGCTGTAGCGGGCTCTGGAGAGCGACTCGGGGGAGGAGGAGTATCTTCCGGCCACGGATATGATCGAGCCAGCAGTGCTCGCCGCAGTCGAGCGACAGGGCGAAGCCCCGAGTGAGCGAGGAAGCACCAGGGAACAAAACTTATAAATTCTGCTTACGCTCAATGCCTGAAAAATCACCTCCCCCTCGGGGTTATCCACTTATCCACGCGCATATTTTTATAAAGTACTTTTTTATTCTTTTTCTTTATTTTACATCTTTTAGGGAGCCTGAAAGCCGCGTACAGTGCGGCCTGAGAGGGGGCCTGTATGGGCAACTGGTAAACATAATATGGGAAATTAATCACGTATCAGTGGGTTTTGTGTCAACAAGCTATGGGATACGCATCAACAAGCTATGGGAAAGAGGTCAAGTTCAGTTCTCAATTATCCACTTGTGGATAAAGTGCAGATTTTTCCGGTGGATAAGTATCGCGATAGCTTGCAATTTCTGTTTTCACTGTCATTATGGGTGGGTAAAAATTTACCCATAGGCATTGAAATGGATACTCAAGCACTCTTGCCAGCTACTAAAACGTTTAAAAAACGCGCCAGTATAAAGCAATCTAACGAATTGACCGAAGCTGCATATTACCTGCCTCTTCAGGCAAAACGTGTGCTGTGGTTATGCCTCATGCAGGCCTATTTTAATGACAGCCAGGAAGATGACTCTGACGTATTGCCGCTCTTCAAAATCAGCGTTTCCGATTACGTCAAATACTTCAATGTCGCTACGTCTGTCGCCAGTCGTGATGTGAAGGCTGGGGTAAATGCTCTGGGCGAATCAACGGTTACCTTTTATCCAAAAGAAGGTGAGTTTGAAGAAGTTAAACGTCCGTGGCTGGCTGAAGCAGGAATGAAGCGAGGCCGGGGTTCCTGGCAGATTGAATTTAACTACAAGGTCATGCCATTCCTGGTAGGCTTAACCTCCCAGTTCACTACCTATTCTCTCTATGACTGTGGCCAGCTTAATAGTGTTCGTGTCATCCGGCTTTATGAAAGCCTGTGTCAGTTCCGGAGCACTGGTGTCTGGATCACCACACATGACTGGTTATGTGAAAGGTTTATGCTCCCTGCTTCGCAGAAAAACAATATTGCTGAAATGAAGCGTACCTTCCTGGAACCTGCTCTGAAGAAAATTAATGAGAAGACGCCATTAAAGGTAACATATACCACTGAAGAAGATGGTCGCTTGCTGTTTAATTTTCTTGATAAAAAACAATAGCCTGTAATTTTTATTTCCTCCCCCCTTAGTTTGTTGCTGACATATGGGGGGATACTAAACTTGCTGTATTTCCCATAGTGCTTGCCTAACTTGACCTGTTTCCCGCAATCGCGGCTGTCTGCGTAGTTGACCTGTTTCCCACAGTCCGGGCCGTCTGCGGAGTTGACCTGTTTCCCACAGTCCCGGTCGTCTGCAAAGTTGACCTGTTTCCCACAGTCCCGGTCGTCTGCAAAGTTGACCTGTTTCCCACA
>NZ_JBPYUI010000044.1:12512-24801 GCF_051858335.1 Klebsiella sp. K47
TTCCCACAGTCCCGGTCGTCTGCAAAGTTGACCTGTTTCCCACAGTCCGGGCCGTACGCGGAGTTGACCTGTTTCCCACACTCCCGATCGTCCGAGAAGTTGACCTGTTTCCCATAGTCCGGGCCGTCCGCGAAGTTGACCTGTTCCCCACACTCCCGGCCGCCCGCGAAGTTGACCTGTTTCCCACAGTCCGGGCCGTCTGCAAAGTTGACCTGTTTCCCACAGTCCCGGCCGCCCGCGAAGTTGACCTGTTCCCCACACTCCCGGCCGCCCGTGAAGTTGACCTGTTTCCCATAGTCCCGGCCGCCCGCGAAGTTGACCTGTTTCCCATAGTCCGGAGCGTCCATTAAAGTTGACCTGTTTCCCACAGAGGATGGAAAACTCTTCTTGTGCTGAGCGTAAGAGCTATCTGCCGGAACGGTTCCTCTTCGCTTCCTCGCCAGTTCGCTCGCTACGCTCGGTTACATGGCTGCGGCGAGCGCTGATACATAAGGCTCAGCATTGCACCGGTCGTAACTAAAATCAGAATCCTTCTGAATGACCCTCCTGTCTTGCAAGTTGGATACCTTTCTCAAAGCCCTTTTGTATGAGTTGTTGTTGATGGTCAAAAGTGCGTCTGCGTGTTGCTGCAGTGTGATTTAGTAGCACGCCCGTCGAGCTTCATCCCCCTCCTGTTGAGAGCGAAATCAAAACAATATGATTTTTTGCTTGCAACATGACTCTTTTTGTTCAAAATGACAAAAAACGTCATGAGGTGATAAATGGACAATATTGAGCAGTTACGGAAAGTCGCTACACGTGCAGGTAAGCTTCTGACATCTTTGAGCGAAAGTATTCGCCAGCAAAAAGAGGAATTGAAGCTTACCGAGTTCTATCAGGAATACAGCAAAGCCGCTCTGTATAAGCTGCCTAAGCTCAGTAAAGGCAGTGTTGAGTATGCTGTGTCCGAAATGGAAGCCGGTGGCTACATTTTTAAAAAGAAACCTTCTGGTAATACGATGAAATACGCGATGACGATTCAGAATGTCATCGATCTGTATAACCATCGTAAAGTACCGAAGTACAGGGATCGCTTCGATAAAGCCTTTACGATTTTTGTTTGTAATCTTAAAGGTGGTGGTTCCAAGACAGTTACTACCGCTTCATTATCACATGCTTTTCGAGCTCATCCTCAGCTTCTGTTCGAGGACCTGCGTATTCTGGCCATCGATTTCGATCCGCAGGCATCTCTGACGATGTTCCTGAGCCATGAGAATTCAGTGGGCCTGGTTGAAAATACGGCGGCTCAGGCCATGCTCCAGAACGTGTCTCGTGAAGAATTACTTTCCGATTTTATAGTACCGTCTATTATCCCTGGTGTTGATGTAATCCCCGCTTCCATTGACGATGCATTCCTTGCTGAAGGCTGGAAGGGATTGTGTGAAGAACATCTCCCAGGGAAAAATATTCATGCTGTGCTTAAAGAGAACATTATCGATAAGCTCCAGCATGACTACGACTTTATTTTCCTTGATAGTGGTCCTCACCTTGATGCGTTCCTGAAAAACTGCATTGGGGCGGCAGACCTGATGTTGACCCCTCTTCCACCGGCTACGGTTGATTTTCATTCTTCCCTGAAGTTTGTGGCCAGCCTCCCTGCCCTCATAGATTCCATCGAAATGGATGGGCACACCTGCAATCTCATCGGTAATGTCGGCTTCATGTCCAAGATCCTGAACAAGTCTGATCACAAAATTTGCCATAGTCAGGCCAAAGAGGTTTTCGGTGCCGATATGCTAGACATGGTTCTGCCGAGACTGGATGGTTTCGAACGCTGTGGGGAGACTTTTGACACAGTTATTTCAGCAAATCCAGCAACCTATGATGGAAGTACAGAGGCACTAAAAAGCGCAAAATCAGCAGCGGAAGACTTTGCGAAGGCAGTCTTTGATCGCATCGAGTTCATTCGTACTAACGGAGGTATGTGATGTCGAATGAGAAAAGAAAAACCATCGGCAGACAGTTAAATACCCAGGCGTCAATGGTGGAAATGATGGACACCGGTAGAAGCCAGGTATTTACCTTAAAAACCGGCAGGAAGGTAACGTTCAAGTTTGTTCGGGTGCCTGCATCTGAAGTTGAAAGTAAGACCTTCGTAAACCAGGAAAACAACGGAAGAGATCAACTTGCACTGACCAGGGAGTCCCTGAAATCGATTATCCAGACGATTAAGTTTCAGCAGTTCTTCCCCTGTATTGGTGTTAAGCAAAGTGAAAGGATTGAGATACTGGATGGTTCAAGACGGCGAGCCTCAGCGATTTTTGTCCGTACAGGCCTTGATGTAATGGTTACCGAAGAACATTTATCAGCTGATGAAGCCCGCCAACTGGCTAAAGATATCCAGACAGCTAAAGAACATAATCTTCGGGAGATTGGCCTGAGATTGATCGCTCTTAAAGAGTCCGGATTTAATCAAAAGGAAATTGCTGAACTGGAGGGGTTATCTCAGGCTAAAGTTACCAGGGCACTGCAGGCGGCGGCCGTACCGCAAGACTTGATTTCTCTGTTTCCGGTTCAGTCGGAGCTATCGTTTAGTGACTATAAACTTCTTTTAGAAGTTAATGAAAAACTCAGTGAAAAGGGATTAACGCCTGAAGAACTCATTCAGTCTGTATCAGCTCAGCTCGATGCAATTTTGAGTGATGGCGAGCGACCAGAAGACGAACAGAAAGCCAGTATACTGAAGCTGATTTCTCAGGCATCTCAGGCATTGATAGATCCATCTCCTAAGGAAAAATCAGTGGTCTCTCCACTCTGGTCTTTTGAGGAAAAGGACAAGTTCGCGCGTAAGCGTGTGAAAGGGCGCACGCTGACTTATGAGTTTAGCCGTATGTCAAAAGTGATTCAGGATGAACTGGACAAGGCTATCAACGAGGTCCTTGACAGAAATTTGAGTCAATAATTTCGCCATGGCGATTTCACATCTAACTTATTGTAATTAGGCAGTTTAGGCTGATGATTTCAAGGTGAAATCGCCAAAGTTTCACGCCAGTTTCGCTGCTGGAATATCTGACCATCGTGTCGTATAAGCAGGAGAAAGCATCTCCCGTTTCATCTGCCATTCCGGGGCAATACCCCGCCCCGCAAACCAGACCTTCCCCAGCCCTGAGTTGTTGATCCCGTCCAAAACCTTCATTAGTTCAGCGCTGTGTGGACGTGGCGGACGTTCGTCGAACAGCTGCAGCTGAGACACGCCAGAGCCGGTGAAATCATTCAGCATAACTCCGGCTTTGGCATACCGGTGCCCATCCCTCCAGATACGCTCCATAGCCGTTGTGGCGGCTGCAATGATGTCCCTGGTGTCCTGAGTGGGTGTAAGAAGTTTTTCCGTAGCCACGTTGCCGTAGTAAGGCTCTTTAACGGCGAACGGAGACGTTTTGATGAAAACAGAAATATGCCGGCAATACTGGTGCTCTTTACGCAGTTTTTCAGAGGCCCGCTCTGCGTGCTGACAGATAGCCTGACGGAGTGACTCGTACTCCGTGATCTTTACGCCAAAACTGCGGCTGCAGACAATTTGCTGTTTCGTCGGAGGGACTTCCTCAAGCGAAAGGCAGCTTTCCCCGTTCAGTTCACGTACCGTTCGCTCAAGGACCACAGAAAAATTTTTGCGGATGAAGGCCGGGTTGGTCAGAGCCAGATCGAGCGCGGTCTTTATGCCCAGCACATTTAGCTTGCGTGCAATACGGTTACCCACCCCCCAGATTTCTTCAACCGGCTGGAGTGAAAGCAGTTTCCGCGTTCTCTGCGGATTTCCCCTGGTCAGAGCGAGTACGCCACGAAACTGTTTCCACTCTTTTGAGGCCCACTGGGCTGATTTTGCGAGGGTTTTCGTTGGTCCGGCGCCCACGCCAATGGTCAGGCGGGTACAGTCATACACGTGCTGACGCAGCTGCCGGCCGAAGTCCTCAAGCCCCATACAGTGCTCCACGCCGGTCAGGTCGAGGAACATCTCATCAATGGAATACTGTTCCACCCTGGGGGCCAGTTCCTCCAGGCAGTTCATCACGCGCGCCGACATCGAGGCGTAAAGTTCATAATTACTTGAAAACGCATATATTTTTTCCGGGTATCTTTCGTTTTTTATCTGAAACCACGGAGTTCCCATTTTGATCCAGGGCTTCGCCTCGGCACTGCGAGCGATTACGTTCCCGTCGTTGTTGCTCAGGACGACTATCGGCTTTCCTTTCAAATCCGGGCGGAAAACACGTTCACAGCTGGCATAGAAGCTGTTCACATCGGCCAGGGCAAACATCAGTACATCTCCCTCGGGCGGTGGATGATATGCGTGACAACGCCAAAGATATCCAGCTCGTCGGGATCAGGATAAATCGGCGACCAGGAGGCATTCATGGGCTGCAGCGTCAGTCGCGGCGTCAGCAGAAGCCGTTTCACCGTAAACTCCCCCTGTACGCTGGCGACAACGATATCGCCGTGCCGCGGCTTTTCAGCACTGTCCACAACCAGCAGATCGCCATTGTACAGACTGCCGTCGGCCATGCTGTCTCCGCTGGCACGCAGGTAGTACGTCGCGCTCGGATGCCGTATGCAGTAATCATGGAGATCCAGATCGGACTCGACATAGTCAGCAGCAGGGCTGGGAAAACCGCAGCTGGCCAGATCGGCAAACAATGGATGGGCCTGTGGCGGGAGTTCTTTCCCGGTGCTGAAAAGTTGTAGCTTCATCTTTCCTCCTGATACTCTAATTTTACTGGTTATACATACAGTATATTTAACAGCGTGACGATAATCCAGATCGCATGCCTTAAGAACATTTTGAGTAAATAAAGGTGTTCAAAATGCTTAAATTAATCATTTTGATATTTTTATATTGCTCATATTGAGAAATATTGCTTTGATTTTTTCATTTTGCTCGTATAATTGGTATCAAATTGAGTGTAATTAACGGAGCATATTGATGAATATTTACTGAGATGATGGTTCAACTAATGTTAAGCTGGCATGGTTTGAAGGCGATGAGCTTCAGACACGGGTCTCTGCGAACTCCTTCCGGCATGGCTGGAAAGTGGCGGAATTCAGTGCGGCAACGTTCAATTATCAGGTGGGCACGCTGAAATACACCTGGGACAGCGTCAGCCGGGATGCCATCCCGACAACAAACGTGGATTATCAGTACGGTGATCTCAACCTGCTGGCTGTGCATCATGCGCTGCTGAACAGCGGACTGGAGCCGCAGCCGGTGAGTCTGACCGTGACGCTGCCCCTGAGTGAATATTACGACGGGGACTGCCAGCGGAACGAGGAGAACATACGACGCAAACGGGAAAATCTGATGCGTGAGCTGGTTCTGAATAAGGGCAGGGCGTTTACCGTAACGGACGTGAAGGTGATGCCGGAATCACTACCGGCGGCGTTCTCCCGTCTCGCTGAGCTGAAACCTGGCCCCGCGGAGACCACCCTGATTATCGATCTCGGTGGCACCACGCTCGATGCCGGTGTGATTGTCGGCCAGTTTGATGATATCAGTGCGGTGCACGGTAATCCGTCTGTCGGCGTGTCACAGGTCACCCGCGCAGCTGCAGGCGCGCTGCGGGCGGCAGACAGCGAAACCAGCGCCCTCATCGCTGACACTATCATCCGCAACCGCAATGATCGTCAGTATCTGCAGCGTGTGATCAACGATGCCGGTAAAATTGACGAGGTTCGGAACAAAATAACAGAGGCAATCACTTCCCTGGGGGCGCGTGTCACCAGTGAGCTGACGGCCTTCAGGAACGTTAACCGGGTATTCCTGGTCGGGGGAGGGGCTTCCCTCATAGAAGAAGCTATCCGTCAGGCCTGGCCTCTGGCTCCTGACCGTATCGAGGTTATCGGCGATCCGCAGATGGCGCTGGCCAGGGAGATTGCCCTTTACAATAAAGAGGACTAAACGTGCCGGACGGCCAGTATTCTTTCTATCTGCACAGCGACGATCGCACCGACATCGCGGCGATGGCAACTATCAGCACCATCTCACAGCCCCTGCGCGGTGAGTTCATCCGTACCGCCGCCACCGCCGGGGCGGTGGTATTCCAGGTGGATGCCCGTTTACCGGCGCTGATCCCGGTGTTCTTTGCCGGGCAGCTGAGCGCTGTCCGCCTTTGCGCCGTGATGGCCCTGGTCTCCGGAACCTGGTCCTCACTCACCGGCCTTCCGGATGAGCCCGAAAATGGTGAGGCTGCTCTGCCCGTGTCACCGGAGACAGAATACCAGCGCCGGCGTTACACCCTGACACTTCAGAATGGCCGGAGTGGGGAACGGGTGGAAAGTGTGCTGACGGAAGCGTCATCCCGTCTGCGTGGCGATCTGCTGAGAAACCTGATTATCACCGGTCTTGCCCTCCACACGACGGCACCGGAGCTGCCGCGTCTGCTGGCCAGTATGCCGGTACCGCCCACCTCGGTCAGTGAGCTGCAGGCACTGGTTCAGCAGATGGCCGGCACCGCTGGCGTGAGCAGGGCTGCAGCTGCAGTACCGGATACGCCGGCAACATCTGCCGTGCCGGTGTCCGGGGCGGATACCCGGGAAATAAAGAAAAATATGCGGCGTGCATTCGGCGACTAACAGTACGAATCACATCCACTACTACACCGATTTCAAATGACTGGCATCCCAGGGAGGTTCTCATGTCACCAGGATTCAGAAATGTTCTCCGTCTCGCCCGCATTCCCGTCGACAGCAGTGAACCGGTGCGCAGAAAATTTGGCAGCCGGCTGATTGGCATTGTGACGGTATGTCTGCTTCCGCTTCTGGTTTTCGACGTTCCGCAGTGGGTTTTCATTTTGTCGCAGGTCATCTGGGGGGCGGGTGTCTATGTTGGCCTGTCCGTGGCCGGGGATAAATCCCTGAACCGCTGATACAGATTTCCTGGCTGTTCAAAAAAGGAGCAGACGTGGTGGCGTCTGTTCTCCCGTGCTTCTCCGTCGTTTGCCTTCAGGTTATCCACAATCTTAAGCCCCGGATTTGTGGACAGGTAGCCGACAATTCCCCATTCACCTGGCGTTAACGCAAGCCTGCCGCCCGCTGCCAGTGTCTCGCGTCCGGTCTGGTACGGGACGGGCGGTTTTTCCGCTCCGGCCCGGCGTCGTTGAGAGTGTACGCCAGTCCCTCGCCCTTTTAAGGAACGCCCTTCAAGCCGCTTTCGCGGCATATCCTTGCCGTCGAAAAGACGGACGGCTGCGGTATTCCACGGTCGGCCTGACCCGTGACCGGACGCGATGAACAGGCAGCGTGCGGCAGGGAACGGTATCGCGGTGATGCCTCCTGCCCCCTCTGACTACAGGAGTGCTGCCATGTCCAGATTCATTCTCGGGAACTGTATTGATGTGATGCGCGGATTCCCCGACCGTGCCGTGGACCTTATTGTGACCGATCCGCCTTACCTCGTCGGTTTTAAGGACCGCCAGGGCAGACAGATTGCCGGGGATGTGACGGACGAATGGCTGCAACCGGCCACGCTGGAGATGTATCGCGTCCTTAAAAAAGACGCGCTTATGGTGAGCTTCTACGGCTGGAACCGTGTGGACCGCTTTATGGCCGCGTGGAAGGCGGCAGGATTCTATGCCGTGGGCCAGCTTGTGTTCACCAAAAACTATGCCTCCAACCGTCGTAACGCCAGGGCCCGACGCGGATTTGTGGACTACTGCCATGAAGGGGCTTATGTCCTTGCCAAAGGCCGCCCCGTGCCGCCCCTTAAACCGCTGCCGGATGTGCTGCCCTTCCCGTATACCGGTAATACCCTGCATCCGACGCAGAAACCGGTGGAGGCGCTACAGCCGCTGATTGAGTCATTCAGCGCCCCGGGCGCGATTGTTCTCGACCCGTTTGCCGGAAGCGGTTCGACCTGCGTCGCTGCATACCGTGCCGGACGCCGCTATATCGGCATCGAAATGCTGGCGCAGTACCACCGGGCCGGAACCGAACGACTGGCCGCCATGCACCGGGCCGTCAATACCCCGGCGGCGAACGATGAATGGCTCCCGGAGGCCGCGTAATGAATTACGACGGACACGAAGCCCTGCGCCGCGATATGGCCGGGCTGGCGAACAATCTTTGCGACCTGAAAACCACCCTGAAAGTGCTGGAAGACACGTACCACTACCGGTACGACGGACTGGCGGAACGGCTTGCCGGTATCAGTCTGCGACGTCTCAGCGTCCTGATGGATGAGGCGTTCAATATTGCACTGATGCTCGATGAAAGCTTTCAGGACTGAGGAGAGAACATGTACGGAACCCGTGAAGACCTTTGCAGGATGCTGAGTGAGCAATATCCCGCAGAAACCCCGCTGAACCTGATTATCTGGACCCCGGCGGATATTGAAGCGCTGGCTGACGGGATGGAATATTCCTTTTCAGAACAGGACGTAAGGGCCGTGCTGGAACGCATGGACGCTATACCGGAAGAACAACGGCTTGAGTCGGGCGTGTCAGCCGGCCTGGTGATGGCACTGATAGACCAGGTGAAAGAGAGCGGGCAGAGGGTGACTGTGCCAGTTGACCTGCTTGAAACCCTGCTGATTACCGCCGAACAGGCATTGTGGGACAGGGAATGGACCGCACGGGATCGCAATCAACCGGTGCCGGAAAGCGTCATGCGCCGCCTGGCAGATACAGCGAAAGTGCGGGCATTACTGAAAAGCTGACAGCAGATCGCCCCGCCACGCTGCGGGGCGATATACCCCGGACAGAGACGATAATGATGAAAAATGAAACCCTTAACACGCTTATTCTGCGTCACGGCGACCGGATGCTGCGCCAGGCTGGCTGGCCCGACGCTGTTGATATGGCGCCCGTCGCACCCGAAACCGTACCCGGCTGGCTCGCCGCCTGCGGCTCTCTCAGCGGCGTGGAAATCCTCACGCTTACGGAACAGCTTTGTCAGCCGCTGACGTATGGCCGGGCAGCGTTGTTGCTCGCCAGCGCCCGGCGGCTGGCGGGAACCCCGGCTCGTCTGCATCTCTTTCCGGTGCAGGCATATCCGCATCCGGAGCGGCTGGCTGACTGTCAGGTTATCCGCCTGCCTTACGCTCAGGAGTGGCTGACGGCGGCGGAATGTGACGATCTGCTGGCCTTCCTGAAAGCCTCCCTCACGCAGATATCGGAAATCGTCCACCGGGATACGAAGTGCATCGCCGCCGCGCTGAAGCCGTCCGTCAATCCCCGTCTGATGGACAGGCGGATCTGTGACTGGCGCTTGCTGGCCGTGGAGTATGATCATGATAACTGCCTGGACGAAGACGAAACCGACAGGCTGGATCAGGTCCTCGATGCCATTCTGATTCGCGATGCGCGATTCTGCCCGGTTCTGCTCACCCTGGTTAACGAGCGGGAGGAAACTATCAGGAGCGCAGGGGTTATCGCTGATCAGCTGCGTTTTACGGACACTCCGGTCCGGCGCTGGTTTGATCGCCGGGTTTTAAGGGAAATGGTGAGAGAGGCCCGCGCCAGCAGAACTCAGGAGTGACAGCCCGGCGCATCAGGGGAGGGGGGACCCTCCCTTGTCAGCCTGCCGGCACAGGAGGAGTGGTGCGATAAGGATGTCGCCGTGCCGGCTCCGCGTCCACCCGGCCCGGTTTCCGGGCCTTTTGGGTGAACACAACCCTCTGTTATCGCCGTGCCGTGTGCTGTCTGTGCCGTGCCTTCACTGTAGCCCGGCAGCCGCAGAGGCTGGAGTTCGCTGGCGCACCCATCTCCGGATAAGGAAGTCGCCGGCTTGCCGTTGCCGCCGGCTCCGCTTCACCCGGCCCCATCCCTCCGGTCTGTGGCCTTATTCCTGCGTCTGTCGCGTCGCGACATCTGCTTCCGCTTTTCTCCCTGTGGTCGAAAAACGGGGGGAGAAACCCTGTATTCAACCTCCTGCATCGCGACGGGTAGTGCCGTGCCTTCACTTTAGCCCGGCTGCTGCAGATGCAAGGGTTCGCTGACGCCGCCATCCTCGCCCGGTCGCAGTTTTTTTTTGATGCTCGCCGTTCTTCCCGTCGTTTTCTCGCTCAGGTTTCGCTCGAAAACCGTCCAGACCCGCTTCGCGCTTTATCTGCGCTGCGGCCTCCGGTGTCGCCCCTGCATCTTCCGCTTTCCGCCGGGCTGACGTGTCGGCACGGCACAACCCGGTGCCGCAGTCCATGTGATTACGGAGGTTTTACCATGCAGTATGTGACAACACGCCCCGTCCTGAATGTTGAAGAGTGTGACCGCCTGTCT
Source organism: Klebsiella sp. K47 (assembly GCF_051858335.1). Lineage (NCBI taxonomy): Bacteria > Pseudomonadati > Pseudomonadota > Gammaproteobacteria > Enterobacterales > Enterobacteriaceae > Klebsiella > Klebsiella sp. K47. Next base: position 22,754 of record NZ_JBPYUI010000044.1, read on the forward strand.
TTTATGCCCTACCTGTTCGGCACGGATTTCATGCTCGCAGAATTGCAGGTGTATGCGCTGGCGAAACAATGGATGCCTGAATACAGCAGTGAGTTCTGGCATTTCATCCGGCTGCCAGAGGGCGGCGGTTACATGATGCCGGATTGTGGCCGGGTTCATCTGGTCAACAGTGAAAACTGGTTTGATCGCCCGGTCAGCGCCGACGCGGCGGGCATTATTCTGACCAGCCTGGCGATCAATCGCCGTCTGGCGGCCCATCATGACAGCAGTAACCCGGCACTGACCCGCCTTTATATGCTGCGTGATGCCCAGCTCTGGAATCACATTACCCTTCACCCGGAATGCAACGCCATTTACGCCGCGCTGGACTGATTAACGACCGGGGCGGCCATGCCGCCCCGCAGGGAGACGAAAAAATGAATTCATCCATCACCACTCCGGCCATCTACGTGGGCACGTATCACCAGTACAACAGCGGCAGTATTTTTGGCAAATGGTTTGATTTAACCGATTTCGACGACGAAGACGAATTTTATGACGCCTGCCGGGCGTTGCATGCCGCCGAGGATGACCCCGAGTTTATGTTTCAGGACTGGGAAGGGATCCCGTCTCAGTTTGCCTCTGAATCCTCTGTTAAGTGGGCGTTTATCGAGGCATTCCGGCAGGCGCAGGACGAAGGACGCGCCGCCGCGTTTGTGGCCTGGGCGGAATATACCGGCGAGTGCGACTATGACGCCTTTGATGATGCGTATTGTGGCGAGGCTGAAAGCGAGGAGGATTTTGCTTATGGCTTTGTGGAGGATCACGGCCTGTTAAACGAGGTGCCTGAATCCCTGCGCGTCTATTTCGATTATGAGGCTTACGCGCGGGATCTGTTCAGCAGCGGCTATGTCTTCCATGAAGGCTATGTATTCAGCAACTGATTACTATCCGGCGGGGAAGCCCGCCGGTTAAGGAGAAAGCACATGAAACTTGCACCACAAAGCGGCGATATCCTGCGACAGTACAAAGCCCTGATTAATGCCCGCCGCCGCGATGCCGGGCAGGGGGGAACCTCTGCCGCTTCCGGCAGCGCGAAAACCCTGGCAGGCTGCGCCTGCCGGAGAGAGACGTCGCCGCGCCTCCGGCGCCACGCACTCTCCTCTTCGTTGTCAGTCGCTGTTGCCCGGGAATACGCGTATTATCAGGGATATCTTCCTGTAAAGCAGACCGGTGATGCATATGTCAAAGTGGAATATCGCAGCTTTTCCAAAAGAGAAGCAGGACAAAGTAGCCGTCGATAAGGTGGCCGCTGCCGTTGCCTGGCAGGAAAGGATGAACAAGCCTGTTGTGCCTGAGCTTGTTGAACGGGAACAGCCTGAACACCTGCGCGAATATTTCCATGAACGGCTCCGCGTACATCGACTGAACAGTCAGCAGCTGCCGCGCGCAAATGCGCCCGAATATAATAAACCCGGAGATGAGCAGCAGAAGTGATTCTTATCGTCAGTGTGTCCAGGGAGGAAATTTTATGCGTATGTCTCTGATGTTTGCAGCTGTGACGCTTTTAACCGGTATTAACCTGTTTTTTATTCCGTTTCAGCCTGTTCCGGCTCTGTGGGGGGCTATCCTGGCCGTTGCTTTTGTTCTGATTAATGTCGTGGCGGATAAGCTGCGCCTCTGGAGTGGCATTGTGTGGATTATCGTTGCCGGCATCATCATAACGCTGATGCTGAAGGGGAAAGAGCCGGGCGACGAATTACGCGGGTTGATCACCGTTTTTGCTTTCCTGGCTTCGGCCTGGTACTGCGTTGTTCAGTACAGAAAAGAGAAGGGCGAATCTCAGTCCTGACCTGACCAGACCAGACCAGACCAGACCAGACCAGACCAGATCAGATCAGACCAAACCTGACCGGTACTCTCCATCTTGCTGCTGCTCTTCCTCCGCCTGACTTTCTTTTCACACAATCTGCCCCGGGGCCACCTTCGGCTCCTGACCCGCTGCCGCGGTTCAGTCGTCGAGCCACACTCCGCTAACCGCGAAAAGACGCGGTAAGCTCCGCCGAACC
>NZ_JBPYUI010000045.1:0-3020 GCF_051858335.1 Klebsiella sp. K47
AACCGCCGACCCCCTCCTTGTAAGGGAGGTGCTCTCCCAGCTGAGCTAATCACCCACTTCGGTACTTCACATTTTGACAGAAAATCCAGCTGGCGAGAAAGTGGTGGGTGATGACGGGATCGAACCGCCGACCCCCTCCTTGTAAGGGAGGTGCTCTCCCAGCTGAGCTAATCACCCACTTCGGTACTTCACATTTTGACAGAAAATCCAGCTGGCGAGAAAGTGGTGGGTGATGACGGGATCGAACCGCCGACCCCCTCCTTGTAAGGGAGGTGCTCTCCCAGCTGAGCTAATCACCCCCGCTGTGTGGAGTCGCATTATAGGGAGAGTTGAAAATGAGTCAACGCCTTTTCTAAAGAATTCGTTCGTTCGTCGTAAAATTAAACAAAGCGATCGCGAAACCGGCGCCATAGCATGATTTATAAACAAAAATGGCAAACCGTGACGTTCCGATGGGAACAACATTGAGGAATCAGCCCACGGTGTTAGAATATTGACCCATAATTTCCACCGGACATTGCCGGCTATCGGCATCTTTATTAAACGTAAGGCCAATTCATGAAAATCAAAACTCGCTTCGCGCCAAGCCCAACCGGCTATCTGCACGTTGGCGGTGCGCGTACTGCTCTCTATTCCTGGCTTTTTGCCCGTAACCACGGCGGTGAGTTTGTGCTGCGTATTGAAGACACCGATCTCGAACGCTCCACCCCGGAAGCAATTGAAGCCATCATGGATGGCATGAACTGGCTGAATCTGCAATGGGACGAAGGCCCCTATTTCCAGACCAAACGTTTCGATCGTTATAACAACGTAATCGATGAGATGCTGGAAGCCGGTACCGCTTACAAATGCTATTGCTCGAAAGAACGTCTGGAAGCGCTGCGCGAAGAGCAGATGGCGAAGGGTGAGAAGCCGCGTTACGATGGCCGCTGCCGCCATAGCCACGAGCACCATGCTGACGATGAGCCGTGCGTCGTGCGTTTCGCCAACCCGCAGGAAGGTTCGGTTATTTTTGACGATCAGATCCGCGGACCTATCGAGTTCAGCAACCAGGAACTGGACGATCTGATCATTCGCCGTACCGATGGTTCCCCGACCTATAACTTCTGCGTGGTGGTAGATGACTGGGATATGGCGATCACTCACGTGATCCGCGGCGAAGATCATATCAACAACACGCCGCGCCAGATCAACATCCTCAAAGCGCTGAATGCGCCGGTGCCGGTTTATGCGCACGTGTCGATGATCAACGGCGATGACGGTAAAAAACTTTCCAAGCGCCACGGCGCAGTGAGCGTGATGCAGTATCGCGACGACGGCTACCTGCCGGAAGCGCTACTCAACTATCTGGTGCGCCTGGGCTGGTCTCATGGCGATCAGGAGATTTTCACTCGCGAAGAGATGATTGAGTTCTTCTCGCTGGGCGCGGTGAGCAAATCCGCCAGTGCCTTTAACACCGATAAACTGCTGTGGTTAAACCATCACTATATCAATACCCTGCCGGCGGAGTATGTGGCAACGCATCTGCAGTGGCATATCGAGCAGGAAAATATCGACACTCGCAACGGCCCGCAGCTGGCTGAGCTGGTGAAACTGCTGGGCGAGCGTTGCAAGACGCTGAAAGAGATGGCCCAGAGCTGCCGCTACTTCTATGAAGAGTTCGCTGAATTCGATGCCGACGCCGCGAAAAAACATCTGCGTCCAGTGGCGCGTCAGCCGCTGGAAGTGGTTCGCGATAAGCTGGCGGCGATTAGCGACTGGACGGCGGAAAACGTCCATCACGCGATTCAGGCAACTGCTGATGAGCTGGAGGTGGGGATGGGTAAAGTCGGTATGCCGCTGCGCGTGGCGGTTACCGGGGCAGGGCAATCTCCTGCGCTAGACGTTACTGTCCATGCTATCGGTAAATCCCGTAGCGTAGATCGTATCAATAAAGCGCTGGCTTTTATCGCTGAACGCGAAGGCCAGGCGTCCTGACGGCGTCGCAGCTGAAACAACGGCAGGTTACCCTGCCGTTTTTTTTGTCTGTTATTCCGGACTGGCGATGCCGAGGCGGGCAAGAAAACCGCTAATCCCTTCCCGGGCCAGCAGATCGCGGAGCTGCAGCTGTTCTGCCGGAGTCATCAGCTGTAGGGTTTCCGTGATTTGCCGCCAGATCGCGTCTGCCTCATTGACCAGGTATGCACCTGGCGATTCCGCGAGATGATTGTCGGTAAGCAGATGGCGTCTGGCAGGGATGTTGGTCAGAAACTCGCGTACCGGTTGGTCGATAACCACCAGTCGCGCTCGCCCCCCTTTAACGCCGGGTATTGCTTCGGTGCGCCATTGTTTCTCGCGAACCCAGCGATTGATCGTTTGTCTGGCCAGCCCCAGGCAGTCGGCAAGCTCTGCGGGCGTCATTTTATCTTTCAGTTTCATCATGGTTTACCGATCGCGGATCCCTAACCGAAGCAGTAACCCGGTGATCCCCTCGCGCAGCAACAAAGACATAAGCTGCTTCTGCTCGCTGGGGGTGAGTTCTTTACTGAGGGTCAGCAGCAGCGATTCCAGATCGCTATCATGGGGAGAATAGATGCCGGGCGTCTCCGCCACCCGCTGGGCGCTGCGGATAAACTCCCTGACTTGCTCATTGACATGGACCAGGCGCGCTTTGCCGCCCTGGACGCCAGGTCGCGGAGAGGTTTGCCAGCCTTCTTTCCGCACCCACTTATTGATAGTTTGCCGACTGTAGCCGGTTAGATGGGCAATTTCTTCAGGTGTCATTCGTTCCTTGAGCATACTATTTCCTGAGTAAATGTATGGGAATTAGCTGCCCATGTTATAGCATCCTTTTACGTGAAAAGGTGACCTGTTTAACTTCTGACTGCGATAAGGCTCGCAATGTCAGCAAGTTGCCTGCTTTTTCAGCGATTGAATCGGGAAGGATAATTTTGCCGTTGACACCTGAGCGAGGAATTCATATTATGCCGCCCGTCAACACGACACGCTTTACGTTACGGGGCTATAGCTCAGCTGGGAGA
>NZ_JBPYUI010000045.1:3120-23997 GCF_051858335.1 Klebsiella sp. K47
GCGCTTGCATGGCATGCAAGAGGTCAGCGGTTCGATCCCGCTTAGCTCCACCAAATTCTGCACCCAGCGGATTTGGTTCGTAAAGAAGTCCTGTGGGGCTATAGCTCAGCTGGGAGAGCGCTTGCATGGCATGCAAGAGGTCAGCGGTTCGATCCCGCTTAGCTCCACCAAAATTCAGAACCCTCGCTTCGGCGGGGGTTTTTGTTTTTAGCGGGTTTCATGTAAAGCACTTTCTGGTTACGTCAGTTAATCTCCAGCAATTAAAATCGAAAGTAATTTCAGACTATTTCCTGATAATTCGCCTTGCCTGCCCTAAATAAGCAACATAACATTTCCCCCATTAAACGTGATGAGGTTTCTGGAGTTTTAATTAACAATAATGCTTGATAAAATTAACATTAATATCAAAAAAACTCTATTGGCCTTTATCATTTGTTTAGTCGCTATTCCGCTGGCTCGTTTTATTTCACCGCAAACGATAATTGACGGCAACCTTATTTATATTGCCTGGCTGCCAATCAGCGTGATGTTTTCTGTTATTTTTATCTTTGGCCGCTATGCAATTGCGCCATTAATTCTCGCGTTTGCCATCACCAATAGTTTTCTCATTAAATTAACGCTGCCGCAGGCGTTTATCTTACTTTTTTGTCAACTGTTCGCCGTGTTTGTCTCCTGCGCTATTCTGCGACTGTTGGTGGGGAAGCGCTGGCGCTGCGGTCCAACGGCAAAGCATATGGGGGCGCGGATCTTCTGGGGCGGCTTCTTCGCGCCGGTGCTCCTGAAAATCACCATGTATCTCGCCGGACAATATTTTGCGTTTCCATTAGCTATTACCAGTTACTTTGGTAGTATGCCGTTGATTTATACTGTAATAGATATCCAAAGTTTAATCAGTGCGGCATTAATTTTTACGACGTTTCTTTATTATCCAATGCGGATGATTATCAGTCCGCGCTACGCCCGACGTTTCTGGCAGCAGGAATGTTTACCGTGGCTGGCACCGCAATATCGCTCCTTTACCCTATATTGGTTTATCGCGTTGGCGGTGATATTAACGCTATTGTGTGCGCCGTATCAGTCTGAATTTATTGCCGGTTATTTAGTTCCGGTTATTTTTATTGTCTACTTTATCGGTATCAGTCGAATAGGCCATGCGCTATTGCGTATTTCATGGTCTGTCTCGGCCTTTTTGCTGGTGGTATATAACAAAAACTTTCTCCAGGGGGTGCAAAGCGAGTATTCACTCTCCTTTGTGCTGTCGGTTCTGATCTCCTTTACTATCTGTTTGTTTTATATGGCCGACATCTATGCCCGCAGCGACCGCAACAAACGCCGCTGGCGTAGCCAGGCGGAAGAGGATCCGCTGACCGGCTTGCCTAACCTGCGCGCGCTGGAGAGCCATTTACAGAGCTGTCCTCAGCAGGCTATCTGCAGCCTGCGTATTGATAATCTCGACTTTCTCAGTCGGCATTATGGTCTGATGATGGGGGTGGACTGTAAACGGCAGATTATTCGGGCGCTGCAACCGCTGCTGGGAGCGGCGGATAAAGTCTTCCAGGTACCGGGCAGCGAACTGATCCTCGTGCTTGATGGACCGGAGCCGTCGTCCCGCTTGAACCATATGGTCGCGGTCCTCAACCACAAAAAGTTCAGCTGGCACAATCAGCCGCTGGATTTGGAGTTTGGCGCGGCCTGGGGCCGCGATGACGGCCAGGGTGAGGGACTTTACCAGATGCTGGGCCAGCTAAGCTGGCTTTCCGAACAGGCGGGCAGTGAACGTCGGGTGCTGGCGCTGGACGAGGAGCAGGATCTGGTGGTGGATCAAACTACCGAGCAGGTGCGCCTCCTTATGCGCGTCAAGCAAGTGCTCAAAGATCGCGCGCTGATGCTCTATGCGCAACCGATTCAGAATCCGGAGGGGGAGGGTTATCATGAGATCCTCACGCGCATGCGCTGTGGCGATAGCGTCATTATGCCCGACCGATTCATTCCGCTGATTGTGCAGTTTAACCTCAGCCAACGTTTTGACATGCTGGTGCTGGAGACCTTGTTCAGTATGCTCCATAAGCATCCCGGCCAGCGCTTCTCGGTCAACCTGCTGCCTGCAACTCTGATGCAAAAGAACAGCGCAGGGCAGATTATCGCGCTGTTTCAACGCTATAGCGTCTCGCCAGAACTTATAACTATTGAGGTGACCGAAGAGCAGGCCTTCTCTAATGCGGACACCAGTCGGCAAAATCTTGAAGCGTTGCGCGCGTTTGGCTGCGCCATCGCTATTGATGACTTTGGCACCGGCTATGCGAACTATGAACGTCTGAAACATTTACAGGCCGATATCATTAAGATTGACGGCTGCTTCGTCCGCGACATCCTCATGGACCCGCTGGACGCCATCATGGTGAAATCGATTGTCGAGATGGCGCGGGCGAAACAGATGAGCGTGGTGGCGGAATATGTCGAAAGCGAACCGCAAAAAGCGCGCTTGCTGGAGCTGGGCGTGAATTATCTGCAGGGTTATCTGATCGGTAAACCACAGCCGCTGGGTGAATGACGGGCAAAAAAAAGCCGGGCATTGCCCGGCTCAGATGACTGACGTGTGTTACAGAACCAGCGCCGCAATCGAGGCGGACAGCACGCTAACCAGCGTGGAGCCGTACACCAGCTTCAGACCGAAGCGAGAAACTACGTTGCCCTGTTCTTCGTTCAGACCTTTGATCGCCCCGGCAATAATGCCGATAGATGAGAAGTTGGCGAAGGAGACCAGGAAGATAGAGATAATGCCTTCCGCGCGCGGGGAGAGCGTCGAGGCAATTTTCTGCAGATCCATCATGGCGACGAATTCATTGGAGACCAGTTTGGTAGCCATAATACTGCCCACCTGCAGCGCTTCGCTTGCCGGCACACCCATCACCCAGGCAACCGGGTAGAAGATATAGCCGAGGATACCCTGGAAGGAAATGCTATAGCCGAACCAACCGGTCACGGTGGCGAACAGGGCATTCAGCGCCGAGATCAGCGCGATGAAGCCGATCAACATCGCCGCCACGATAATCGCGACTTTAAAACCTGCCAGAATATACTCGCCCAGCATCTCGAAGAAGCTCTGACCTTCGTGCAGATTCGACATCTGCAGATTTTCTTCGCTCTCTTCCACGCGGTAAGGGTTAATTAATGACAGAACGATAAAGGTGCTGAACATGTTGAGCACCAGCGCCGCAACGACATACTTTGGCTGCAGCATGGTCATGTAAGCGCCTACGATGGACATGGACACGGTGGACATCGCCGTCGCCGCCATGGTGTACATGCGGTTGCGCGACATTTTGCCGAGAATATCTTTATACGCGATAAAGTTTTCCGACTGGCCGAGGATCAACGAGCTCACGGCGTTGAAGGACTCCAGCTTGCCCATGCCGTTAACTTTCGACAGGACGGTACCGATCGCGCGAATGACAATCGGCAGGATACGAATATGCTGCAAAATGCCGATCAAAGCCGAAATGAAGACGATAGGGCACAAAACTTTGAGGAAGAAGAAGGCCAGGCCTTTATCGTTCATGCCGCCGAACACGAAGTTTGTCCCTTCGTTGGCAAACCCGAGGAGTTTTTCAAACATCTCGGAAAATCCTTTCACAAAACCCAGACCAATATCGGAGTTGAGGAAGAACCAGGCCAGCAGGACTTCAATGACAAGCAGTTGAACAACATAACGAATACGGATCTTTTGGCGGTCATGGCTGACCAACAGGGCCAGTATAGCCACCACAACGATCGCGAGGACAAAATGCAAGACGCGGTCCATAGTTGCTCCAAATATGAGGCAGGTTAAATTTCCGTGCACATTCTATGCAACGGCTTTAAAGAAAACGAGATCAATTGCACACTATTGCAAGGAACTGTGACCAATGGCAAAAATAGTGATCCAACATCCACTTTTGTTATGTTACGTAAAGGTTTTAAAAGTTGCATTCTTGTACTACTCTTAATAGCGGGCTGGATCTCGTTTTCTGACGCCCGTATTCCATTTCCGGCCAGCTATTGTTCCCTTCTATCACAGCAATCATTATCTCCATTCTAAATGAACTTGATAATCATTCGCATTTTGATAGCATGAAACATAGCAAAGGCTATATTTCCAGAGGCAGAAGATGACTAGCAGTCGCGTTGAGAATAGCAGTAGTCGCGCCGCGCGCAAGGTGAAGCTCGCCTTAATGGGCCCGGCTTTCGTCGCTGCCATTGGCTATATCGATCCGGGTAATTTCGCCACTAACATTCAGGCCGGCGCCAGCTTTGGCTACCAGCTGCTGTGGGTCGTGGTGTGGGCTAACCTGATGGCGATGCTGATCCAGGTGCTTTCTGCCAAACTGGGCATTGCCACCGGCAAAAACCTGGCCGAGCAGATCCGCGACCATTACCCGTGTCCTGTTGTCTGGTTTTACTGGGTACAGGCGGAAATTATCGCTATGGCCACCGATCTGGCTGAATTTATCGGCGCCGCAATTGGCTTTAAGCTGGTGCTCGGCGTGTCGCTTCTGCAGGGGGCGGTGCTGACCGGGGTGGCGACTTTTCTGATCCTGATGCTGCAGCGGCGCGGGCAAAAACCACTGGAGAAGGTGATCGGTGGATTGTTGCTGTTTGTCGCCGTGGCCTATGTCGTGGAGTTGATCTTTTCCCAGCCCGCGCTGGCTCCTCTGACGAAAGGGCTGGTGATCCCCACGCTGCCCAACGGGGAGGCGGTATTCTTAGCCGCCGGGGTACTGGGGGCGACCATTATGCCGCACGTTATCTACTTACATTCCTCGCTTACCCAGCATCTGCATGGCGGAACGCGAAAAGAACGCTATAACGCGACCCGCTGGGATGTGGCGATCGCCATGACCATTGCCGGGTTCGTCAATCTGGCGATGATGGCGACCGCTGCGGCGGCATTCCACTTTAATGGCCATACCGGCGTCGCCGATCTCGATCAGGCCTACATGACGCTGGAGCCGCTGCTGAGCCACGCGGCGGCGACCATCTTTGGCCTCAGCCTGATTGCCGCCGGTTTATCGTCGACCGTGGTGGGCACTCTGGCAGGTCAGGTCGTTATGCAGGGATTTATCCGCTTTCATATTCCGCTGTGGTTTCGCCGGGCGATCACCATGCTGCCGTCGTTTGTCGTCATTCTGCTGGGGCTGGATCCTACGCGCATCCTGGTAATGAGTCAGGTGTTGCTCAGCTTTGGCATTGCGCTTGCCCTGGTGCCGCTGCTGATATTTACCAGCAATGCGAAGCTGATGGGGGACCTGGTGAATACCCGTTGGGTGAGAGGCATCGGCTGGGCGATAGTCGCTATTGTGGTGAGCCTGAACGGCTGGTTAATAGTGGGGTCGCTGCTCGGGGTGGATTAATTGATTCCTGATGCTGAATAAAGTAAAGGGGAGCCGATGGGCTCCCCTTTTCGTTTGTTAGTGATGGCCATGTCCATGACCGTGACCGCGCCCACCCGGGCCGCGTCCCCAGCCGCCGCGGTGGTCATCGCGGTCGTTCCAGCCAGCACGATAGCCGCGCTCCCAGGCTTTATCTCTGCCTTTGTACCAGCCTTTGTGCCAGCCGTTGTCATGACGATGCCAACGGTTATCACGCCATTCATAGTGACGACGCCAGTAATCACGGTCGCGCCAGCTGCCACCGTCCCAGTAGTTACCGTAATTGTCACGATCGCCTATTTGTAATTTTACCGACGGCAGCAGGGTGATTTCACCAGCGTTAGCGACCAGTGGCCCTGCGGCCAGCAGTACTGCTGCCAGAATCAGTGACCTGAACATACTCTTCTCCTTCACGATCGGGGCCGTAAGCGGCCTGTTAACCTGATATTACGGGTCGGTAAAGACCCGCCGCATCGGACGAACTCCGAAAGCGCAGGAAAGAGCACTTTTTGCTAAAGTAACATTTGCTTTACAGCGCAAGAATGGCGTCGATGGCCGCGCACTCCTCGGTGGTGAAATGGCGATTCTGCAGCATGCCGACGGCATCATCCAGTTGCGCGGTTTTGCTGGCGCCGATCAGCACTGAGGTGACTTTCTCTTCGCGCAACACCCAGGCCAGCGCCATTTGCGACAGCTTCTGCCCACGCGCTTCCGCCTGCCTGTTAAGCTGACGAATTTTTTCTAATCGGGCTGGAGTCAGTTGCTCCGGCTGCAGAAAACGACTGCTGCTGGCGGCGCGCGAGTCGGCCGGAATGCCGTTGAGATAGCGGTCGGTAAGTTGCCCGCCGGCCAGCGGTGAAAACGCTATGCTTCCAATCCCTTCCGTCTGCAGAAAATCCAGTAGTCCTTCTTCCACGCCGCGTTCGAACATCGAGTAGCGAGGCTGGTGGATGATGCAGGGGGTGCCGAGGTCGTTAAGGATCTTCACCGCCTCCCGCGCCTGGGCCAGAGGATAGTTGGAGATCCCGACATATAGCGCTTTACCCTGACGAACCAGATGATCGAGCGCACGCATCGTTTCCATCAGCGGCGTCTGTGGATCAGGCCGGTGATGGTAAAAAATATCGACGTATTCCAGCCCCATGCGTTTAAGGCTCTGGTTAAGACTGGCTACCAGATATTTTCGCGATCCCCAGTCGCCGTAAGGGCCGTCCCACATCGTGTAACCTGCTTTAGTGGAGATGATTAACTCATCGCGATAAGGCAGGAGCGACTCTTTCAGGATACGGCCAAAGTTGCTTTCCGCCGAGCCCGGCGGCGGCCCATAGTTGTTGGCCAAATCGAAATGGGTTATACCGAGGTCAAAAGCGTGCAGGAGCCTCTGCCGGCTGGTTTCCACTCGCGTTTCATCGCCAAAGTTATGCCACAGGCCAAGGGAAATGGCCGGTAGTTGCAGACCGCTGCGGCCGCAGCGACGGTACTCCATCGTTTGATATCGCGTGGTGCTTGCCTGGTAAACCATTCTTCCTCCGCCGACAAAACAGGGTGTGTATACGTTTACACTAAACAATGTTCTGCGTGGAGTACACTGCTTTTTCTGCGTAATTATTGCTTTACACTGCCATTATCACCTCCCATCTGGACAGGCGGATCGCTTATTCAATACTCAAATTACACCTGCACCAAAATGAGGATAATGGATATGCAACCGACCTACACTATTGGAGATTATCTGCTGGATCGCCTTGTCGACTGCGGTATTGACCGCTTGTTCGGCGTGCCGGGAGATTACAACTTACAGTTTCTCGATCGCGTCATCGCGCACAGCGCCTTGGGGTGGGTCGGCTGCGCCAACGAGCTGAATGCGGCATATGCCGCTGACGGCTATGCGCGCATCAAAGGGGCCGGTGCGCTGCTGACCACTTACGGCGTCGGCGAATTGAGCGCGCTGAACGGCATTGCGGGTAGCTATGCGGAACATATTCCGGTATTGCATATTGTCGGTGCGCCCTCTACCGGCGCCCAGCAGCGCGGCGAACTGCTGCACCATACCCTCGGCGATGGCGATTTTCGCCATTTCGCCCGCATGAGCGAGCAGATCACCTGTAGCCAGGCGCTGCTGACCGCCGGCAACGCCTGCCATGAAATCGACCGTGTGCTGCGCGATATGTTGACGCATCATCGCCCCGGCTATTTGATGCTGCCAGCCGATGTCGCCAGAGCGGCAGCGATTGCCCCAGCCCAGCGCTTGCTGGTGGAGCCCGCTCCGGCGGATGAAAACCAGCTTGCCGGGTTCTGCGAACATGCCAGCCGCCTGCTGCGGAGCAGCCGACGCATTTCCCTGCTGGCGGACTTCCTGGCGCAACGTTATGGCCTGCAGAAGACGCTCCGGGAGTGGGTGGCGAAAACGCCTGTCGCCCATGCGACGATGCTCATGGGCAAGGGATTGTTTGATGAGCAGCAGAGCGGGTTTGTCGGCACCTACAGCGGGATTGCCAGCGCGCCGCAGACCCGGGAGGCGATTGAAAACGCCGACACCATCATCTGCATTGGCACGCGCTTCACCGACACCATCACCGCAGGATTTACCCAACATCTGGCGCGGGAAAAGACTATTGAGATCCAGCCCTTCGCCGTCAGGGTGGGCGATCACTGGTTCAGCGGGGTGCCGATGGATAAGGCTTTGGCCGCGCTGATGACGCTTTCCGCCCCGCTGGCGGCGGAGTGGGCTACACCTCAGATCGTGGCGCCGGAGGCTGAGGAGGGCGCTGAAGGCGAGTTGACCCAGAAAAATTTCTGGGCGACGGTGCAGGGCGCCCTGCGTCCGGGGGATATTATTCTCGCCGATCAGGGGACGGCCGCCTTTGGCATTGCGGCGCTGAAGCTGCCCTCTGAAGCATCGCTGATCGTCCAGCCGCTGTGGGGCTCGATTGGTTTTACTCTCCCGGCCGCCTATGGCGCACAAACCGCGGCGGCGGAGCGGCGGGTGGTGCTAATTGTCGGCGATGGCGCGGCCCAACTGACCATTCAGGAGATGGGCTCCATGCTGCGTGATAAGCAAAAGCCGCTTATTCTGCTGCTGAATAACGAAGGGTATACCGTGGAACGGGCGATTCATGGTCCAGAGCAGCGCTACAATGACATCGCTCTGTGGGACTGGCAGCGGCTGCCGGAAGCCTTCGCCCCTGACGTTGCTTCGCGCTGCCGACGGGTCACTCAGACGTCTGAACTGCGGGAGGCGATGACGGAGAGCATCACCTCCGATACCCTCACTCTGGTAGAAGTGATGCTGCCGAAAATGGATATCCCCGATTTCCTGCGCGCGGTGACGCAGGCCCTTGAGGAGCGAAACAGCCGCGTTTAATCGGTATGCCGTTTGGCAATCATCAACGGTCTCCCGGCCAGCAGCAGCCAGGCCGGGAGCATCACCATACACAACAGCGGCAGCAAAGTCGTATCCGGGACCACCACGGCGGCCATAAACAGGCTCAACCAGCCGTCGCGAGTGACGACCAGCACCATGCCGAGGATCGCGCAGGAAACGGTGATTGCCGCCGGCACCGCGTCAACATGAGCATGCAGCATCAGCCCCAGCGCTACCCCGACGAACACCGCCGGGAAAATTCGCCCGCCGCGAAAGCCGCTGGCTGAGGCAAGAACCAGGGCCGCCAGTTTGACCAGCGCGATAAGCAGAAAATCCGCGGCGGTTAGCGTCTGGCTGAAGGCCAGCTGCTGCATCTCATCCAGCCCTTTAAATAGCGTTAAGGGCCCGCCTATCGTCCCCACGATCCCCAGCAGCAGCCCGCCGATGCCGAGGGTCAGGATTGGATTTTTCAACCGATGCATCAGGGCATGCAGTCGCGGCAGACACCAGACGGCCACCATGCCGACGGCGATAGCGATCAGGGCGACGATAATGCCGCTGAGAATATCAACGAAGCGCATCTGACCATAGTGCGGGATCGGCAGCGAAAAATGGGGATGGAAAAACAGACCCGTCGTCAACGCGCCGGCGGCGGCGGCGAGGAGGGGAGCAAAGAGGCGATCCCACAGTGGCGTATCGTTGCTGCTATTGAGGGTTTGCGAAAAAATCAGCGCGGCGGCAACCGGGGTACCGAAGAGGGCACCGATGGTGCCTGAGGCCGCGAGGATGGTCCAGTCCAGCGAGCTGACGCGCGGAAACAGTCGGGAGCCGACGGCGACAGCCAGCGCGATATTCACCACCATAATCGGATGCTCCGGGCCGAGGCTGACGCCGCCGGCGAGGCCGAGGATCAGTGCGGCCAGGAGTCCGGGCAGCGCGCCGGTGGCAATGGGAGCGCCGATTAACGACTCGGTCGCTGGATCCGGCCCGGCGTGCCCGGGGCTGTAACGAATGACCAGACCCACCGCTATGCCTGTCGCCGTCAGCATGGCGATGATCCACAGCGGGCTGTCGGCGCTCACCCCCAACTGCGCGGGCAGATTGCTCCACAGTACGCGCTGCAGCAGCGCGGCAACCTTCATCGCCACGATCAGGATCAGGCTGCAGGCGATGCCTATCAGGATGGCCGGCACCGACAGGATCAGCATTGTTCTGGCGCGAGGATGGAGCATGGAAATGTCCTTGTAAAAGTGCTGGAGCACTACTTTGCCTTCGTCAGCGGAGACCGTCGATGCAAATGGTGCTGAAACGATAAAGTTAAGGTGACATCTGATATCCGGCGCGTCCTTTACAGGCTACCTTGCATAGATTACAAACTAAATGTGACCTGTGTCGCTAAACAAGGGGCGTCTGCGCGTTGGACGTTGTTGTTAAGCCGCCATGAATTTACAGTGTGCCAAAAGATTTATTTTGACTTTAGCGGAGCCGTAACGGAATGACAAAATTTGCTTTAGTAGGAGATGTCGGGGGGACCAACGCCCGCCTGGCGCTATGTGATCTGGCGAGTGGAGAGATCTCTCGCGCAAAGACCTATTCCGGGCTCGATTACCCCAGTCTGGAGGCAGTGGTGCGCGTCTACCTCGAGGAGCACCAGGTAACGGTCAACGAAGGTTGTATCGCCATCGCATGCCCGATTACCGGCGACTGGGTGGCGATGACCAACCATACCTGGGCTTTCTCTATCGCCGAAATGAAGCGTAACCTCGGCTTTGCCCATCTGGAGATAATTAACGATTTTACCGCTGTTTCAATGGCCATTCCGATGCTGAAAGCTGAGCACCTTATTCAGTTTGGCGGCAGTGCGCCGGTAGCGGGCAAACCGATCGCCGTTTATGGCGCCGGGACCGGGCTCGGCGTGGCGCATCTGGTCCACGTTGATAAGCGTTGGGTCAGCCTGCCGGGCGAAGGCGGTCATGTTGATTTTGCCCCGAACAGCGAAGAAGAAGGGATCATTCTGGAAGAGCTACGCGCCGAGCTGGGGCATGTTTCCGCAGAACGCGTGCTCTCAGGTCCCGGGCTGGTCAACCTGTATCGCGCGATTGTCAAATCGGACGGCCGACTGCCGGAGAACCTGCAGCCGCGTGAGGTGACCGAGCGAGCGCTGGCGGACAGCTGCACCGACTGTCGTCGGGCGCTGTCGCTGTTCTGCGTCATTATGGGACGCTTCGGCGGTAACCTGGCGCTGACCCTCGGGACGTTTGGCGGGGTGTATATCGCCGGCGGCATCGTGCCGCGCTTCCTGGAGTTCTTTAAAGCCTCTGGTTTCCGCGGCGGTTTTGAAGACAAAGGCCGTTTTAAAGCTTATGTTCAGGATATCCCGGTTTACCTGATTGTGCATGATAACCCAGGCCTGCTGGGCTCCGGCGCGCATCTGCGTCAGACGCTGGGCCAGGTGCTTTAAGCATTCTTCTCCCGGGCTACCGTCGTAGCCCGGATGGCGGTGCTTTCCGCTCTCTACAGATTCATCAGCTGGCGAAACTCTTTCACTTTACTGCGACTGACCGGAACCTGAAACTCCAGGTCACGCAGGCGCAGCACATAGGTGTTGTTGAACCACGGCTCAATTTCCCGAATTTTGCTGAGATTTACGCAATACGAGCGGTGGCAGCGGAAGAAATGCGCGGTGGGCAGTTTGCTGCAGAATTCAGTAATGTTCATCGGCATGACGAATGACTCCCGGCGGGTATAGACGAATGTCATCTTTTCATGTGCCTCGGCATAATAAATATCATGAATACTGGTGACGATGATCCGCTCATCTTTGATCAGATTGATGGTGTCGTTTTCCCGTGGCGCTGCGCTGGCTAATCCTGAAGCAGCGTTATTTTGCTGCTGCCAGGCGGTGGTCAGCTTTTGCAGCATATTGATGATGCGCGACTCCTGGTAAGGTTTCAGGATGTAGTCAAAGGCTTCCAGCTCAAAGGCTTCCACCGCATGTTCTTTCCACGCGGTGATAAAGACGATAAAAGGTTTATGGGCAAACTGGCTGATGTTTTGCGCCAGCAGAACCCCGTCGAGCGACGGAATATTGATATCGAGAAAGATGGCGTCGACCTTGTTGTGCTGGAGAAATTTCAGCACGTCCAGGCCGTCGTCAAAGCTGCCGACGATCTCCATCTGGCTATGGGTGTTAATAAGCCAGGAGAGCTCCTGCTGGGCCAGAAACTCATCCTCCACAATGATAACTTTCATCTTTTCTCCGCTCATGACAACAGCGACTCCGTCAGCGCCTGCGGCGTAGAGTTATTGGGGACATAAAAGGCGATTTCGGTTCCCGGCGTCAGATTGCGGATATGCAAACCCTCGCCGTAGAGAAGTTTCACCCGATGATGCACATTGAGCAGGCCGATTTTGTTACCCGGCATCTCATCGGCTTCCACGCGGGCGACCACGGCGGGATCGATACCGTTGCCCGTATCGCGAACGCTGATGCGTACCCGATTGCCGCACTCGTTAATGCCGATCGTCACCACGCCTTTGCCTTTACAGGGTTGAATACCGTGAACGATGGCATTTTCCACCAGCGGCTGGATAAGCAGGCTCGGGATCACGCAGCTGACGTCGTCGTCAATATCGTAGATGACCGTCAGCTTGTCGCCGAATCGCGCCTGTTCAATAGCGATATAATCTTTGATCTGATACAGCTCTCGTTTGATATCAATCTGCTCATCGTCTTTTAATTCGATGTTATAGCGCAGGTAGCGCGACAGATTAAAAATGAGCTGGCGCGCGGTGTCCGGATTAAGGCGAATCGAGGAGGAGATCGCGTTCAGCGCATTAAATAAAAAATGCGGGTTAATTTTGCTTTGCAGGGCGCGCAGCTCCGCTTTGTTGGCCATCTCCCGCAACTGTTCGGCGCGGGAGACTTCCAGCTGGGTGGAGATTATTTGCGACAGGCCAATCGCCATCTCCTGCAGCGTCGAAGTGATGCGATGGGCGTGGCAGTAATAGATTTTTAGCGTGCCGGTCACCACCCCTTTTTCCCACAGCGGGATCACCATCAAGGAGTGGATCTCCGGGGTACGGTGGGCTTCGTCATTGTTTTTTATGATGATTTTCCCATAACGAATCGCCTGCCGGGTGGTGGGGCTAATCATATCGTCGTGGCGTTGATAGTTGGCTTCACCGACGCCCACGTAGGCCAGCACGTGCTCGGTATTGGTGATCGCCACCGCGTCGGCGGTAATGTCGCGGCGGATAATCTCGCAAACCTGGCGCAGAGAATCGCTGTTAACGTGTCGAAACAGCGGCAGGGTTTTGTTGGCGATATCGAGCGCCAGTTTCGCCTGCCGCGCCGCGCTGGCCTCCTTTTCCCCTTCAACGCTCTGCACCAGCAGCACGATAAAGCCGATGCAGACGCTGCCGAGGATCATCGGGATACCAATTTTCGAAACAATATCTACGCCGAGACTCAGGGAAGGCGCCCAGACCACCACCAGGATCATGGTCAGAGTTTCACACATCATCCCCGCCAGAATGCCGATTTTCCACCGTTGTTCGCGGGCCACTTTACGATTAATCAACCCCGACAGCAGGCCGGCGACAATGCTGGTGATAAAGCAGGGCACCGCGGTCACGCCGTCGATATCAATCAAATAGCGGTGCACGCCGGCAATCGCCCCGACAATCGCGCCCACCCAGGGACCAAACAGGATCCCACCGGACATCACGGCGATAATGCGCACGTTCACCAGGGACCCCTCAACCGGGACGCCGGACCAGGTACTAAATAGCGCGAACAGCGAGAAAATGGCTGTCACCGCCAGCAGCTCTTTCGGAGTATGGGCCGACTTATGCAACAGTTCGCGGAACAGGCGCAGGCGAATAAGGAAAAAGAGGCAAATAAGCATCAGGGCCGCACGATCATAGACCGCCAGCATCATAGTAAAGATTTCGTGCATGGGTGCGCCGCGTCAGTGGCCAGAAAGGGACATGATAAAAAACCTGACGGCAGAAGACCAGCCGTGGAACCATAAAGCGGAAAAGTTGCACTTTTTAAAGGGGATTAATTAAAAAGCATCGCGATAGCGGCGGTCTTCGCCATTAACGATAATATTCTGTGTTAAGAAAGATATCAGTGTGTTACCACTTTTATACAACCCGGGATTATTCCGCCAATGAACTGCCGCATTTAGCGCAGTCGATACCCGTTTTATATGCCAGGGAATATTTTTTAACGGGCCTCTCGACAACATGAATTTTTTCAGGTTATTTTCTAAACGAGCCGCAACAGCGGCAGCGTCGCTCGGACGGTCCGGGCGCTAACGTTAATTAGAGGAACCTATGGCTGAATCCAGTCCTGAACGCCGTTTTACGCGTATCGATCGTCTCCCTCCGTACGTTTTTAACATTACTGCTGAACTGAAAATGGCTGCGCGTCGGCGCGGCGAAGATATTATCGATTTCAGTATGGGTAATCCCGATGGCGCGACGCCGCCGCATATCGTGGAAAAACTCTGCACCGTTGCTCAACGGCCTGACACCCATGGTTACTCTACCTCGCGGGGGATCCCGCGCCTGCGTCGCGCCATTTCACGCTGGTATGAAGAACGCTATAACGTCGATATCGATCCGGAATCGGAAGCGATCGTCACCATTGGTTCGAAAGAGGGGCTGGCGCACCTGATGCTGGCGACGCTGGATCATGGCGACACCGTACTGGTGCCGAACCCCAGCTATCCGATTCATATCTATGGTGCGGTAATCGCCGGGGCGCAGGTGCGCTCAGTGCCGCTGGTGGAAGGGGTGGATTTCTTTAACGAGCTGGAACGCGCCATCCGCGAGAGCTATCCGAAGCCGAAGATGATGATCCTTGGCTTTCCCTCAAATCCGACCGCGCAGTGCGTCGAACTGGATTTCTTTGAAAAGGTTGTCGCTCTGGCGAAGCAGTATGACATTCTGGTCGTCCACGATCTGGCCTATGCCGATATCGTGTATGACGGCTGGAAAGCGCCCTCCATCATGCAGGTGCCCGGCGCGCGGGATGTCGCCGTCGAGTTCTTTACCCTGTCGAAAAGCTATAACATGGCCGGCTGGCGCATTGGCTTTATGGTGGGTAATAAGACTTTGGTGAATGCCCTCGCTCGTATCAAAAGCTATCATGACTACGGGACTTTTACTCCGCTGCAGGTGGCGGCGATAGCTGCGCTGGAGGGCGATCAGCAGTGCGTGCGCGATATTGCCGAACAGTATAAGCGCCGTCGCGATGTGCTGGTCAAAGGGCTTCATGAGGCCGGCTGGATGGTGGAGTGTCCGAAAGCGTCTATGTACGTGTGGGCGAAAATACCGGAACCTTACGCCGCCATGGGGTCGCTGGAGTTTGCGAAAAAGCTGCTTAATGAAGCGAAGGTTTGCGTCTCGCCGGGGATTGGCTTTGGCGACTATGGTGATACCCACGTCCGCTTCGCGCTGATCGAGAACCGGGACCGTACGCGCCAGGCGATCCGCGGTATCAAGGCGATGTTCCGCGCGGATGGTCTGCTGGCCTCCGCGAGCTAGCGCTGCGGGCAGCACGGCAAAATAAAAACGGGAGCATGAAGGCTCCCGTTTTTTTTGACACCGCTGCAGTCTAGATCATCAGGGCAAAAGTACCGGCCCAAACGATGACCATAAAAGAGAGGCCCATAAAGAAGTATTTCACGACTCATCACTCCACGCGCTTGTGCGACGTTCAAATGAATTAATTGTTCTGTTTTTTCAAGGGCTGTCGCCAGTGTAACTTCACCCTGCAGCAGCCCGTAATTCTGTGCGTTTAGTGCTCCAGATAGCGCTAATGTACGCCTAAAAAATCAGGGAAACAAGAGGCATTTTTTTATTAATTTTTAGTTACTTACGAGTGTCGTGATTCGGCGACACATTAATTTCACAGGGTAATAAATTTAGCGCCAGCGACGCGAAGGAAACGGGTTTTAGCGATGGGGCGGGCGGAGAAGGCCAACGAGAGCGCGCGGCATTATCTTTGCCACGCGCCGCCGTCGGTTCAGGGCAGGTCTGAGGCGCGCTGTCGCCACTCGGCCGGGTAGTGTGCCGGGATAAAGCGCAGCGTCAGCGCCATGAGTAGCAGGACGCAGATCGCATGCCAGGACCAGTCAAGCGTGTAGTTCCCGCTCAGGCTACGCAGCAGGCCGGAAAGCCAGGGCGACAGACCGGCGATGATAAATCCGATCCCCTGCATAAAGGCTACCAGCCTGCCGGCCACCGCCGGTTGTCCGGCGTGATCCAGCGCCAGCACCAGGCACAGAGGAAACGCGCCGCCCAACCCCACGCCGCAGGCAATGGCCCAGAGCGCAGAGAAATGCTCTGGCAGCCAGATAAAGCCGCAGAAGCCAATCAGCTGTAGCGCCAGCGCTAGCAGAAGAAGCTGGCGCCGATCCTCCTGGCGAGCCAGCGCCGGGAGCAGCAGCGCGCCGGCGGTTTGCCCGACGGTCAGCAGCGCCAGCAGCGAACCGCTGTACTGGGCGCTGTCGCCTAGCTGGATGTAGTAAGGAGGCAGCCAGGCGATCAGGCTGGCGTAACCGGCATTGATCAGTCCGAAATAGAGTCCCAGCGTCCAGGCGCGGCGCTGGCCAATAATCGCGACCCGGGGGGAAGCGCTGGCCTGATGCGGTGCGCGAGGCAATTGCCGACAAATCGCCAGCCAGCTGAACAGAGCCAGGAGCGCAGGGAGCGCCCACCAGGCTAGCGCATCATGCCAGGCCGCGCTATGTGACGCCAGCCATGGGGTGAACGCGGCGCCTAACCCGCCGCCGCCCATCAGCGCCGCTGACCATAGTCCCATCACCAGCGGCGTCCGTCGGGGAAAGAGGTGCTTAATTACCGCCGGGATGGCGGCCTGAATAATGCCGATGCCAATTCCTCCGGCCAGAGCGCTGGTGAGCAGTAAGCCACTATTCGGGGCGATTTCCCGCAGCAGGGCGCCTGCCGTGATAATCAGCAGGCTCAGCGCAATACTGCGCTTTTGACCGATATAGCGATCGACCCAGCCAGCGGCCAGCGCCAGCACCCCCATCGCGATCACCGGCAGCGCGGTCAGGAGTGCGGCCAGGGTATAGCTCATGCCGCTGGCTGCGCGGATGTCCGGCAGCAAAGGACCAATGGAGGTAAGCAGCGGCCGCATATTGATCCCAGTCAGTACCAGGACTGCCAGCGTCAGGTTCTGTCGCAGCGCTGGTGTCATGACTGCCGTTCCGCCCAGCGCTGATAAAGTTCAGTTCCCTCCGGCTGCGGGCGATGATGGATCGGCAGCGTTTGCTGGGCCAGCGGCTGCTGCAGCTGCTGATAAATCGCGGCGGTCGAGAGCTGAAAAGGCTCCCCGTCCTGATTGCTATTGGCGAAAAACACTTCCCGCACGCCGGTTAAATAGAGCGCGCTCAGGCACATAGGGCAAGGTTGTCCGCTGGCATAGATGACGCATTCGCGCAACGCCGCGCTTCCCTGTCTGGCGGCAAGATCGCGAACGGCGTTCAGTTCGGCATGCGCCGTTGGGTCACCGCTCAGATGAAAGGTATTGACGCTTTCAGCGACAATCTCATCATTCCGCACCAGCACGGCGCCGAAGGGGCGCCCACCGTCAGCAATGTTTTGTTTTGCCAGCACTAATGCGCGCTGAAGATAACGATCGTGAGCGGACATAGTCACTCCTGCATAAAACGATGTTAAAGGTGAAATATGTTGAGGGTCGTGCGAAGAGGGTACGTCTCTTGTTTCATAAATTAAAAGACTTATTTATGATAATGCCTATTGGAATTTCTTATAGATGGGCCGATGCTTCTGCGCCAACTTTCCTACTTTATCGCTGTGGCTGAACATTGTGGCTTTTCCCGCGCCGCCGCGGCGCTGCATGTCTCCCAGCCTGCACTGTCACAGCAGATACGCCAGCTGGAAGCGATGCTGGAGGTTCAGCTTTTCGACCGCTCTGGCCGACGTATTCGCCTGACCGATGCCGGTGAGATCTGGCTGGAGTATGCCCGTCGCGCGTTACGCGAGCTTGAGGAAGGTCGGCGCGCCTTGCATGACGCAGAAGATCTCCAGCACGGTAAACTCCGCATTGCTATGACGCCAACTTTCACTACCTATATGCTGGGCCCGCTGATGGAGGCGTACTACCGACGCTATCCTGGAGTAAAAGTGCTTATCCAGGAGATGAACCAGGAGCGGATGGAGGCGATGCTGCTGGAGGATGTACTGGATGTGGGGATTGCCTTTGACGACAGCCGGTCACAGGAAATTGTGGTTCAGCCGCTGCTGACGGAAACGCTTGCGCTGGTGGTGAGCCGTGCGCATCCGCTGGCAGGAGAGCGCGACTTGCAACTTCAGGCTCTCGACGCCCAGCCGCTAATTTTACTGAGCAGCGAGTTTGCTACCCGCGAGCAGATTGATCGTTATTGCCGCCTTCATCGGCTCGAACCAGACGTGCGGATGGAGGCCAACTCCATCGGGGCCGTTCTGTCGGTTATTCGAAGCACAACGTTAGCAACGCTGCTGCCGGCGGCGATCGCCGGGCAGTTTGATGATGTGGTGGCGATTGAGCTAAGACCTGCGCTGCTGCAGCGCACGGCCTGTTTATTGCAGCGGCAGGGCGCCTGGCAGAGCGCCGCAGCGCGCGAATTCATCACCCTGGCCCGAGAGAACGCGATAACGATTGAGCAGGAAAACCGCCAGTCCCTTGCCTGAAGGACTGCGTTACTCGCCGGCGAACTGCGACTCACGGCTGGCTTCGCTGCCGATATCGCCTTCATCGGGCTGGGCATTCTCTATAAGCATGCCTTCTTCCTTAAGCCTTTCCAGCACGTGATGAAAGAGCTGAGTCTTGTCTGGCTCAGCCATACTCTGCAACTTCTCATTAAATACAGTATGGGACTGAACAAGATAATGGATAAATTCCAGCAATACCTCACTTTGCGGCAGGACGGTTAATTCCTGCTGGATGTAACGGGTTTGATCCAGTAGCGGATTTTTCGTCACGTCCATAGGCCGGGCGCTAATACTGTGGGCGTATATTTTCTCAATGGCCTGGCTGGTGATATAGATGCGGTTCAATGATATCGAGGGGCGTTCGTCTTCCTCTGGAATGAAATGACAATAAACAAATGGTTTATCCGGCAGCATCATGCTGAGGCGGTTTTCGTAAAGAATATCATCTGGCGCCTCCAGCAGCGCCATTAGGTTCCGACAGTGTGGATGCCAGAGCCCTGAAGCAAATACCTTTACGTTGAACTGGGTTACCGTATTTCCGCGCAGGGTTTCCATCGTCGGAATATCGCCTTCAAGCCGCAGAATGCTGCGGATATGGGAGTGATGCGACCAGACTGTTTCTCCTGCCTCGACTGAGGTAAATGGATTAAACGCGCTGGTTACCTCTTTTTCCTGATGGGAGAGGACGGCGATTTTTAATATTCCCGGCGTTGGGTTAAGCTTAAGACATAGATTGATTGCGCCTATATCATGCCAGTGAAGAATGTCTTCCAGTTCGCAGTTTAATAATTTTTGCGCCCGCGCCAGAGAGCAATACTCCATTGGCGGTAAATTATTTAGCTTCCAGATATTCCGTTCTGTAATATTCATAAGAATTGTATGTCGATGAAAAAATAAATCGCCATGGTGAGCAAAAGTATCAATGACAATGATTTATTTTTTCTGCTGACTTCCTTTACCTGATTAACAAAATCCATTCACATTGAGAATAATATATCGATAAATTGGCTGTTTTTATTGTTTTGCTGCCGCATATTTACTCTTTCCCGTTATCTTATCATCTCTTATTCGTAGAGAAAAATAGTTTGCTGAATATAAGCGTTTCTTCCTGTTTAGCAGCAATATTTAAGGTGAGTATGAGCGGAGCACGAAAAAAGGGACGGTCAATTTGGCAAACTTTGTGGTCGGCAGGAAGTATCAAACAGACGCCTGCGGCGCCTGTCGAACCTACCTGTAGTTATTGCGGCATAGACAGGAAGCGGTCACCCGGTTGCGCGATGGCATACCAGGCCATCATTTCGGCAGTGCCTGGCTGGCCTTCAGCAGGCGCCCAGGCCATAGTGTCAACTTCGGCAAGCGGCTGATAAGCACCTTGCTTAACTTCAAAAACCATCCCGCCAGCGTCGAGTGAGAGCACCGTATGCCAGGTACCGGCTTCCATTTCCAGCGCCGTGCAGGTTTCACCCAGCACCACCCGGCGGGTAACCACGCCGTGGTCATCAAAATTCAGTACCACAAATCGGCCTTTCAGCGGCAGCAAAAGTTCGAAAGTATGCCTGTGCCGGTGGGGGCGGATGTAGGTGCCGGGTTCCATGGCGATGGCCAGACGCTGTATCGGGTCGCTTAGTTCGGGATGAAAATTGCGATGGGCACGCAGGCGCGGAGCACTGGCTGCCGCTTCGCTCTGCTGCTGCATATCGCTGAGGGTGATCTGTTTCATATCAACGCCTGGCTCCTTTGTTGTCCGGAGAAGATTACACCGGGGTAGTGGCTTGTGACTGTTTAAGCCAAGGGGTAT
Organism: Klebsiella sp. K47; assembly: GCF_051858335.1. Lineage (NCBI taxonomy): Bacteria > Pseudomonadati > Pseudomonadota > Gammaproteobacteria > Enterobacterales > Enterobacteriaceae > Klebsiella > Klebsiella sp. K47. The sequence continues at coordinate 23,444 of NZ_JBPYUI010000045.1, forward strand.
TGTACGCAGAATTGCGATACATGTGTCTACATCATCGGTAACAGATGATACCGTCACATCGTTACATCATGCAGGTAGCTGTAGAAATGTGAAAGTAAGTCATTTGTTTGTTGAGTATTAGTGTAAATGTGCTCAATACATCTTTTGTTATAACTCTTCATACTGCTATATCAATATAGTTATTAACATTGATGCTCTTAATATATCAATCTTGATTTAAAGAAAGTTTATGGCGATTAATTAAGTCATTAAGTGATGGTTTTATGGTGTGGGGTATTTTAATGTTATGTGATTTTTATCTTTAATAATTGATGTAATTATCATTCATTATTGATATGAATTATTGCTGTATTTGTTTTGTAGTTTTACTAATAGTAGGTGGCTTGCTGTTTTGTTCAGCGTTGTTTTATCATTGCGCCTTATTAAGTATAAGGCGAAAATGCGTATGATAATTAACTAAGGAAAAAGACAAAAGTGGCTGATACGTTCCAGAATGAAATCCCCAGGGCGCGCATTAATCTCAAATTATCTCTTCATACCGGCGGCGCGCAAAA
>NZ_JBPYUI010000046.1:0-21555 GCF_051858335.1 Klebsiella sp. K47
CTTAATATGAACCATCCAACTTTATGGGGTCAGTCCAGCAGCGCCGCCGGGCAATAGACATCTACGGGTTATTTCCCGCCCGCCAGTTCAAGGAAGCTACCCGTCACATACGACGCTTTGTCGCTCAGCAGCCAGGCAATGGCCTGAGCGACCTCTTCCGGCTGGCCGCCGCGCTTCATCGGTAGCGAACCTTTCACTCGATCCACGCGCCCCGGTTCACCGCCGGAGGCGTGCATCTCGGTATAAATCAGCCCCGGACGCACGCCGTTGACCCGGATCCCCTGCGCCGCCACCTCCAGCGCCAGCCCGGTAGTCAGGGTATCTACCGCCCCTTTCGACGCGGCATAGTCAACGTACTCCCCCGGCGCGCCAAGGCGCGACGCCGCCGACGACACGTTAACTATCGCCCCGCCCTTGCCGCCATGCCGATGTGACATGCGCTTTACCGCCTCGCGACAGCAGAGGAAGTAACCGGTGACGTTGGTGGCCAGCACGCGGTTAATACGCTCGGCGCTCAGGCTCTCCACCGTACACTGGGTAAACAGGATCCCGGCGTTGTTGACCAGCGCCGTCAGCGGCTCGCCCATGCGGTCGATCGCCTCAAACATCGCCATCACCTGCGCTTCATCGCTGATGTCCGCCCGCAGCGCCGTGGCTTTGCCGCCAGACGCCACAATGGTATTTACCACCTCGGTGGCGGCGTTAATGTTGTGATGGTAATTGACCGCGACGGTATACCCTTCCTGCGCCAGCAGCAGCGCCGTCGCCCGGCCTATGCCGCGGCTCGCGCCGCTAATAAGAGCTATTCCCATACCTTCCCTCCAAAAAAATAAAGGCGCCGCAGCGCCTTTAAAAGTTTAGCTAAAACGCAAACTTACTGGTATTCGCTCATCGGTACGCAGGAGCAGAACAGGTTGCGGTCGCCGTAGACATCATCCAGACGCTTCACCGTCGGCCAGTACTTGTTGTGCAACCCTGCCGGGAATACCGCCAGCTCGCGGCTGTACGGATGGTTCCACTCGCCCACCAGCTCGCCCTGGGTGTGCGGCGCGTTCACCAGAGGGTTATCCTCCAGCGGCCATTCGCCGGCTTTGACGCGGTCGATTTCCGCGCGGATCGCCAGCATCGCGTCGATAAAGCGGTCCAGCTCGACCTTGCTTTCCGATTCCGTCGGCTCAACCATCAGCGTCCCCGCTACCGGGAAAGACATGGTCGGGGCATGGAAGCCAAAGTCGATCAGGCGCTTGGCGATATCCAGCTCGCTAATGCCGGTCTCTTCTTTCAGCGGACGAATATCGAGAATGCATTCGTGCGCTACGCGACCATCGCGACCGGTGTAGAGCACCGGGTAGGCGTCTTTCAGCCGGGTAGCGATGTAGTTGGCGTTAAGGATCGCGTTCTGGCTCGCCTGCTTCAGCCCTTCCGCACCCATCATGCGGATATACATCCAGCTGATCGGTAGAATGGACGCGCTGCCGAACGGCGCGGCGGAAACCGCGCCCTGGCGGGTCAGCATACCTTCAATCTGTACCACGCTGTGGCCCGGCACGAACGGCGCCAGGTGCGCTTTCACGCCGATTGGGCCCATGCCCGGGCCGCCGCCGCCGTGCGGAATGCAGAACGTTTTATGCAGGTTGAGGTGCGAAACGTCGGCGCCGATAAAGCCCGGAGAGGTGATCCCGACCTGGGCGTTCATGTTGGCGCCGTCGAGATAAACCTGGCCGCCAAACTGGTGCACGATCTCGCACACTTCGCGAATGGTCTCTTCATACACGCCGTGGGTCGACGGATAGGTGACCATGATGCAGGAGAGATTGGCCCCCGCCTGCTCTGCTTTTTCACGCAGATCGGCGAGATCGATGTTGCCGTTTTTATCACAGGCAACGACCACTACCTGCATACCCGCCATCTGCGCGGAAGCCGGGTTGGTGCCGTGCGCGGAGCTAGGGATCAGGCAGATATCGCGATGGCCTTCGTTGCGGCTCTCGTGATAATGGCGAATCGCCAGCAGGCCAGCATATTCACCCTGCGCGCCGGAGTTCGGCTGCATGCAGACGGCGTCATAGCCGGTCAGTTTCACCAGCCAGTCGGAAAGCTGGGCGATCATCTGCTGATACCCTTCCGCCTGCTCGACCGGGCAGAACGGGTGCAGCTCGGCGAATTCCGGCCAGGTGATCGGGATCATCTCCGCCGCGGCGTTCAGTTTCATGGTGCAGGAGCCCAGCGGGATCATCGCCTGGTTCAGCGCCAGATCTTTACGCTCCAGGGCGTGCATGTAGCGCATCATCTCGGTTTCGCTATGGTAGCGGTTAAACACCGGATGGGTGAGGATCGCATCGTCGCGCAGCATCGCCGCCGGGATCGAACGGCTATCCAGCGCCACGTCTTTATCCAGGGTATCGATATCCAGACCGTGATCGTCGCCGACGATGGCGCGGAACAGGTTCAGCACATCTTCGCGGGTGGTCGCTTCATCGAGCGTAATGCCCACCGCGCCGTGAATATCGCTGCGCAGGTTAATCTGCAGGGCTTCGGCACGCGCCAGCACCGCGGCTTTATCCGCCACTTCGACGCACAGGGTGTCGAAGTAGTGGGCATGGCGCAGCTTCAGCCCTTTCTTCTGCAGGCCGTCGGCCAGAATGTCGGTCAGACGATGAATGCGACCAGCGATACGTTTCAGACCCGCCGGGCCGTGGAATACCGCGTACAGGCTGGCGATGTTGGCCAGCAGCACCTGCGAGGTACAAATGTTGGAGTTCGCTTTCTCACGGCGGATGTGCTGCTCGCGAGTCTGCATCGCCATGCGCAGCGCGGTATTCCCCGCCGCATCTTTCGATACGCCGATAATCCGGCCCGGCATGGAGCGTTTGAATTCATCTTTCGCCGCGAAGAAGGCCGCGTGCGGGCCGCCGTAGCCCATCGGCACGCCGAAGCGTTGGGCGGAACCGAAAACGATATCCGCGCCCTGCTTGCCCGGCGCCGTCAGCAGCACCAGCGCCATAAAGTCGGCAGCGACGCTGACAATCACTTTGCGCGCTTTCAGCTCGGCGATCAGTTTGCTGTAATCGTGGATTTCGCCGGTGGTGCCCACCTGCTGCAGCAGCACGCCGAAGACATCCTGGTGATCGAGCACTTTGTCGGCGTCATCGACGATCACGTCGAAGCCGAAGGTTTCCGCGCGGGTGCGCACCACGTCCAGGGTTTGCGGATGGACATCGGCGGCAACGAAGAAGCGGTTGGCGCTCTTCAGTTTACTGACGCGTTTGGCCATCGCCATCGCTTCGGCGGCGGCGGTGGCTTCATCGAGCAGCGAAGCGGAAGCGATATCCAACCCGGTCAGATCCAGAGTGACCTGCTGGAAGTTGAGCAGCGACTCCAGACGGCCCTGGGATACTTCCGGCTGGTAAGGGGTATAGGCGGTATACCAGCCCGGGTTTTCCAGCATGTTGCGCTGAATGACCGGCGGCAGCTGCACGGCGGTATAGCCCATGCCGATGTAAGACTTGAAGCGCTTGTTGCGACTGGCAATCGCCTTCAGCTCCGCCAGCGCGGCGAATTCGGTAGTCGCGTCGCCCACCTGCGGTGGGGTCGCCAGCTGGATATCCTGCGGCACAATCTGGCCGATCAGGGCGTTAAGCGAATCCGCGCCGACGGTCTTCAGCATCTCTTGCTGCTGCTGAGCGTCCGGGCCAATGTGACGTTCAATAAAGGCGTCGCGGTTTTCAAGCTGACTTAAAGTCTGAGTCATGAGCGATGGTTCCTGAAACGTGCGGTGAATCGTGGTTGTCTGACTGGTTTGCCCGGCAAGCGCTGATGCTTACCGGGCCAGAATACGCAAAATCATTCGCGTTGCAGGAAGGCGGCGACACAGCGACTCCCCGGGAGCTTACAAAAGTAAGTGACCGGGGGGAGCCAGGAAGCCAACGCCCCTGCAGCGTGAAGGATGAAGCGTATTTATTCGTCTTCCAGTAAAGCTTCATACGCGGCGGCATCCAGCAGCGCGGCAACCTGCGCTTCGTCGCTGGCTTTGATCTTGAAGATCCAGCCGTCGGTATACGGGTCGCTGTTGACCAGTTCCGGAGAGTCGTTCAGCTCTTCGTTGACGGCAACGATTTCACCGCTAATCGGCGCGTAGATATCGGAGGCCGCCTTCACGGATTCGGCAACCGCGCAATCGGCACCCGCTTCAACGGTGGCGCCCACTTCCGGCAGGTCAACGAAAACCATATCGCCAAGCAGCTCCTGCGCGTGCTCGGTGATCCCTACGGTATAGGTACCGTCCGCTTCTTTACGCAGCCACTCGTGTTCTTTGCTGTATTTCAGTTCTGCTGGTACGTTGCTCATCAATTCATCTCCAAAAAAGGGAAATCACACAATGGCTTTGCCATTGCGTACAAAACCAGGTTTAGTCACTTTTACCGGCATTTCACGGTTACGGATTTGCACCACCGCGGTGTCGCCAATCCCGGCCGGCACGCGAGCCAGCGCGATGCTGTAGCCCAGCGTCGGCGAGAAGGTGCCGCTGGTGATAATGCCTTCTTTTTGATTACCGTCGCTATCGGTAAAACGGACCGGCAGACCACCGCGCAGGACGCCTTTCTCGGTCATCACCAGGCCAACCAGCTGCTCGGTACCTTTTTCGCGCTGCATCTCCAGCGCTTCGCGGCCGATGAAGTTACGATCGGCGGGCTCCCAGGCGATAGTCCAGCCCATGTTCGCCGCCAGCGGGGAAACACCTTCGTCCATCTCCTGGCCGTACAGGTTCATCCCAGCCTCCAGGCGCAGGGTGTCGCGCGCGCCAAGACCGCACGGCTTAACGCCAGCGTCCAGCAGACCGCGCCAGAAATCAGCCGCCTGCTCGTTCGGCATCGCAATTTCATAACCCGCTTCGCCGGTATAGCCGGTGGTGGCGATAAACAGGTCGCCGGCCTGCACGCCGAAGAACGGCTTCATGCCTTCCACGGCCTGACGTTGAGCGTCGGTAAACAGCGTCGCCGCCTTCGCTTTCGCCTGGGGGCCCTGGACCGCGATCAGCGACAGATCGTCGCGAACGGTAATTTCAAGGCCGTAAGGTTCAGCTTGTTCGGAGATCCAGGCGAGGTCTTTTTCGCGGGTGGCGGAGTTAACAACGAGGCGGAAATAATCTTCAGAAAGGAAATAGACAATCAGGTCGTCGATGACGCCGGCGGAGGCGGTCAGCATGCCGGTGTAGAGCGCTTTGCCCGGGGTGGTGAGCTTCGCCACATCGTTGGCCAGCAAATAGCGCAAGAACTCGCGGATCCGGCTGCCGTGGAAATCGACGATGGTCATATGCGACACATCGAACATCCCTGCATCGCCGCGCACCGCATGGTGCTCATCAATCTGGGACCCGTAATGCAGCGGCATCATCCAGCCATGGAAATCCACCATGCGCGCGCCGCACAGCGTGTGTTGTTCATACAACGGAGTCTGTTGAGCCATCTTTTCCTCATCGAATAAAACGGAACCAGCCACGAAATTGTCGGCGATTTTGCGCCATGAAATTCGGCGTCGGCATCGCTGACGGACGCCGACGCAAACGTTCTCTTTGGCCTGAACTTACCACCGAACCCGGCGCTAAACCATAAGCTCATTCAGGGCATCACATTAGCTTATGGCTAAAAACCGCCGAAAAGCCTACAGAGTTATTGACTGGGAAAAAGCGATTTACGCCACATAAAATTAACATTAACGGCGCGACAATTAGGTAATGATGGTGTTTTATGCGATTTTACGGCTCTAATTTCTTTAACAAAAAAAAGGACGCATTAATAAATCTAATGCGAAAAAAGAGGTGAAATTAGAATATTTCAAATGAGGGGGAAAACCCGGCGCCCAGGCCGGGTGAAAGAAGTGTGACGCGGTTAACGTAACCAGGCAGGCAGATCGTTGAGGCCCATCGCCTGGCGAATCAGCTGCGGTTTCACGCCCGGCAGCGTATCGGCCAGTTTGAGTCCCACATCGCGAAGAAGTTTCTTCGCCGGATGGCTCCCGGAGAACATTTCGCGGAAGCCCTGCATGCCCGCCAGCATCAGCGCCGCGCTGTGCTTGCGGCTGCGCTCGTAGCGGCGCAGATAAAGATGCTGGCCGATATCTTTGCCCTGGACGTGCAGGCGCTTCAGCTCGTCAATAAGCTCGGCGGCATCCATAAAACCGAGGTTGACCCCCTGCCCGGCCAGCGGATGGATGGTATGCGCGGCATCGCCGACCAGCGCCAGTCGGTGGGCGGCAAACTGACGGGCATAGCGGCCGGTCAGCGGGAAAACTTCACGTTCACTTGCCAGCTGGCAGAGGCCAAGGCGATTATCGAACGCGATATTCAGCGCCTGGTTGAAGGTGGTTTCATCAGCCTGCTGCATCCGCTGCGCTTCCCCCGGCGATAGCGACCAGACGATCGAGCACAGGTGCGGATCGCTGAGCGGCAGGAAGGCGAGGATCCCGTCGCCATGGAACGCCTGGCGGGCCACCGCCTGATGCGGCTCAGCGGTACGGATGGTCGCCACCAGCGCATGATGATGGTAATCCCAGAAGGTCAGCGGAATATCGGCTTTATTGCGCAGCCATGAATTGGCACCATCGGCGCCGATCACCAGCCGCGCGGTCAGCATGCTGCCGTCCTGCAGGCTGAGAAAGGCTTCATTCTCGCCCCACGCCACCTGCTGAAGTTCCGCCGGAGCCAGCAGGGTAACGTCAGCGCAACGCTGCGCCTTCTGCCACAATGCATGATGCACTACGGCATTTTCGATAATATAGCCAAGGTGGCTAAAGCCCATGCTCTGGTCATCGAAGCTAATGTGGCCAAAGCTGTCTTTATCCCACACTTCCATACCGTGATAGCAGCTGGCCCGCTGGGCGACGATCTCGCGCCAGACGTCCAGCTTTGTCAGCAGCTTTTCGCTGGCGGCATTAATTGCCGAAACGCGCAGCGCCGGCGGCGCATCGGCGGCCAGCGGTCGCGGCTCTGCTTTCTCCAGCACTGCGACGCGCAGGCCGCTACCCTGTAGACCGCAGGCTACCGCCAGCCCCACCATTCCACCGCCAACAATGGCAACATCAACACTTTGCACGTTCTACTCCTTAACGGGGAACCCAACCGAGGGTACGCTGCGCCAGCGCATCGCGCGCCGGGGTAAATAATTCCATCGCCATCAGACCGACGTTGCGCCCCGCCACCAGCGGCGCCCAACGGTTGGCAAACAGATGCACCAGCCCATCGGTCACGCCGATGGTGGCGGCTTTATCCCCTGCCCTGCGCGCCTGATAGCGGCACAGCAGTGGATAATGACCGACATCTTCGCCGCTGAGATGGGCGTCAGCGAGTAATTCCGCCAGGCTCATCACATCGCGCAGGCCGAGATTAAAGCCCTGCCCGGCGATCGGGTGCAGCGTCTGCGCCGCATTGCCGACCAGCGCCAGGCGGTGCGACACCGCGCGGCTGGCGGTGGTGAGGGCCAGCGGATAGACGCTGCGCTTCCCGGCGTGGGTAATACGCCCCAGCCGCCAGCCGAACGCCTGCTGCAGCTCCTGACAAAAGCGTTCGTCAGACCAGCTCTGCACCTCATCGCGGCGCGACTGCGGATGACACCACACCAGCGAGCAGCGCCCTTGCGACATCGGCAGCATCGCCAGCGGGCCATGCTCGGTAAAGCGCTCGAAGGCGCGACCTTCGTGGGGCAACGCGGTGCTGACGTTAGCAATGATCGCTATCTGCTCATACGGCTGCTGCTGCCAGCTGATGCCGCAGCGGGCGCCCAGTGCCGAACGGGAACCGTCCGCCGCCACCAGCAGCTTACCGTTAATGATTTTGCCGCCCTCAAGTGTAAGGCTGACGCTCTCCTGGCTGCGACTGACCGCTTCCACTTTCGCCGGACAGTGCAGCGTGACGCCCGGCGCCTCGCGCAGCAGACCAAACAGGCGCTGGCCAACATCGTGGAGTTCAACCACCTGGCCCAGCGCCGACAGCCCATAATCCGCGGCCGCCAGATTCACAAACCCGGCATGACCGCGGTCGCTGACGTGTACTCGCTGGATGGGCGTCGCGCGTTCGGCGAGGCGTTGCCAGATACCGATACGCGCCAGCTGCTGGCAGGTGCCCGCAGCCAGGGCGATCGCCCGGTCGTCAAAGCCAGGGTGGCGTGACGAATGCGGATCCTGCGCTTCAATGAGGTGGACCGGCAGCGCGCCGCCGGTCAAACGGGAGATGGCCAGCGCGAGCGTCGCCCCGGTCATCCCGCCCCCGACGATCAGCACGCTCATGACTGGCGCGCCGCCGCCATCAGCGCCTCGATCTCATCCGCCTTCTTCACCACGCCGGCAGTGAGATTTTCGTTACCGTCTTCGGTAATCACGATGTCATCTTCAATACGGATGCCGATGCCGCGATACTGCGCCGGCACGTCGGCATCGGTGGCGATATACAGTCCCGGCTCGACGGTCAGCACCATTCCCGGCTCCAGGACGCGCGAACGGTCGGTGTCGTAATTACCGACATCGTGCACATCCAGACCTAGCCAGTGGCTCAGGCCATGCATAAAGTACGGGCGGTGGGCGTTGTTGGCGATAAGCTCGTCAATCTCGCCTTTCAGGATCCCCAGCCGCACCAGGCCGGTAATCATAATGCGCACCACTTCCTGGTTAACCTGACAGATCGAGGTGCCCGGCCGATAGAGTTTCAGCGCGGTCTCCAGCGATTCGAGCACAATGTCGTAGATCTCGCGCTGCGGCTGGGTAAATTTACCGTTTACCGGGAAGGTGCGGGTAATGTCCCCGGCATAGCCGCGATACTCGCAGCCGGCGTCAATCAGGACTAAATCGCCGTCGCGCAGTTCAGATTCGTTTTCGGTGTAGTGCAGAATACAGCCGTTTTCGCCGCCGCCAACGATGGTGTTATAGGAGGGGAAACGTGCCCCGTGGCGGTTGAATTCATGGAGAATTTCACCTTCCAGCTGATATTCGAACATGCCAGGGCGGCATTTTTCCATCGCCCGGGTATGGGCCAGCGCGGTGATCTCCCCGGCGCGGCGCATCACGGCAAGCTCTTCCGCGGATTTAAACAGGCGCATCTCATGCACAATGGGCCGCCAGTCGATAACCGAGTTCGGCGCCTGCAGATTCTGGCGCGAGCCTTTGCGCAGTTTTTCGAGGGCGTTGAACACAATCTCATCGGCATAGGCATATTCACCCTGGGCGAAGTAGATCGCGTCCAGACCGTTGAGCAGCTGATACAGCTGCTGGTTGATTTCGCTGAACGCCAGCGCCCGGTCGACGCCAAGCTTCGCCGGCGCGGCCTCCTGGCCCAGACGGCGTCCAAACCAGATCTCAGCGGTCAGATCGCGAACCCGGTTGAACAGCACGCTATGGTTGTGGGTTTCATCGCTTTTAATCAACACCAGCAGCGCTTCCGGTTCGTTAAAGCCGGTGAAGTACCAGAAATCGCTGTTCTGCCGGTAGGGATATTCCGAATCTGCACTGCGCACCGCTTCCGGTGCGGCGAAAATCAGCGCCGCGCTGCCTGGCTGCATCTGCGCCAACAGCGTCTGGCGACGCGATAGAAATTCCTGCTGAGTCATGACGCCCCCTGAACGAATTTTAGTTAGTGTAATGTCGGTTTGCGGACTTCCGGTGCGGTTGGCTGCTGACGGGCAAAGGTGTCGTGGCACAGCAGTGCGGCAACGCGGACATACTCGATAATCTCCTCCAGAGACATTTCCAGCTCTTCCTGATCTTCGTCTTCATCGTAGCCCAGCTGGGCAATATTACGCAGATCGTCAATCGCTTCCCCGGTTTCATCCTTCACTTTATCCAGCTTCGGCTGGCTAACGCCAAGACCAAGCAGGAAGTGGTTGACCCAACCGGCGAGGGCGTCGGCACGGTCAAAGACGCTCACCGCATCGCCTTCCGGCAGATACAGTTGAAAGAGGAAACCGTCGTCATCCAGTGAATCGCTGATGGCGGAATGCATGTTACGCAGCGCCTGAGCCAGTTCATGGCCAAAGGCGAGACCTTCGTTGGTCAGGTCGTGCACCAGCGGCTGCCAGCTGCTGTCCGTGTTGCCGCCGCACAGCAATCCGCTGATCAAACCGTGCATTTCGGCCGGGGTGAGACCTACCCCTTGTTGGTTCAGTAACTGGTCTACATCGTTGTAACCAGGCATTTCGTTCTGTATAGACATGCGCATTCGTCATCGTTGGGAGGAATATTCATGGTATGCTACCACTTTGGACCCTGGTGAACCAGAATAGGGCTTGTATCTTCGCACCAGGGTAGCTATAGTGTCGCCCCTTCGCAGACCCGGGCCAGGGTGTGAAGGCAGCGCAGTCAATCAGCAGGAAGGTGGCATGTCTGCACAACCCGTAGATCTCCAAATTTTCGGCCGTTCACTGCGAGTGAATTGCCCGCCTGAACAAAGGGATGCCCTGAATCAGGCAGCTGAAGACCTTAATCAGCGGTTGCAAGATTTAAAAGAACGCACTAGAGTCACAAATACTGAGCAGCTGGTCTTCATCGCGGCGTTGAACATCAGCTATGAGTTGACTCAGGAAAAAGCGAAGACCCGCGACTACGCTTCCAGCATGGAGCAGCGCATTCGCATGCTTCAGCAGACCATCGAACAAGCATTGCTTGAGCAAGGTCGCATAAGCGAAAAGCCAGGGTCGAAGTTTGAATAACACTTTGCAGTTAACTGTGTTAGAGTAATCGCAAGAACAAAATTTCTCTGAGATGTTTGCAAGCGGGCCAGTCCCCTGAGCCGATATTTCATACCACAAGAATGTGGCGCTCCACGGTTGGTGAGCATGCTCGGTTCGTCCGAGAAGCCTTAAAACCGTGACGACACATTCACCTTGAACCAAGGGTTCAAGGGTTACAGCCTGCGGCGGCATCTCGGAGATTCCCTTCTTTACTTCGCATCATCCCCCATACGTGTTTTCGGCTGAAGCCGCCCTGTATTACACTTGCTCCTATTGTTTCGCCAGCTCGTAACGAGACCTGCATGACTATACAGCCCGATACCCTGCTCTCCCGTCAGCATATTCGCCAGCAGATCCGCGATCGTCGACGCGCACTCAGCCCGGAGCAACAGCGCCTGTTTGCCCAACAGGCCGCCGAGCGGATGATGGCCTGGCCGCCGGTAGTTCTCGCCCACAACGTGGCGCTGTTTCTCTCCTTTGACGGCGAGCTGGACACCCAGCCGCTGATCGACCAGCTCTGGCGCGCCGGCAAGCGGGTATATCTCCCGGTGCTGCATCCCTTTAGCCCCGGCAATCTGCTGTTTTTACACTACCATCCGCAGAGCCAACTGATCGTGAATCGCCTGAAGATCCGCGAACCGAAGCTCGATGTGCGGGATGTGCTGCCGCTGGCTGAACTCGATGTGCTGGTGACCCCGCTGGTGGCCTTCGATGTCAGTGGCCAACGGCTGGGAATGGGCGGCGGTTTTTACGACCGGACGCTGCAAAACTGGCAGCAGTATCGCCTGCAGCCGGTGGGCTACGCGCACGACTGCCAGCAGGTGGATAGCCTGCCGAGCGAAGAGTGGGATATCCCGCTGCCGGCGGTCATCACCCCGGGAAAAACCTGGTGTTGGTAGGTACGCGGGGACGAGAAATTCAGCCTGGAAAGTATTAACAAAAAAACGGGCAGGTACGCGACCTGCCCGAGAGGCAAAAATGATTAGAACAGCAGACGGGCGCGGATAGTCCCCGGGATCGCTTTCATTGCCTGCAGCGCCTGCTGGGCAACATCTTCCTCCGCTTCAATATCAATCACCACGTAGCCCATCTGCGGCGACGTTTGCAGATACTGGGCAGCAATGTTGATGCTCTGCGCGGCGAAGATTTGGTTGATTGCGGTCAGGACGCCCGGTCGGTTCTCATGGATATGCAGCAGACGGCGGCCGCCGTGCAGCGGTAGAGAAACTTCCGGGAAGTTAACTGCCGACAGGGTTGACCCGTTGTCAGAGTATTTCGCCAGCTTGCCAGCTACTTCCAGACCGATGTTCTCCTGCGCTTCCTGAGTGGAGCCACCGATATGCGGTGTGAGGATCACGTTATCAAACTCGCACAGCGGCGAAGTGAAGGGGTCGCTGTTGGTCGCAGGTTCAGTCGGGAAGACGTCGATAGCCGCCCCGGCCAGATGCTTACTGGCCAGCGCATCGCATAGCGCCGGAATGTCCACCACGGTACCGCGGGAGGCGTTGATCAGCAGCGCGCCCGGCTTCATCAGCGCCAGTTCTTCCGCGCCCATCATATTTTTGGTAGAGGCGTTTTCCGGCACGTGCAGGCTGACCACATCGCTCATGTTCAGCAGGTCGGAGAGATGCTGTACCTGAGTGGCGTTGCCGAGCGGCAGTTTGTTTTCAATATCATAGAAGAAGACGTGCATTCCCAGCGATTCCGCCAGAATGCCAAGCTGGGTACCGATGTGGCCGTAACCGATGATGCCCAGCTTTTTACCACGCGCTTCGAAGCTGCCGACCGCCTGCTTGTTCCACACCCCGCGGTGCGCTTTGGCGTTGGCTTCCGGCACGCCGCGCAGCATCAGCAGCAGTTCGCCGATCACCAACTCGGCCACCGAGCGGGTGTTAGAGAACGGCGCGTTAAACACCGGAATACCGCGCTTCGCAGCGGCGTTCAGATCGACCTGGTTGGTCCCGATGCAGAAGCAACCGACGGCAACCAGTTTTTCCGCTGCGGCGAAAATCTCTTCAGTCAGATGGGTACGGGAACGCAGGCCGATGAAATGGGCATCACGGATCGACGCTTTCAGCTGTTCTGAATCCAGCGCGCCTTTATGAAATTCAATGTTGGTGTAACCCGCTGCGCGAAGGCTATCGATTGCCTTTTGATGCACACCTTCAACCAGCAGAAATTTAATCTTGTCTTTTTCCAGTGATACCTTAGCCATTTCCCCGTCCTGTTTTGTCTTAACTGATGTCGTGCTGAACGAAAGTTCGTCTCAGCAACATATCAAAAAAAACTATCGCGGCAATATGAACGTTTGCGTCGCCGTCCTGAAGAAATGTCATCCAGAGGGAAATCGCAGGACAAAACACCAGAAAGAGAAGAAATGGTAGCGTGTAAATCAGAATGGTTGCATAAATGTGACAGAAGTCACCAAATTGCACCTGGTGAAAAAATATTTGCGAGGGAGCCGGTCGGCTCCCTGCGGACAGACTATTTTACGATGGTCTTCACGCCGTCGGCAGTACCAATCAGCGCCACGTCGGCGCCACGGTTGGCGAACAGCCCCACGGTGACAACGCCAGGAATACCGTTGATCGCGTTTTCCAGCGCGATCGCATCGAGAATTTCCAGGCCGTGCACGTCAAGGATCACGTTGCCGTTATCGGTCACCACGCCCTGACGGTACTCTGGACGGCCGCCCAGCTTGACCAGCTGACGCGCCACGGCGCTGCGCGCCATCGGAATGACTTCCACCGGCAGCGGGAACTTGCCCAGAATATCGACCTGCTTGGAGGCGTCGGCGATGCAGATAAATTTATCCGCGACCGAGGCGATGATCTTTTCACGGGTCAGCGCCGCGCCGCCGCCTTTGATCATCTGCATATGGCCGTTGATCTCATCCGCGCCGTCAACATAGATCCCCAGGCGATCGACGCTGTTAAGATCGAAGACGGTGATCCCGAGGCTTTTCAGCTTCTCGGTGGAGGCGTCGGAGCTGGAAACCGCCCCTTCGATCTGCCCCTTCATGGTGCCCAGCGCGTCAATAAAATGGGCCGCCGTCGAGCCGGTGCCTACGCCGACAATAGTCCCTGGCTGTACATATTGCAGTGCTGCCCAACCTACCGCTTTTTTCAGTTCATCCTGCGTCATAATTCTGGTCCGAGATGTGAATGCCTGTGGCGCATTATAGAACATCGATAGTGGAAATGTCCCTGCGATGCAGATCACACAACTGAACAGACCAATTTCGTCTGTATCAAATAAAAATTTATGTCATAGTGCGAGATAACGATTAGTTATGGGGGCACGCCAGAATAATGAAACGACCGGACTACAGGACACTACAAGCGCTGGATGCGGTGATTAGGGAACGAGGATTTGAGCGCGCCGCGCAGAAGCTATGTATTACCCAGTCCGCCGTCTCACAGCGTATTAAGCAGCTGGAAAATATGTTCGGCCAGCCGCTGCTGGTGCGTACCGTGCCGCCGCGCCCCACCGAGCAAGGACAGAAACTGCTGGCTCTGTTGCGCCAGGTTGAACTGCTGGAGGAAGAGTGGCTGGGCGATGAACAAACCGGCTCGACGCCGCTGCTGCTGTCGCTGGCGGTGAACGCCGACAGTCTGGCGACCTGGCTGCTGCCGGCGCTGGCCAACGTTCTGTCAGACTCCCCTATTCGTCTCAACCTGCAGGTGGAAGATGAAACCCGCACCCAGGAGCGCCTGCGCCGTGGCGAAGTAGTGGGCGCAGTGAGTATCCAGCCGCAGGCGCTGCCAAGCTGCCTGGTGGATCAGCTGGGGGCGCTCGATTACCTGTTTGTCGCATCAAAAGAGTTTGCGCAACGCTATTTCCCGAATGGCGTGACGCGTTCGGCGCTGCTTAAGGCGCCGGTCGTCGCCTTCGACCATCTGGACGATATGCATCAGGCGTTCCTGCAGCAAAACTTCGACCTGCCGCCGGGCAGCGTCCCCTGCCACATCGTCAACTCGTCGGAAGCTTTCGTGCAGCTGGCGCGCCAGGGCACCACCTGCTGTATGATCCCGCATCTGCAGATCGAAAAAGAGCTCAACAGCGGCGAACTTATCGATCTCACCCCGGGCCTGTTCCAGCGCCGCATGCTCTACTGGCACCGCTTCGCCCCGGAAAGCCGCATGATGCGCCGGGTGACCGATGCGCTCATTGACTACGGACACAAGGTGCTGCGTCAGGATTAAACCGCGGGCATAAAAAAGCCACTTCGCTGAAGTGGCTTTTTTGTTTCTATCGCTTACTGGGCCGGTTTCGGCGTTTCCGCCGGTTTCGCCGGGGTGGCTGGAGCAGCGGCTTGCGCCGGCTGCAGCTCAAAGACTACATCGACCTGGTCGTCAAACTGGATAGTCGCCTGCTCGTAGGTTTCCTGGGCAGAAACCGGCGCAGCGTCAGCGGCCTTCATCATGCGAACCATCGGGCTCGGCTGATAGTTGGAGACATGGTAGCGCACGCTGTACACCGGACCCAGCTTGCTGTGGAAGCCTGCGGCCAGCTCCTGCGCCTGATGCACGGCGTCGTCGATCGCCGCTTTACGCGCTTTATCTTTGTAGGCATCCGGTTGCGCAACGCCCAGCGAGACGGAGCGAATTTCGTTGAGACCCGCTTTCAGGGCGCCATCCAGCAGACCGTTGAGTTTATCCAGCTGGCGCAAGGTCACTTCCACTGTGCGCACCGCGCGATAGCCTTTCAGAATGCTTTTCCCGTTCTGATAGTCGTAATCTGGTTGGGTACGCAGATTCGCCGAGTTGATGTCCTTTTTAGCAATACCGCTCTTTTCGAGGAAAGAAAGATATTGCGCAACGCGATCGTCAGCCTGTTTTTTTGCCGACGCGGCGTCTTTTGCCGACACGTTCACTTCGATCGCCAGGGTGGCGATGTCCGGAACCGCGGCAACGCTTGCTGTGCCTGAAGTCACAATGTGCGGGCCATCCGGCAATTCGCTGGCCTGTGCCGCCATCGTGGTCAATCCGAGTGTTGCCGCCAGGGCTAAGACTTTTAACTTCACTGTCGTTTCTCCATGTTACTTAAATCGCCCTTACGGGACGCATGCCAGCAAGCTTAGCGCGTACAGCAGGAAAGTCCATCGGACAACGCTTAGTTAAGCAACGCCTGGATATGGCTGACGCCTTCTCTTGCCAGCTGAAACGCAATAAACCACATGACGGCGCCGACCACAATATTGATGATCCGCTGGGCTCTGGCGGTACGCAGTCGCGGCGCCAGCCAGGCGGCTAACAGCGCCAGGCCAAAGAACCACAGGAAAGAGGCGCTAATGGTCCCTAGCGCAAACCAGCGCTTCGGCTCCACCGCCAGCTGACCTCCCAGGCTGCCTAACACCACAAAGGTGTCCAGATAAACGTGCGGATTAAGCCAGGTCACCGCCAGCATGGTGATAATGATTTTCCAGCGCCCCTGCTGCATTACCTCTGCATTGGCGAGTTCAAGACTCTGACTGAACGCCGTTTTCAATGCGCCGAAGCCATACCACAGCAAAAAGGCCACGCCGCCCCAGGTCACTAGCGCCAGCAGCCACGGGGATTGCATCAGCAGTGCGCTACCGCCGAAAATGCCAGCGCAGATTAACAGCAAGTCGCTGACCGCGCATAGCAGGGCAATCATCAGATGATACTGACGACGGATCCCCTGATTCATCACAAAGGCATTTTGTGGGCCAAGCGGCAATATCATAGCCGCTCCCAGGGCAAGCCCCTGAAAGTAATAAGTAAACATAAGGATTTATCCGCTGAGTTCGAGAGTGGCGCTGACTATAGCGCGAATGAATTATTAGCGGAAATTGAAAGAATTAATCATTAATTAGAACAACTAATGATGAGCTATTGAAAAAGGCCGGCATGGCCGGCCTGAGTTATTGAGAGGCGCTTTACTCTGCTTTTTCCGGCAGGCGCACCACATGAACATCCATCTGCGGGTAAGGGAAGCTGATGCCATTGGCGTCAAATTCACGCTTGATACGCTCGAGGATATCCCAGTAGACGTTTTGCAGATCGCTGCTTTTGCTCCACACGCGCACCACGAAGTTCACCGACGAGGCGCCGAGTTCGTTCAGACGAACGGTCATTTCCCGATCGCGCAGAATTCGATCGTCAGATTCGATAATCGAGGTCAGCAGCTGCTTTACCTTGTCGATATCAGCATCGTAAGCGACGCCGATAATAAACTCATTGCGACGCGCCGGTTCCCGGGAGAAGTTAATGATATTGCCGGCGATGATTTTCCCGTTCGGGACCACCACTACCTTACCGTCCGCGGTACGCAGGGTGGTGGAGAAAATCTGCACGTTCAACACCGTACCTGCCACGCCGCCAAGGTCGACATACTCGCCAGCGCGGAACGGGCGGAACATCACCAGCAGTACGCCTGCGGCAAGGTTCGACAGCGATCCCTGCAGTGCCAGACCGACGGCTAAACCCGCGGCGCCCAGCACAGCAATGACCGAGGCGGTCTGCACGCCTACCCGCCCCAGGGCGGCAATCAGCGTAAAGGCGATAACCGCATAGCGCACCAGCGCAGAGAGAAAATCGGCCACGGTAGCGTCAATTTTACGCGCCAGCATCAGGCGGTTGACGGTATTAGAGACGACGCGCGCCACGATCATCCCGACGATCAGGATAGCGATAGCCGCGACGATGTTGACGGCATAGCTCAGCAGCAGCTCCTGGTTGCGTGCCAGCCACGTCCCGGCGTGGTTGATGCTATCGACAACGTTCAAATCTTCCATTTAACATTCCTTATGAATCCCCTGGGGGAAGTAAATAACTCAGCCTGCGACAGGGCAGTCAGGTTATAGGGTAAACAATAAGTGCACGTTTTGCCAAATGGATCACAGTTTTCTGCCACGCTATCCTGTTGTTAAGATAATAAAAAAGCCCGCATTGCTGCGGGCTTCCGGGTAAGAAACAGATTTTTCTTACAGAACGTCGATCGCGTTCAGCTCTTTAAATGCCTGCTCCAGACGAGTCACCATGGAAGTCTGGGCAGCACGCAGCCATACGCGCGGGTCGTAGTATTTCTTGTTCGGCTGATCTTCGCCTTTCGGGTTGCCCAGCTGGCCCTGCAGGTAAGCTTCGTTCGCTTTGTAATACTGCAGGATACCGTCCCAGGTTGCCCATTGGGTGTCGGTATCAATGTTCATTTTCACCACGCCGTAGCTGACGGAGTCTTTAATTTCCTGAGCGGAAGAACCGGAACCGCCGTGGAACACGAAGTTCAGGCTGTTGTGCGGCAGGTTGTGTTTCTTGGAAACATATTCCTGAGAGTCGCGCAGGATGGTCGGGGTCAGAACTACGTTACCTGGTTTGTACACGCCGTGTACGTTACCGAAGGAAGCGGCGATGGTGAAGCGCGGGCTGATTTTGCTCAGCTCGGTGTAGGCGTAATCCACGTCTTCCGGCTGGGTGTACAGGGCGGAAGCGTCCATGTGGCTGTTATCCACGCCGTCTTCTTCACCGCCGGTGCAGCCCAGTTCGATTTCCAGGGTCATGCCCATTTTGGCCATGCGCGCCAGGTACTTAGAGCAGATCTCGATGTTTTCGTGCAGGGACTCTTCAGACAGGTCGATCATGTGGGAAGAGAACAGCGGTTTGCCAGTAGCGGCGAAGTGTTTTTCACCGGCGTCCAGCAGGCCGTCGATCCACGGCAGCAGTTTCTTCGCGCAGTGGTCAGTGTGCAGGATAACCGGCACGCCGTAGTGTTCAGCCATCTGGTGCACGTGGTGGGCGCCAGAGATAGCGCCGAGGATAGCAGCACCCTGAGGAACGTCAGTTTTCACGCCTTTACCTGCGATGAACGCTGCGCCGCCGTTAGAGAACTGAACGATAACCGGAGAGCGAACTTTCGCTGCAGCTTCCAGAACGGCGTTGATGGAATCAGTACCTACGCAGTTTACCGCCGGCAGTGCAAAGTTGTTTTCTTTCGCTACCTGGAACACTTTCTGAACGTCGTCGCCAGTGATGACGCCCGGTTTTACGAAATCAAAAATTTTAGACATGTTACTTAGTCCTGTATCTGTATCTTCGACCGTTGAAGAAGGTTCGCGAGCCCTTAAGCGCGCTGAAAAACAGGCGGGTTTCCCCGCCTGAACTGAATTACTGCTTAGCGCGCTCTTCGAGCATCGCTACTGCCGGCAGGACTTTGCCTTCGACGAATTCAAGGAATGCGCCGCCGCCAGTGGAGATGTAGGAAATTTTGTCAGCGATGCCGAACAGGTCGATCGCTGCCAGGGTGTCACCGCCGCCGGCGATGGAGAAACCTTCGCTGTCCGCGATAGCGTTAGCCACGATTTCAGTCCCTTTACGGAAGTTAGGGAATTCGAATACGCCAACCGGGCCGTTCCACAGGATGGTTTTGGCGTTCTTCAGGATTTCAGCCAGTTTCTGTGCGGAAACGTCGCCAAGGTCCAGAATCTGCTCGTCATCTTTGATGTCGTTAACAGATTTCAGGGTTGCCGTTGCGGTTTCGGAGAACTCGGTCGCTACGCGAACGTCGGTCGGAACCGGGATATCGCAGGTGCCCAGCAGGCGCTTGGCTTCATCAACCAGATCTGCTTCGTACAGGGATTTACCGACGTTGTGGCCCTGAGCGGCAACGAAGGTGTTAGCGATACCGCCGCCCACGATCAGCTGGTCAGCGATTTTAGACAGGGAATCCAGAACGGTCAGTTTGGTGGACACTTTAGAACCACCAACGATAGCGACCATCGGACGAGCTGGCTCTTTCAGCGCTTTACCCAGCGCGTCCAGTTCAGCGGCCAGCAGCGGGCCTGCGCACGCCACGTCAGCAAATTTGCCGATGCCGTGGGTGGAAGCCTGCGCGCGGTGCGCAGTACCGAAAGCGTCCATCACGAACACGTCGCACAGCGCAGCGTATTTCTTAGACAGTTCTTCGTCGTCTTTTTTCTCGCCTTTGTTGAAGCGAACGTTTTCCAGCACCACCAGTTCACCGGCAGCCACTTCCACGCCGTCCAGGTAGTCTTTAACCAGGCGTACCGGGTTGGACAGTTTGTCTTTCAGGTAATTAACAACCGGCAGCAGAGAGAATTCTTCGTTGTACTCGCCTTCGGTCGGACGACCCAGGTGAGAAGTAACCATGACTTTCGCGCCCTGCTTCAGCGCCAGTTCAATGGTCGGCAGAGATGCACGGATACGTGCGTCGCTGGTTACTTTCCCGTCTTTAACTGGTACGTTCAGATCCGCACGGATAAAAACGCGTTTACCAGCCAGATCCAGATCGGTCATCTTAATTACAGACATGGTGAATCCTCTCGTTGATTCATAAAGTTTTGTCGACGTTTACGCGTCGAACCTGAAACCAATAGTCGCCATCGCTAACGTCGTGTCGAGCATTCGGTTAGCAAAGCCCCATTCGTTATCGCACCAGACCAGCGTTTTGATCAGATGCGCGCCACTGACCCGGGTTTGCGTACCATCGACGATGGCGCTGTGCGGATCGTGGTTAAAATCTGTCGAGACCAACGGTAATTCCGTATAGTCAACTATACCATGAAATGCACCTTGTGCTGCTTTTTGCAGCAACTGGTTGACTTCACATGCTTTTACCGGTTTTTTCACCGTCACGCTCAGGTCAATTGCCGTCACGTTAATCGTCGGCACCCGCACGGCAATCGCTTCAAAACGGTCGTTAAATTGCGGAAAAATACGGGTGATCCCTGCCGCCAGTTTGGTATCCACCGGAATGATCGACTGGCTGGCCGCGCGGGTACGCCGCAGATCCGGATGATAAGCGTCAATCACCTGCTGGTCATGCATCGCCGAGTGAATGGTGGTGACGGTGCCGGACTCAATGCCATAGGCGTCATCGAGCAGTTTAATGATCGGAATAATGCAGTTGGTGGTGCAGGAGGCGTTGGAGACAATGCGATGCCCGGCGCGAAGTTCATCCTGATTTACGCCGTACACCACCGTCGCGTCGAGGTCGTTGCCGCCGGGGTGGGAAAAGAGCACTTTTTTCGCCCCCGCCTGAAGATGGGCTTCACCGTGTTCACGGCTCCCGTATACGCCGGTACAGTCAAGCACGACGTCCACCGCCAGTTCGCGCCAGGGCAGCGCCGCAATGGTCGGCTCATGCAGCAGACGGATGGCATCGTCGCCAACAAACAGCTGCTCGCGCTCCTGACGGACATCCCAGGCGAAACGGCCATGGCTGGTGTCATATTTCAATAAATGCGCGATGCCCGCGGCATCCGCCAGCTCATTGATTGCCACCACGGTGATTTCCGCACGACGCCCGGATTCATATAGAGCACGAACCACGTTGCGTCCAATGCGACCGAAGCCATTAATCGCGATGCGAATGGTCATAGATCTCCTGCAAGGCTGTCCCTGTTATGAGGTGGCTGACAGAGTAATCCAGCAACGCTCTGAGGGGAACCTTACCAGCTGCAAACTGCGGCTGATTGATTAATTGTCGAACATTTAAACGACTGAAACGCTTCAGCTAGAATAAGCGAAATGAGGAATAAAAGGAATGTTTGTCCAGCGCAATAAACCAGCTATATGACTCACATCACATTTTCTCTGGAATAATTTACAACCGTATTACATGGTTCAGGAATAGCAGATACAAAAAGCCGGGTGGCGAGATAAAAGCAAAACGGTAACCCAGGGGTTACCGTTTTGGTGTTTGCACCCTCTCCTGTGGGAGAGGGTTGGGGTGAGGGCATCAGCCCGCACCGTACCAGCGATTACAGCAGCGCTTTCGCTTTAGCGACCACGTTATCAACGGTGAAGCCGAACTCCTCGAACAGCTGCTCAGCCGGCGCAGACTCACCGAAGGTGGTCATGCCAAC
>NZ_JBPYUI010000047.1:0-21329 GCF_051858335.1 Klebsiella sp. K47
AGATGCGTGATCTGATCCTTCAACTCAGCAAAAGTTCGATTTATTCAACAAAGCCTGTATCTGGTTAAAGGCTTCGCGAATCGCCACACCGCGTTTTTTCAGCTCAATTTGCGCCAATGGCAGGCCATTGACCAGAATGGTGACGTCATAGCGGTTGGCGTGTGAGCCGGTCTGTTCAAACTGTTGAATGACCTGCACTTTGTTGCGCATGAGATTCTTTGATACATCAGTGATTAAGCCGATACGGTGACGTGGGTCGATACCTTCAGCGAGCCAAGCCCTGCATTCATCACGTTTATCTCGTGCCATTTTCAATGACATATCCGGATACTTGCCCAGAGTCAGCCATATTGGGGAAGTATCTCTACCGCCCAAACGGTAGAACATGACAAAGCTCACAGCCCCATTCTTGCTAACTCGCGCCGACATTCCGCGACCGTCTGAAATCAACCGCTGCTTAGTCTGCGATTTACCCTGTAGCGCTTTTAGTTGCCTATCACTCAGTTTATTTTCTGCAGCCATCTTCTCACTCTCTGCACACACAAAAGCAATACACACTGCAATACACAGTGGCCCGTAACGGAGAAAACGGATGCGATCATGCTCGAACATCAAAATCAAAAAAACCATAACTCTCATTAAGTTAACGAACAATCACGAACACTACCGTTCCTCTGAAACCTCTATGTTGTATGCTCATGATCCACGTCTGATGGCTTCTAAATTTGTATCTCCTTACCGCATGGCCGGAAATCAGGCAAAAATGATGCAGCTGATGCACAGGCTATCTGTGAAGCAGTTCGTCGCCCGCATATGCGGTTTATACCCGTTAAGGATGAGAGCCAGCAGGCGATGCAATGCCTACACCGCTCCCGTCAGGGATTTATAGAAGAGAAAACAGCAACGTATAATCGCCTGCGAGGATTGATATCTGAATTCGGCGTCATCGCGCCACAAAGTACAGATTCCCTGCGACACATGGTTTCTGCACAGAAAGATTCTTTACCACTTCAGGTTCAGCAATGTGTTGATGATTTGCTGGAGCACGTTGCTCGCATCGAAGCCAACATAGCTGAATATGATCGGATTTTGTCCCGCATGGCCAAAACAGATCATCGCAGTCAAAGGCTGATGGAATTGAAGGGCGTAGGCCCCACAACGGCCTGTGCGCTGGTCGCCAGTATCGGTAACGCACATGATTTTAAGAATGGACGCCAGCTGGCAGCCTGGCTGGGCCTTACGCCATCGCAGTACAGCAGCTGCGGAAAGTCGAATCTTGGCAGGATAACGAAAGCTGGCGATTCGTATCTGAGAACATTTCTGGTTCAGGGGGGCCGCTCGGTACTGATCGGGGCGGAGAAAAAGACTGATTCATTCAGTCGTTGGGTCTGTTCACTGATCGAGCGCAGAGGATACTGGCGTGCCGTTGTAGCGATCGCCGTCAAAAACGCAAGGCTGTGCTGGGCATCATTGCATTACGGTGATGATGTCAGGCTGTACTCAGCCAGCTAAAGCACGAAACAAAATAACCATCTGTTCTGCAATTCGTTGATGATAAAGGGTTAGACCCCGTGAGGCCTATCTGGCTATTGTACAGGATATACGTATCCGCTTAACGAACAAGAACCTCACGCGCGTCTTTCATCAGGGTCCGAATCGATAACGATTCATTATGACCGTTTATAGTACCGCAAACTCTCCCCTTTATTTTTAACTGTAGTGCAGACAGAAACCGTAAACACCGGCGTTGACATGCCGGGGAAGCCCTTATAGTACAATAATTTTCGATATCCAAACTTACCCCAATTATCCGGATTCCAGCGACTAGCCTAAAAATGAGTATTAATACTATCAATAACTTAAGTGATACCAACTGTCTGAAGATTCCAAGGGCCAGTCTATTCATGTACGAGAATCTGGTGAAGCCATAATTAACTCCGATTGACTTCTGAAGTATTACTCACGTCGCCGCCATGATTGTGCTGATGGTAATGTAACGTAAACATAACCCCACCAATTAACAGCGTAATAGCGGCACTTTCCTGGAGATCCGGAATGCGCTGTGAATAGATAAAACCATATAGCAGCGCGAAAAGGGTTTCAAAAACCACCATCTGCCCTGTCAGTGATACCGGAAGACGCCGGGAACAGAGATTCCACGCCAGATATCCCAGCCATGAGGAGACCACGGCTAACATCATGTTCGTTATCCAAAAGAGCGTTTGGGTGTGTTCCGGTAACGACAAGTCAACTGCAGAAAACCTGAATATACTGGCGATGAGCCATAGCAGTACCGAAATACATCCCGTACACAGGCCTATCAGGAGAGACCACTGGTTACTGGTGTAAGGGAGTTTTTTCAGACAGCGGGAGTTCTCGACAGCGTAACGGCTCCAGCACAGTAATGCAGCGAAGGCACAAAGGATCCCCAGCATCTGCCGTTTTCCTTCTGTAACTTGGTGCGATGATGTTTGTATCGCATGCAGATTAATCAGCACCACACCAGCAATGATAGCCGTCATCGGCAGCAATAATTGCCTGAAGGGCGGAGCATGCTGGTCCCTGCGACCAAGCACCGGAACCATCACCGGAATTAAACCTATCACTAACGATGTCGCGGCAATACCGACCTGCTGTACGGCCACCGCGACGAGCAGAAAATAGAAAACATTGCTCATCAGCGAAAGACGAATTAGCGTCAGCAGATCGCGATGATGCCATACACGGGCAATGTTGCGCCATTGAGGTATAAGTAATATTGCCGCCAGTATCCCATAGGTAGCAAAGCGACCGCAGGTTAACAGCAGTGGTGAGATCTCGGGTAGCAGTACCGGTGGCAGGAAGATGAATCCCCAGCATGCGCCAGCGAGTACGCCAAATGTAATCCCTTGCTTCATGCTGACTCCTTCAATGCCCTTTCAGGTAATCTAGCCCCCGACTGGCGCTCACTCCACGACGACAAAAAATACTGCAGCCGCGGGCTTTTCGGCTGATGGAACAGTTGCGCCGGTGCTCCCTGCTCTTCAATGCAGCCATCGGCAAGAAACAGCACCCGATCGGAGACTTTAGCGGCAAACCCCATCTCATGGGTCACAATCATCATGGTCATACCATCATCGGCAAGATTGCGGATGACCTTTAGCACCTCCCCGACCAGCTCCGGATCAAGCGCTGAAGTCGGTTCATCGAACAGCATAATGGCGGGTTTCATGGTCAATGCCCGGGCGATGGCAACGCGCTGCTGCTGACCACCGGATAACATCGCGGGCCAGCTATCGGCTTTGTCTGCCAGACCAACCCGTGCCAGTTGCGTTTTCGCTTCGGAGTAGGCTGCTTCACGGGAGACCTTTTTAACCCGCCGCAACGGCGTGGCTACGTTATCGAGTACCGTCATATGCGGCCACAGATTAAACTGCTGAAAGACCATACAGACGTCGCGTAAAGCCTGACGGTTTTCCTTGTCGCTTAAACGCCGGCGTTTTTCCCCGCCGAGAGGTTCATAGCCGACGTTCTCGCCATTCACCAGAATGCTGCCGGAGCTATAATCTTCCAAAAAGTTAATACAGCGTAACAGCGTGGATTTACCCGACCCTGAGCCACCAATCACGCAGATGACTTCTCCGGGAGAAATGCTGACATCGATGCCACGTAGAACATGGTTTTCGCCATAATGTTTATTGAGGTTGTTAATCTCAATAGCATAATCACGCATAGTATTAACCTCGGCTTAATTGAGAATAAGAATAATGGCGCTCTATTTTATTACCCAGACGGGAGATACCGATCGCGATCCCCCAATAGACAATGGCCATTAAGGCGTAGATTTCAACCATCGCATAGGTCTGGTTAGCAATGGTCATGGCGGTATTGGTGAGTTCACCGACCGTAATAATGGATAGCACCGACGACTCTTTTACCAAAATGACGCTCTGGCCAATCAATGGCTGGATAATGCGCGCGAGCATTTGCGGCCAGACAATGAAAGTAAATATTTGCCATGGACTTAACCCCAGGTCTGCCGCCGCTTCAACTTGCCCACCTGAGACAGCATTGCGACCCGCACGAAATATTTCCGCAAAATAAGCGGAACCATAACATCCCAGGCACAGTACCCCGACCTGTTGCGCCTCGAGATTAATACCTATATAGGGTCCACCATAAAAGACTAAAAAGAGCTGCACCAGTAACGGCGTGCCGCGAAACACATTAATCCATGCATGATATATCACATTAAATAAAGCCGGTTTTTGTCTTTCGAGAAGAAAAAAACATAGCCCGATCGCCAGCCCCAGCAGGATACCGCCGAGACTCATTTTTAGGGTCATTAAAATACCGGCGGCAATGGCATCTTTATAGGTAAAAAGTATTTCAACATTCATTGTGCTAATACCCTTTGAGCCGAAGATGAGCGGTTTTTCTCTAACCTGGTGCCAACAATACTCAGCCCCCACGAGGTCAGAAAATAAAGGAGACCGCATGCCGTATAAAACTCCAGCGGCCGATAGGTGGTTGAGGCCAGCGTTTGAGTCACTCTCATCAACTCATGGACCGCCACCACCGAGACCAATGCCGAGTTTTTGATAATATCGATGGTTTCATTAATCAAAGCCGGCATCATGGCGCGCAACACCTGCGGCATCTGAATATAAAACAGCGTTTGCGCCGCTGAAAAACCAAAATCTCGTGCCGCTTCCAGTTGGCCTTTGGGCAACATTTTAAAGCCAGCCCGAAGAATCTCTCCTTGAAAGGCTGCGGTATTTAATGAGAGAGCCACAACCGCCGCCAGCAATGGTGAAAGCGTGATCCCTACTGTTGGCAAAGCATAAAATATTAATATCAACTGGACCAGTAACGGCGTTCCACGATAAAAACTGACATAGGTTTTGCAAAAACAACGCACGAGACGCCGCGGAGAGTTTAACCCCAGGCAAATTAACCAACCGAGGATCAATCCTATGACAATCGCGCTCAGCGATACAGCCAGAGTACTGAGCACGCCAATTAATAGCTGAGGGAAATAGGGAAACACCACTGAAATATCAAACATATTGCCCTCCAGTATCCATCAAATTAGTTTGCCGGGGTCGGAACTTGCTCAGGAACGGCCATAGAAAAACCCAGCCACTTCGTTTGTAGCTGCGCCAGTTTTCCCGATTTATTCAACTGCACAATGCCGTCGCTGATAAATTTGACCAGTGAGGCGCTATCCGCATCCTTTCTTCCGGCCCATGCGTACCAAGTGGCCGGGCCAAACGGTGGGCGTACAATTTCAAACGTATCACCACGGGTCTTTACCAACGGCGCGAGGTTCGGCAGCGATTGCACAACCGCATCAACACGGTGCGCCGCTAATGCCGCATAGGCTTCGTTATAATCAATAAAGGCTTTTATTTCTTTAACGCCGTGACCGGTGGTGGGTTTAAGTACCGATGCTTCATATTCTTTTAGCACCGCAATTTGCGGCGCCCCGGCCTGGCTGGCGACAATCATGCCCTGGAGATCTTTGGCGCTATTAATGCGGCTATCCCCTTTGCGTTTCAGAATGGCCACGCTGGCGTCAGAAAAGGGAGCGGTAAAAGCAAATTTTGCTTCACGATCGCGAGTGATGGTTAAAGAAGTTGCCACAAAGTCAAATCGTTTGCTTTCCAGGCCGGGCAAAATCCCTTGAAATGGAATATCCAGCTGAACCACTTTCACCCCGGGTAATCCTTTCATCACTTCCGTGAGAATATCTTTTCCCAGACCGACTATTTTGCCATCTTCAAGCATTTCAAAAGGGGCATAGCGCGCTTCGGTGGCAATCACTATTTCTTTTTTTTGCTTAATATCATCCAGTAAATCAGCCTGGGCCGTAGATATCAATAATGGTGAAAGTTGTAAGGCAGACATAGAAAGTAATAGCCACAGTTTATTTTTCATCAATGTTTCTCCGCGAGTTTGAATGACGATGATAATATTTATTCATTCGCTGAGCGGCGACAAACGGTGGTTTCTAACTGATAACTATTAGCACGGCTAATGGTGATTTTGGCATGAATAGTGCTTATTACAGGTTATTTAGCAAAAGAGAAACCGATGATGCAACGAAAACCAGGTTTGCCGTCTCTCGACGGTTTACGCTACTTTGATGCCGCAGCGCGCAATCTCAGTTTTACCCGTGCCGCGCAGGATCTTTTTCTTACTCAGAGTGCAGTAAGCCAAAAAATTCAATCGCTTGAGCAGCAACTTGGCTATCTGGTCTTTCACCGCACTCCCGCGGGACTACGCTTAACCCCGCAGGGTGAACAACTTTTTATCGGAGTGCGCCAGGCCTTTGCCATCCTCGAAACTACGTTGCACCAAACCGGTGAAGAAACCCTTGAGGGCACCATAAAGATTCGGGTTATGCCGTCCTTTGCCACCAAATGGCTGCTTCCCCGATTGCATCAGTTTTATGAGCAGTACCCTATCAGCCTGGAAATTGATGCCGATATGACGCCCGCCAATTTTAAATCTGACGCGGTCGATATCGCCATCACTCCTTTTTGGGTTGATGATAAAAATCTAATTCAACGGCATCTGTTCAACGATGTGATCTATCCCGTGATCAGCCCGGATTTGTTGAAAACACGGCATCTGCGCAGTTACAGCGAACTCTGTGGTTTGCGCTTACTGCATGATTCCATGCCGCAAAATGCCTATAGCACCCATTGGCGCTCCTATTTTGCCCGCCTCGGGCTCTATGACCTGAATGTCGAGGCGGGAACCGGATTTTCCCGCGCTGACCTCGTACTCCAGGCCGCCTGCGCCGGCCAAGGAATCGCCTTAAGCCGTCACTCTTTGTGTGCGATGGAAGTGAGCAATGGCGCACTGATTCGCCCTTTTACCGATATCGTCGAAGACGGACAGGTGTGGTTAACCTGCCCGCGTAATAATGAGAAACGGCCACGCGTTCAGGCGTTGATTAACTGGCTGACACAAGAAACCGCACGTCATATTGCAGAGCGAACGCAAATTCTCGGTGAATATACGCTGCATAAGGCCGGCTAATGACGGCAAATTAATAATCTCCGTTTGTAGCAAGATATCATTTTCCAGATGATGGCATCACGCCATTATCAACGACGGAGTTTATTATGAGCATGCCAGATATTATTGAATTAGCTAATGGGCAAAAAGTTAAAGGAACGTTCAGCTCCCATGAGATGCAGCGCCGACTGTCGGGATTACGGGCCACCATGGAAGCAGACAGCATTGATGCAGTTATTTTAACCTCGATTCATAATATTAATTACTACGGCGATTTTTTATATTGTAGTTTTGGTCGCCAGTATGCCTTGGTAGTGACACCGAGCCAGTCATTTTTAATTACCACCAATATCGATGGAGGTCAGGGATGGCGCCGCAGCTACGGTGCAAATATCGTTTACACGGACTGGCAGCGCGATAATTATTACCGTGCAGTACGTAAAGTGGTTCCTGATAACAGCCGGCGGATTGCACTGGAAGGCGATCATGTAACGATCGAACAGCGCGCTAAATTTTGCCATTACCTTTCTCAGACACAGTTTATTGATATTGCACCGGCGACGATGCGTATGCGCATGATTAAGTCTGCCGAAGAGATTGCGCTGATTAAAATTGGTGCTCAGGTCGCCGACCTCGGCGGCGCGGCATGCGTCGCAGCGATTGCCGAAGATGTTCCGGAGTATGACGTTGCCCTGGCAGCCACCTCGGCGATGACCCGGGAAATCGCGAAACGCTTGCCGCATATTGAATTGCGCGATACCTGGACGTGGTTTCAGTCTGGCCTGAATACCGACGGTGCTCACCATCCGGTGACGACCCGTCGCCTCAAGCAAGGGGATATTTTATCACTGAACTGTTTTCCCATGATTGCCGGCTACTATACCGCGCTGGAGCGTACACTGTTCCTCGGTCAGCCTAGCGATGAGCAATTGCGTCACTGGGAGATCAACTGTGAGGTGCACCGCCGTGGGCAGGCGCTCATTCGCCCTGGCGCCCGTTGTTGCGATATCGCCGCCTCGCTCAATGAAATTTATCGCGAGCATGACCTGCTGCAGTATCGGACTTTTGGCTATGGTCACTCCTTCGGCGTACTGAGCCACTATTATGGCCGCGAAGCCGGTTTAGAATTACGCGAGGATATTGAAACCGTTTTAGCGCCGGGAATGGTAGTCTCAATGGAACCGATGATCATGCTGCCAGAGAACATGCCGGGACACGGCGGTTATCGCGAACACGATATCCTGGTAGTCACCGAAAATGCAGCAGAGAACATTACCCATTTCCCTTATGGTCCTGAGCATAACATTATAGAAAAATAGCAGATAAGCATGCCTAATGTAGAATGCATCAATATATCAGCACCTTCTGGTGCTGATTATTTTGCCCGGCTTTGTAATATGAGCGTCATTATCTAAATTCAACAGGAAATAATGTGATGCTCTATCTTCCTCAGATCAGTTCAGTGGAAATGACTCTAAATCATTGATAGTGTTTTATTGTCATGTAGTACTCAATGTGACCTACCCAGCGTTTATTAACATACCCCAATATTAGTAATGTATTCATAAGCCACATGAGGACATCCCCATGAAGGGTAATGACGGCTTTGTTGAATAAATAAGATTTCGTGCGAACGACCCTGTAGCTGGCTGGATTTTCAGGCAATACGCACGCTTTCAGGCATACCTGCTTTCGTCATTTTGTTCAGCGCTCGTACCAGGGCCATAGCCTCCGCAACCTGACCATCGTAGTCACGCAGCGTCAGTGAACCCCCGAACAGCTGTTTTACCCGGTACATCGCCGTTTCCGCTATCGAGCGACGGTTGTAATCTGTTGTCCATTTCCACCGCGCATTACTCCCGGTCATTCGCTGATTAGCCACTGCACGGTTACGGTCTGCATATTCACCGGGCCAGTAACCCGCACCTTTTCGGGGTGGGATAAGCGCGCTGATTTTCTTACGCCGCAGTTCATCGTGACATAGCCGGGTGTCGTAAGCGCCGTCTGCCGATGCTGCCCTGATTTTTCTGTGAGTCTGCCGGATAAGACCCGGGAAGGCTTCTGAGTCCGTCACATTGTTCAGCGACAGGTCTGCACAGATGATTTCATGTGTGTTGCTGTCAACTGCCAGATGCAACTTTCGCCATATACGACGGCGTTCTTTGCCGTGTTTTTTGACTTTCCATTCGCCTTCACCAAAGACCTTCAGCCCGGTGGAATCAATCACCAGATGCGCGATTTCACCCCGGGTGGACGTTTTGAAACTGACATTAACCGACTTTGCGCGCTTGCTGACTCTGGTGTAATCCGGGCAGCGCAACGGAACATTCATCAGTGCAAAAATGGAATCAATAAAACCCTGCGCAGCGCGCAGGGTCAGCCTGAATACGCGTTTAATCACCAGAACGGTGGTGATGGCGAGATCAGAATAGCGCTGGGGCCTTCCTCGTGATGAAGGCGTTGCCGACTCATACCAGGCCTGAATCGCCTCATCATCCAGCCAGAAAGTGAGGGAGCCACGGTTGATGAGAGCTTTGTTGTAGGTGGACCAGTTGGTGATTCTGAACTTTTGCTTTGCCACGGAATGGTCTGTGTTGTCGGGAGGATGCGTGATCTGATCCTTCAACTCAGCAAAAGTTCGATTTATTCAACAAAGCCGACCTGAATTTGTTTAATCAAAGAATGGCTGAATATCTGGTGCTGTATAACAGCAAAAGGCCACATAAATCACTCGAACTGATGACGCCAGTGGACTATATTTTACGTGAGAGTAAAAATTGCAATATGTGGTGGACCCATACAATTGCCGGAGCTCATGATAAAATGCGGATGATCCCCGTACGCCTCAGTGCCAGGGGCAAAGCCCGGTTGATAAAAAAACGCTCAGTGAAGCCCAGAAGACCAAAACAATACCGCCCGGTAAAAACAGGCGAACTCATAGGGATGGACGCGATTGAACTCAGGATGGGGGACCTACGCCGCTATATCATTACCATGATCGACGAGCACAGCGACTATGCGCTGGCCCTGGCGGTCCCTTCACTCAACAGCGATATTACCAGCCATTTCTTCAGCAAGGCCACAAAGCTCTTTCCTGTCGCTATCAGACAAGTTGTCACTGACAACGGTAAGGAGTTCCTCGGTAACTTTGATAAAACGCTACAGGAAGCCTCGATTAAACACATCTGGACCTATCCGTACACACCGAAAATGAATGCGACCTGTGAGCGATTTAACCGGACACTTAGAGAACAATTTATTGAATTCAATGAATTGTTGCTTTTTGAGGACCTGAATTTGTTTAATCAAAGAATGGCTGAATATCTGGTGCTGTATAACAGCAAAAGGCCACATAAATCACTCGAACTGATGACGCCAGTGGACTATATTTTACGTGAGAGTAAAAATTGCAATATGTGGTGGACCCATACATCTCCTTGCCTTACGGCAGCTAAGAGGCTACTCTGTTGGTGTCTAGTCAAGCAGATGGCCTCGTGTGGTTGGTTAATGAAAATTAACGTCCTACGGGGCTTTCTTCTTTCTGCCTCACAACATCAAAACACTCAAACATCATGAGGCAAAAAGCCTCAAGCGCCGACACCATTATACCGTGTTTACTCCCATCCTCCCAGGGCTAATAAGCTGGTAAGTTAATAACTTTTAAGATGGTTTCCGCCGTGTTTCTGCCCTGCATCCCGGCATCTGCTGGAGTTCAGTCATGAATTTTCCCCTCTGTCGATATGCTCCGGTTACCACTTCTGCGCCGACCAATGTAACGGTTCTGTGCAGACGCAATGCAGTGCCAGGACAACCCCCCTTGTTCGCCAGCTGCGCCCATGTCTGATGTTAACCAAACGACTCAGCTACCTGTTTGAAGATTTACGCCAAAATAGAGGTCTACGCTTATGACAAAATTCTCCAGGCAATATCAGATATCAGTAGCGTCATATCCGAAAGAGATTTTTAAAGTCACTTTTCCTGATTGTATTTCTTTCAAAATTTAATGAAGGTAAGGTTATTTAGCCAATTGACGCGCCACTTGAATAAGTTATTATTACTTACAGTCACTCTGAACTATCAGCAATTTTACAGGCTCAACAATGCCTGTAGAAATATCTTTGTATCGGTATTATTTTAAGGAATCAATTATGACACTCACTGCATATTACCAGCTAAGGAATACAAAGGCCGCAGGTCTTGGTTTCGAATTGCTGACCAGTGAACCGGGAGCCTTTATTGTGCTGGAAGAAAGCAGTTATGAGAAACCGTATGAAATTGCCCGCTATGGGCATAATGGGAGTGCAGGCGATCGTTCGAATGCGTTCAGTTGCGCGATGAATAAAGCCCGTAGCCTGCAGAATTACAGTGGAGCAAAGCTGGATTACAACGTTTACGAAGAAACTGCCTGAATCATCCTGTAATAGCTGTGTGTAGTCTTTGCCCGCCGCTGACGGGCTTTTTTATGTGACACCGGGCTTTGTTGAATAAATAAGATTTCGTGCGAACGACCCTGTAGCTGGCTGGATTTTCAGGCAATACGCACGCTTTCTGGCATCCCAGCCTTTGTCATCCTGTTCAACGCACGCACCATGGCCATAGCTTCCGCTACCTGACCATCGTAGTCACGCAGCGTCAGTGAATCTCCCAACAACTGCTTCATTCTGTACATTGCCGTTTCCGCTATCGAGCGACGGTTATATTCCGTTGTCCATTTCCACCGTGCATTGCTTCCGCTCAGCCGCTGATTAGCCACTGCACGGTTGCGGTCTGCGTACTCACCGGGCCAGTAACCTGCTCCTTTTCGGGGAGGAATAAGGGTAATGACTCCAACTTACTGATAGTGTTTTATGTTCAGATAATGCCCGATGACCTTGTCATGCAGCTCCACCGATTTTGAGAACGACAGTGACTTCCGTCCCAGCCTTGCCAGATGTTGTCTCAGATTCAGGTTATATCGCTCAATGCGCTGAGTGTAACGCTTGCTGATAACGTGCAGCTTTCCCTTCAGGCGTGATTCATACAGCGGCCAGCCATCCGTCATCCATACCACGACCTCAAAGGCCGACAGCAGGCTCAGAAGACGCTCCAGTGTGGCCAGAGTGCGTTCACCGAAGACGTGCGCCACAACCGTCCTCCGTATCCTGTCATACGCGTAAAACAGCCAGCGCTGACGTGATTTAGCACCGACGTAGCCCCACTGTTCGTCCATTTCAGCGCAGACAATCACATCACTGCCCGGCTGTATGCGCGAGGTTACCGACTGCGGCCTGAGTTTTTTAAGTGACGTAAAATCGTGTTGAGGCCAACGCCCATAATGCGGGCGGTTGCCCGGCATCCAACACCATTCATGGCCATATCAATGATTTTCTGGTGCGTACCGGGTTGAGAAGCGGTGTAAGTGAACTGCAGTTGCCATGTTTTACGGCAGTGAGAGCAGAGATAGCGCTGATGTCCGGCAGTGCTTTTGCCGTTACGCACCACCCCGTCAGTAGCTGAACAGGAGGGACAGCTGATAGAAACAGAAGCCACTGGAGCACCTCAAAAACACCATCATACACTAAATCAGTAAGTTGGCAGCATCACCCATTTAACGGCAGTCTGCGGGATGAATGCCTGAACATTCACTGGTTTCTGTCGCTGGAAGATGCGCAGGACAAACTCGACCTTCATCCGCAAAAATTTTTCTGTGGTCCTAGAGCGAACGGTACGTGAACTGAACGGGAAAGCTGCCTTTCGCTTGAGGAAGCCCCTCCGACGAAACAGCAAATTGTCTGCAGTCGCAGTTTTGGTGTGAAGATCACGGAGTACGAGTCGCTCCACTAGGCTATCTGTCAGCACGCTGAGCGGGCCTCTGAAAAGCTGCGTAAAGAGCACCAGTATTGCCGGCATATTTCCGTTTCCATCAAAACGTCTCCGTTCGCCGTTAAAGAGCCTTACTACGGCAACGTGGCCACGGAGAAACTGCTTACACCCACTCAGGACACCAGGGACATCATTGCTGCCGCCACAACGGCTCTGGAGCGTATCTGGAAGGATGGGCACCGGTATGCCAAAGCCGGAGTTATGCTGAATGATTTCACCGGGTCTGGCGTTTCGCAGCTGCAGCTGTTCGACGAACGCCCGCCACGGCCTCACAGTGCTGAGCTGATGATGGTTCTGGACGGGATCAACAACTCAGGGCTGGGTAAAGTATGGTTTGCCGGTAGAGGAATTGCCCCGGAATGGCCGATGAAACGTGAGATGCTTTCATCGGCATATACCACCCGCTGGAAGGAGCTGCCGGTTGCCCGTTTCTGACCGGCGAAATGACAGACGGAACTTGCCGCCAGATCATACTTTACCGATCATGCAGATGACTTGTCTCAGGGGGGAACCATGATAAATATCATTCTGTGTGATGTAACTGCCAGCGTCAGCGAACTTAAAAACGATCCGGTGGCCAGCGCCGGTGCCGGCTGCGGCTACCCGGTCGCTATTATTGACAGCAACCGGCCTGTTTTTTTATTGTGTGCCCGCGGTTCTGTATGAAAAAATGCTCGATCTTCTGGACGAAAAAGACCTGGCGCAATTGATAACAGAACGTCAAAACCAGTATATTTTGTGATCGGACAACGTGACAAACGACATCACAGTGGAGACACTGCTGACGAGGTGATCCCAAGGTCGTAAAAACGGCCGGAACTGGTTACCGGCCGAACGAAGGACCGGCCTACGCGCAGCGGCGGCAACTGGCTTTAAAAATGCTGGCGGAAATTTAAAATTAAGCCGCATACCCTGCGAAATTTTGCAGATTTCACTCAACATGCATGCTTCGTTCATTTCCCAACAGAACTTTCACCATCGCCTGTAATAGCAGTCCTGCTGCGTGATTACTCCGCTCAACGGGTCACCGGCGCCATGCCAATACCTGTTCGTGACAGGCATTGATGGAACTGCGGTCCCAAACTAATAATGTAACGACGATGCAGGTGGGACCGTGGTCTCAGGCTGAAACCTAAACGACGATGCAGGTGGGACCGTGGTCTCAGGCTGAAACCTAAACGACGATGCAGGTGGGGCCGTGGTCCCAGGCTGAAACCTAAACGACGATACAGGTGGGACCGTGGTCCCAGGCTGAAAACTAAACGACGATACAGGTGGGACCGTGGTCCCAGGCTGAAAACCTAAACGACGATACAGGTGGGACCGTGGTCCCAGGCTGAAACCTAATCGATAATACAGGTGGGACCGTGGTCCCATAGAGAGTATTCAGGCCAGTTATTTTTTCTGGCCTGTGAGAAAGGAAATGAAGTAAAGGGAGATAACCGTAGACTAAAGCGTGTCCGCATCAAACTCCTAGTTTCTCAAGCTCCTTAAGAATGGCTTCTATTTTCTCTATACACTCCGCAGGAATGCGGGACCTATCCAGGTTAAGCACCATTTTATCGCCCTTGTACAATGCTGTTGCCCCTGGAGCAAACTGATGACGTGAGCTCAGATTAACTCTTGATGCGGAAGATTGTTTCAGTACGGATGTTAAAAGACTAATGACCTCTTCAGCTTCGAAGATTAGTCCCGCTTTCTTCTGATCTTGGAGAGTCTCAGCCTGCTGCTTCAGTAATTCTTCTTTATCTGCAAAAGCCTTCTGAAGGGCTTCACCTGACCGGGCAGACAGTTCTCCAGGATGTGCAAACAGGGCAACAACGGATTTAGGCAGTTTGGCCGTATTGATACAGCGGGTAATGATCTTACGAGAGATGTTTTCCGCATCGGCAAGTGCAGAAATATTTCCAGCAAACTCATTCTGCAGCCGGCTTGTATAACGCAGACCACGTTCATAAGCACTCGTCGGCCGATAATCGTTACCCAGTCGGGACAATGCTGCCATCTGCTCATCGTCCAGTTCACCAACCAGAATGCGATAATCACTTTCCGTCAGGATTGCGGCTTTACGGCGACGGCTGCCGTCTGCAATTTCAATGACATCGGAAACCCGGCGGCCGAAAGCTGGAGTCTGCTGACCAGTCAGTAAAAATGAAGGAATGAGATCATCCAGAGCATCTTCGGTAAGTAGTTCCTGATCGCGCTCATTGCCTGACCATACGCGTGAAGAGCTCTCAACAGAGTCTCCCCGGAGCACTTCAAGGGTAAATTTTACTTCCCGTCCACATACCGGAAGAGAGATGGCATTACCGCGGGCCATAGCACCCACGCGCGCAATTAATGAATCCACCATCGGCGCAGCCGGCGCCGGTGATGAGGTATCTTCAGTCGATTGAGTATGTGTGGTATGTCTTGGAATGACAGGGGCACGCTTCATTATCTAATCTCCCAGCGTGGTTTAATCAGACGATCAAAAATCTCATCGCAAACAGGCTCCCAGATAGAGAGGGCATTACGCCAGGCACCTGTTGAAGAACGTTGATCAATAGCCTGTTCAAAAACGGTTCTCATACGGATCTGACCTTTACCGACTTCATCCGTTTCGCGCACAACATTTTTAAGGACCATGCTTCCCCAGGCATCCCGAATTTGTTCTTCCATCCACGGGGACTGCGAGCCGTTATTATTACTGTATTTGGTAAGCAGAATACGGACATCTGGCTCGAAGCCTTTAAGATCCACGTTCTTAAGCAGGTCACGAAGCATATCGAAAAACTGCAGTGCGGAGGTGTAGTCGAATAGCTCTGCCGGAGTAGGGACAATCAATACATCAGCAGCGCATACAACATTTATCGTACCGATACCAAGGTTGGGTGCACTGTCGATAACAATCACGTCATAATCATGAGCGACCGTTTCAATGGCCAGACGGAGCATCAGGTGCGGGTCAGCAGGTAATTTGCCTTCGTCAAATTTCCCCATCAGCTCAGTTTCAATGCGGTGCAGTGCCAGACAGGACGGGATGATATCAAGGCCAGGCCAGCAGGTGGGCTTTATAGCGTAGCTGGCATCATCCTTTTCCCCAAGATAAAAGGGCAGGAGAGTGTCCTCAGCATGAATATGAAGATCGGGCACCCATCCGTGATACATAGAAGCCGTTCCCTGTGGGTCATTGCCTTCAACGAGAAGAACACGGAGTCCTTTCAGGGCTAGGTCCTGAGCTAGGTGAACAGAAACGGAGGTTTTGTAAACCCCCCCTTTATGAGCCGCAACCCCGATCACCGGAGGGAAAGCATCTTCTGCACGCCGCAGTCGGGTACCGAACACATCCCGCATATGATTGATTTGTTCGATGGTATAACCAACACGTTGTTCAACTCTGCCACGGGTTTCCATATCAGGGTGAGGTAATCGGCCGGCTTTCTCTGCATCCCTGATTGCCTGAGAAGAAACGCCAACCAAATCCGCCGCTTCACCAATTCTCCAGCGGCGGGTGATCTTCCTTGCTTCCGGACTGTCGTCATTAAACTGCGCAATGGCGATAGCCTTCGTCATCTCATGTCCAGCAGTAATGCACTGGTTAAGTATATCCATCAGTCCCATTCTGAGCATCCTTTAATCATCGCTTTGCATCATTTTATTAAATCTTGGGATTATTTGCAAAGCAACAATAAAATCGCAAAGTCATCTGAAAATTGCAAAGCTGACTGTAATGAAAGCTGTAAACCGGAGAAGAGAGGCTCAATCACATACGGCAGTCAATATTTCTCACTGCCGCTCGCCGCAGTAAGCGATCTCACGCAGTGAGGAAGTGGAAAAGCACAGAGACTGCACAAAGCACGAACGCTACGATGCCGGATACTTCTCCGGATTAGTCTATCTTCATGAAGTTGACTGTGATATGTGAAAAATTGACTATGGTATGAAACTAAAAGCCGAGGGCTAGTCAACAACAAAAGAAGATTCTACATATCGCAGTCAATATTTAATGTTAAATCAGGGAGAGTTACTCATGCGGCATTCAGATTACCCTTGCAGAACCCTGAATGTGGTGGGGTAGATCTGGCTGGGGATTAACGTTATTCATTGCTTCGATCCAGTAATTGATCCCAAAGAGATCATATTGAGATCCTAAAGAGATCCCCGGATCGCTGCAGCATGCGCTGTAACTGGCTTGAACGTCATACTGGATCGACTGTGGAATGTAAAAAGTTGACTGCTGTATGCGAAATCTAATACTGTGATATGCAACGGTATTTACTGAGGTATGTATATCCGTTGACTGCGATACGTATAACGACATTCTTTTGTGGATAACCGTTGAGGAGCAAGATGACGAGCGAAAATAACAGCTTACCTCTCAATCTTCAGGAAGTGGACAAGACAACCGGCGAAGTTGTTAAGCTGGATGTCAACAGTACCAGTACTGTGCAGCCGGTAGCGCTCATGAGGCTCGGTCTCTTCGTTCCAACCCTGAAATCAACCTCCAGGAGTAAGGCAAACCGTAAAAACGTCACAGATGCCACTGAGGAGCTCGTACAGCTGTCCATCGCCAAAAGCGAAGGGTACACCGACGTTAAGATCACCGGTTCGCGTCTTGATATGGACACGGATTTTAAAGTCTGGCTCGGGATCATTCGCTCGATGTCTGAGTATGGGGTAAAAAGTGACACCCTGGAACTGTCGTTCGTTGAATTCGTTAAGATGTGTGGATTTGACTCACGGCGCTCAAACAAGAAAATGCGGGATCGCATCAGCAATTCCCTGTTTAAACTCGCCTCGGTTACCCTGAAGTTCCAGAGCGAGACCAAAGGATGGACCACCCATCTGGTGCAGTCAGCCTATTATGACATCAACGAGGATATCGTGGAGATCAAGGCTGAACCCAAGCTCTTTGAGCTTTACCATATGGACAGGCGGGTCCTGCTTCGGCTGAAAGCCATTGACGCCCTGCAGCGGAAGGAATCTGCCCAGGCGCTGTATACCTACATCGAGAGCCTTCCCCAGAATCCCGCACCTATCTCCATGAAACGTATGCGGGACCGGCTGAATCTTACCTCAAATGTCTATACGCAGAACCACACGGTCCGAAAGGCTATGGAGCAACTTCGGGATATCGGCTATCTGGATTACACCGAGTTTAAACGTGGCCGGGCGACTTACTTTAGCGTTCATTATCGCAATCCCAAACTCATCAGCGGGACGGTGAAGGTACCGCGCAAGGAGGAAGAAGAGAAGGCGCCGGAGCAGAATTATGACGAAGTCATCAAGGCACTGAAGGCTGCAGGCATCGATCCGCAGAAACTTGCTGAAGCGCTATCGGCGATGAAGCCGGAAAATTGACTGCGATATGCATTACCATGACTGCCGTATGCATACGCAATTAGTTATTGACTGTGAGGTGCATCACGCATACTACAGTCAATATTCGCTCTCCTTCCTGCAGGTAAAGATCGGACAATATTGACTGCGGTATGTCATTTATGGCCAGAATATGCTGATATTGACTGCAGCATGCAAGTTTGACGAGGGTGTTACCCGACCAATTGAGAGCTCTCCACGTGACTGCATCCCACTGTCAATATTTCAGTAAATCCCCGGTGCGCACTGAATGAAGCCACTCAGCAGAGCGTTGATTTCGGCATTGCCATACAAGAGCTGCTAAAACCAGTCCTCCGAAGTTCGTTAATCCTGTCGTACCCTCAGCCAGCTTCGCACTGATATCTGCAATCATGAAGAGGAAACCTGATGGCTGTCAGAAATGGCCCGGGACGCAGTCACCGACGATATACTGAATAACGACCTGGCTTACCCGGTTGGAAAGGCCCTCAGGTATACCCCCTGTAACCTGCTGATATCCGGATCGCAGTAAGTTTTATTGTCTGCGGTATGAAGATGTCAGCTGGTCACCAGAGGACCAGGGCTCCTTAATTCGAATGATGTCATGGTGCAATGAGAAGGTGAGGGGACACGGGATGCGGTATGAATATTTCTCTCCAGACCCGGACGGAATGATGCCCGGGTCATACTGGATAAGCGTAACGCTTCTGCAGCCGGCACGGTGAGAGACTCAGAAGCGACTGACTGACTCTGCCTCGTCTGGAATGCGTTTGTCTTTATCTCCTTCACTAAGTGGCAAAGCCCCGGCCGCCTGCCCGACAATCTCAGCCGGCCGGTGGCAGGGAGCGAAGGATCTCCGCGGCATCTCGACCGTCAGCGGTAAAGGGAACGGCCAGGGTGGCAGCCATATCCAGCGCAAATACCCGGGTATAGACTTCCATCGAGCGCGGATCCTTATGCCCGGCCAGCGCCTGGATGACCTTCCTGAGCTGCCGGTGATAAAGCATGTGCCGGAAGGTATGCGGCGTCACGGCGATCGAAAAATGCACGCCATCAGCTTCAGCCCGCTTCACCGCCTGTTTCAGCCAGTTGCGCATTGTCTCATCCGTGACCGGCCATAACGGCTCCCGCCGGCGGGGCGGGTGGTGACCATCCAGCTTTCCATCTGACGCACAAAACTGCCATCCGTCAGCGGCACCAGGCGCACTTTATCTTTTGGCGGCCGCCCGCGGCGCGCCCGTACTTTCTCCGAAAGCACCCTAACAAAAGGGCGCAGACCATCCAGGTCGAAGGATTCCGGGGTGAGCGTCCGGGCTTCACCGATAGGGCTCCCGGTATTCCACATGGTGGCGAACAACATGTGGTGACGCTGGTCCGGCATATACCAGAGGAGGGCGCTCACTTCCGGCGCCAGGAGGTAAGCCGGCGTGGCACCTGTTGAGGTGGCTATCCGCCGGAGTGCCACCGCGGTCGCAAAATCAACGCCCGGGGCGGATCGGCAGCAGGGAGACGCGATCTGGTGAATTCTGCAGGGGAATGGATGCTGTTCATGAGTTATTTTTCACGTAGCGCACAACGGGTTTGGATACAGCTATTCTGGCCTGAAGCGGCTGATCCTGCCATGACAATAAATCGCAGCGCGCGGATCCTTTTGTTGTCTTATCCCACATTATTGCGGGTAAAACCAAATGCGTAAAGGATCCTTTTGCGGTTAAGATCTATGCTTAAGCCAGTTATGACGCGGCCTGCAGGCACTTTCGTCGTTTTTGGGAGAAATGGGGTAATGCCAGGACAAACAGCTATGTTGACACTGGCATTAATGGAGACGAGAAACGGCTACCTTCCAGATGCGATCGGCAGGAATGATCTTTAACATGTTCCGTCTGTGGTTGTGTAAGGGCAGCCAGTACGGCAGTGACGACTGGCACCGCTTCTGCGGGCCAATAACCTGGCACCGAGCTTGAGCCGGCGTGGCAACTGCCAGGATAATGCGGTGGCCGAATTGTTCTTCAGTTCACTGAAAAAAGAACGCATTAGTAAGAGAACATACCAAACCGGGATCTGGCCCGGGCGGATGTCTTCGATTACATTGAAGTGTTCTACAATCGGACCCGGCGCCACAGTCATCCCGGCGGCGTCAGTCCGGAGGCCTTCGAACAGGCCTCGTCGTGAGGACAGAATTTGTCTACAGGCATGGGGTCAGTCCATAGTTACATCTAATGTATCCTATGAACCGAGCGTATTTTCCCCATTAAGGGAAGTATCTTTTTTTGAAATTCCCGTAAAACGGGAATGATAAGATAGAAAAGTTACTTTTGTAGTTGAGCATTTGCATTAAGACGCATGCACGTTAGAACCGCGTCAGATGGGACCCCTGGATTTCGGGCCAGTATGACGGACAAGAGGAAAAGACCTAAGCGAAGGCAAGCGGCAGGATCAATACTAATTTTATGTATAAAATTAATGTCTCTCTCGTCTTTGTTGATAGCTACAACTCCCCCCTCCATCATTGCTGTGGATTTACCATCAAAAGTAACTTTTACGTTTTTGTAGACTTGCTTATTATGGTGCTTTGTTTTTTTATCTTTCAGAACAGCCTCATGAGTAAGGCGAAGAAACGCCATACACAAGGTGATCACTTCATCATCACTCAGCTTTGTTGAAAAGGCCTTTTGACCAGTCCAGTCAAAACTTCCCGGCTTCGATACTAAAGGCCCCGCAAGGATAAGATTCACACTGCCATTTGTCTCAGAAAAATTGAGCTCAAGTGCTGTCTTACCGGAATTAAATACCTTTTCATTTCGGTAAGGTTGATGCTGTGGTACATCGTTATTAATATTTTCCACCAAATATGTCCTTCACCTTCGTTGATTAAATTCTTCACCAGACCAATGTAGGTATACCCTCTAGGTTGCTTCATCGCAAAAATATAAGCACTGGTCTCCAGCATTAGATAGTCTCCCGAGGGAGCACCAGGAGGAACCTCTGTAGAGCTAAGGCTTTTAGTGTGCTCCTTTTTAACTTTGACCCTGGCCTAAATTCAGTGCAGTGCTAAATCAGAGAGCTTCGTCTTTCCGGAGACTTCGGATGAATTCAGCCGGAGTCATGTCATTTAATGA